>NC_013521.1:2734336-3038152 GCF_000024925.1 Sanguibacter keddieii DSM 10542
GGTGCCGGCCGCCTCGAGGACTGGTGGACCGGCTCCGACCGCGCCGAGTTCGAGAAGCGGACCGCGGCGCTCATCGAGCAGTACGACGCGTTCCACCCCGCTCAGCTCGACGCCGACCGCACGGTCAACGGTGCGCTGACCATCGGGGAGAACATCGGTGACCTCGGCGGCCTGTCGATCGCCCTCAAGGCCTACGAGATCTCCCTCGGGACGGACCTCTCGGCTGCGCCGTCGGTCGACGGGCTGTCCGGGACCGAGCGGGTGTTCCTGTCCTGGGCGCAGGTGTGGCAGACCACCATGCGCGACGAGGCCATGGTGCAGCGCCTCGCGACCGACCCGCACTCCCCCGCCGAGTTCCGGTGCAACGGTGTGGTGAGCAACCTCGACGAGTTCCACACCACGTACAACGTGCAGCCTGGCGACGCGCTGTACCTCGCCCCGGAAGACCGCGTCCGCATCTGGTGACAGCGGCCTGAGAGCGACGAGCACCGCACAGAGCCCTCGGGACCACCTCGACGTGAGGTCGGTCCCGAGGGCTCGGTGCTGCCCGGGAGGCTCAGACGGTCGTGACGCCCGCACGGGCGAGGACGAAGCCGTCGCCGGTCGTCGAGTCGGTGCAGCGCATCCCGGTCTCGGTGCTCTCGCACACGAAGTTGTTGACCTCGCTCGTCTCGCCGTAGGCCAGGACGGCGACGTCCGGGCCCGCGGGAGCCGGGGTCTCATCCGTGGGGACGCACGGGGTCGAGACACCCGCGGAGGTCAGCTCGACGACGTGGCCGACCGTCCCCTCGCAGCCCTCGACGACCGCCGGCTCCTCGGCCAGCGACGCGATCTCGCAGCGCACGCCCCCGGGGACGATCGCGCAGGTGATGTTGCCCGTCGGCGAGGCGACGACCGTCGCCTCGGCGGGGTCGATCTCGAGCGTCGGCGACGGCTCGGGGTCGTCGGCGTCGTCGCTGGGCTCCGTGGTGGCCGGTGCGCTCGTGGACGGCGAGGGGCTCTGGGCCACGTCCTCTCCGTCTCCTCCCGAGCCGCCGCCGAGGAGCAGCCACGCGGCGCCGGCGACCAGGAGGACGTCGAACGCGATGAACACGACGAGCCAGGGTGGCAGCCTGCGCCTGCCCTGGGTGCTCCGCGGCGCGGAGGTCGGCGTGGTTCCAGCCATTCGAAGGTCTCCTCACGTGTGGTGGGCGGTCACGACGGTCCATCGTCCGCACAGGGCAGCATGCCACGACGCACCGGGACCGGGTGAGACGGTCCGTCCTCCAGCGTGCCTCTCAGGCGATGCTCGCGCGTCCCGCCCTCACCGGTCTGCGCTGCGCCCCAGGCACGCCCAGCCGTGCGGGTCGAGCCGGACCACCGACCCCCCGGGGAGCAGGTGACCAGCGCCTTCGAGCCACTCCGCGCCGGCCCCCAGGTCGATCTCGACGGGGTCGTCGTCGGTGCTCAGCGCGACGACGACCTCGTCGTCCCCCGCCCTGGAGACGTAGGTCATCACCGTGTCCGAGATCACGCGGACCTCGGTCCGGGCGCGGTGCAGCCACGGGTGCCTCCGGCGCAGGCCCACGAGCCGGCGGTGCAGCGCGAAGGCCGGCGAGGCGTCGAGCCCGTCGGCGCCGGGCGGGGCCGACGGGAGCCGAGGGCGCACCGCGTCGTCGCCCCCGGCACGGTCCTCCTTGACGCCCAGCAGCCCGAGCTCGTCGCCCGCGTAGACCGTCGGCGTCCCGCCGACAGTGAAGAGCACCACGAGCGCGTGGGCCAGGTGCCGGGGGTCGTCGAGACGGCTCGCGATCCTGGTGGTGTCGTGGTTCCCGACGAACGTCGCGGGCGCGAAGGTCTCGACGAAGCCGTCGTGGCGGCCCAGCGCGTGCGCGAGCTCGTAGGCGTTGCGGTCGTTGAGCGAGCTCCAGACCGCCTTCCACAGCTCGTACTGCGTGACGGAGTCCATCCCGGACTCCGCGACGACCGCGGCGTAGTCCCCGTGGATCACCTCACCGAGCACGTAGGTCTCGGGATGACGGCGGCGCACCTCGGCGAGCACGGGCGCCCAGAAGCTCGGCGGGACGGCGTACGCGGCGTCGAGACGCCAGCCGTCGACCCCGCGGTCGCCCCAGTAGGTCATGACCTCGGTGACGTAGGCCGCGACCTCGGGGTTGCTGTGCTCGAGGGCTACCAGGGCCGAGTGCCCCTCGAAGTCGTCGTGCGACGGCGGGCCGCCGTCGTCGGGCCAGTGCAGCCGGAACCAGCCCGCGGCGGGCGAGCCGGGGCCGGCGGCAAAGGCGTCGATGAAGCGGGGGAAGGCCTGCCCGACATGGTTGAACACGCCGTCGAGCACCACGCGCAGCCCGCGGCGGTGCGCCGCGTCGACGAGGGCTACCAGGTCGGCCTCGTCGCCCAGCCGCGGGTCGACCCGGAGGTGGTCGACCGTGTCGTAGCCGTGCGTCGACGAGGCGAAGACCGGCCCCAGGAGGATCCCCGAGGCGCCGAGCACCACGGCGTGGTCGAGCCACGGCTCGAGGTCCGGCAGCCGGTGCCGGACCTCGAGCCCCGCCTCGTCCGCCGTCTGCTCGGCGCCGACGGCGCCGAGCGGGTACACGTGCCAGAAGATCGCGTGCTCGACCCAGGCAGGGGTGCCCGGTGCGGACCCCGGGGCGCTGCCCGCTGCGATCCCGGGCGGGCTGCCGTCGCTGCCGGTCATCTGGGGTCGCTCATCGGCGGTCGGAACCCTCGCCGGTGCGCCCGGCGGTGTCGTGGGCGGAGTCGGCGTCGGGCGCGGTCCAGCGGGTCACCGTGACCTCGCCCGTGGCGGGGTCCCGGACCGACAGCTCGACGACCTCGACGAGCACCACCACCTCGACGGGCTCGCGGCCGTGCGGGCGGGGCTCGCCGTCGGCCCCCACGAGGTCCGCTGCCCGTCCCGTGATCTTCACGTCGCCGACCATCGACCCGTCGCCGGGGTTCGAGTGCACGACGCACCGAGGGTCGCCGAGGAGGTCGGTGCCCTTCGGCGACCGCAGCACCACCGGGACCACCAGGTCTCCGTCGCGGACGTCGACCCGCGAGCCGCTGACCCGAGGGGCACCGCTCACCGTCATGGTCGCCAGGACGTGCCGGTCGCTCGCGCCGAGACGCGCCTCGACGACCGCGGCGAGCGCCGGGGCGTCGCTCACGACCGTCGACCAGTGCGCCGCGGCTCGGGCAGGCCCCCCACGCGCAGCGCGCGCGGGAGGCCGGTGGGGAGAGCTCGGCGCCAGGCCCGGCAGGCCGAGGTGGACTGCGGGGCTCAATCGAAGACCGGGCCCTGCGTCCGGGTGCGCTTGAGCTCGAAGAACCCGGGGGTCCCGGCGACGAGCACGCAGCCGTCCCACAGGCGTCCGGCGTCCTCGCCCTTGGGTGCCGGCGTCACGACCGGGCCGAAGAAGGCGACGTCGCCGAAGGCGACCACCGGCGTCCCGACGTCCTCGCCGACGCGGTCGATGCCCTCCTTGTGCGACGCGCGGAGCTCGGTGTCGTAGCGGTCCGAGGTCGCTGCGGCGGCGAGCGTCTCGGGCAGGCCGACCTCCGCGAGGGACTCCAGGATCACGGCGTCGAAGTCGTCGCGCCCGCCCGGGTGCAGGCGGGTGCCGATCGCGTCGTAGAGAGGCTTCACGTACTGCTCGCCGTGCTCGATGCGGGCGGCCGTGACCACGCGCACCGGTCCCCAGCCCTTCGCCATGAGCTCGGAGTACTTCTCGGGGAGGTCACGGCCCTCGTTGAGGACGGACAGGCTCATCACGTGCCAGCGGACCGTGATGTCGCGGACCTTCTCGACCTCGCCGATCCAGCGCGACGTCATCCACGCCCAGGGGCACAAGGGGTCGAACCAGAAGTCGGCGGTCTGGGTGGTCTGCTCGGTGGTCATGTCGCTCCGGGGGTCGATGCTGCGGGGGTCGATGCTGCGGGGTTCGGTGGTCGGTGCTGCGGCGGACCGGGTGCTGGGAGGTCGCCGCACCTCGTCGACCAGTACCAACGTCGGCGAGGGGCGCTCGATTCCCTCCCGACGGTACCGACCGACGGCGCGTCTGTCGCCTGCGGCACGACCCCTCGGCGTGACATGATCGTCCATGGCCGCACCAGGCCCACCCACCAGGTGCCCGGACCTGCCTCGGCGCGCTCATCAGCCCCTCCGCAGCCTGCCGGCGCCGCATCCCCCGAGGAGGCTCTCCGTGCCCGGACAGAACCTGACCCGTGTCGAAGCGACCGCCCGCGCCGGCGTCGTCGCCGTCGACTCGTACGTGATCGACCTGGACCTCACGACCGGTCCCGAGACCTTCCGGTCGACCACCGAGGTCCGGTTCACCGCAGAGGCCGGGGCGTCGACGTTCATCGACCTCGTCGCGCCGACCGTCCACGAGGTCACCCTCAACGGCCAGTCGCTCGACCCGGCCGCCGTCTTCGCCGACTCGCGCATCCAGCTCGACGGGCTCGCCGCCGAGAACACGCTGCGCGTCGTCGCCGACGCGGCGTACACGAACTCCGGCGAGGGCCTGCACCGCTTCGTCGACCCCGTCGACGGCGAGGTCTACCTCTACACGCAGTTCGAGGTGCCCGACGCCCGCCGGGTCTTCGCCGCCTTCGAGCAGCCCGACCTCAAGGCCACCTTCCAGTTCACGGTCACCGCACCGTCCGCCTGGGAGGTCGTCTCCAACTCCCCCACGCCCGAGCCCGTCCCGGCCGGCGAGGGGACCTCGACCTGGTCCTTCGAGCCCACGCAGCGCATCTCGACGTACATCACCGCGATCGTCGCCGGTCCCTACGTCGTGCAGCGCTCCGAGCTCACCAGCAGCGACGGCCGCGTCATCCCGCTCGGGGTGTTCTGCCGCGCCTCGCTCGCCGAGCACATGGACGCCGACTACGTGTTCGAGAAGACCCGACAGGGCTTCGCGTTCTACGAGGAGAAGTTCCAGTACCCCTACCCGTTCCCCAAGTACGACCAGCTGTTCGTCCCCGAGTTCAACGCCGGGGCCATGGAGAACGCCGGCTGCGTGACCTTCACCGAGACCTACGTCTTCCGGTCCAAGGTCACCGACGCGATCAAGGAGCGCCGGGTCGTCACGATCCTGCACGAGCTCGCGCACATGTGGTTCGGCGACCTCGTCACCATGCGGTGGTGGAACGACCTGTGGCTCAACGAGTCCTTCGCCGAGTGGGCGTCGACGCTCGCCACCGCCGAGGCCACCGAGTGGACCGAGGCGTGGACCACCTTCGCCGCGATGGAGAAGTCCTGGGCCTACCGCCAGGACCAGCTGCCCTCGACACACCCCATCGTCGCCACCATCAACGACCTCGAGGACGTCCAGGTCAACTTCGACGGCATCACCTACGCCAAGGGCGGGTCCGTCCTCAAGCAGCTCGTCGCGTGGGTCGGCATCGACGCCTTCATGGCCGGCGTCGCCCGGTACTTCGCCAAGCACGAGTACGGCAACACCGAGCTCGTCGACCTCCTCACCGAGCTCGAGGCCACCAGCGGGCGCGAGCTCGCCTCGTGGTCCGCGCTGTGGCTCGAGACCGCAGGCGTCAACACGCTGCGCCCGGAGATCGAGGTCGACGCCGAGGGCGTCGTGACCTCCTTCGCGGTCCTGCAGTCCGCCCCGGCCGACTACCCGACCATCCGGCCGCACCGCCTCGCGGTCGGGTACTACGACCTCGACGCCTCGGGAGCCCTCGTGCGCACCCACCGCGTCGAGCTCGACGTCGACGGCGAGCGCACCGAGGTGCCCGAGCTCGTGGGCCGCGCACGCCCGGACCTCGTACTCCTCAACGACGACGACCTCGCCTACGCCAAGATCCGCCTCGACGAGGCGTCCCTCGCCGTCGCGATCGCGCAGCTGTCGAAGATCCAGGACCCGCTCGCCCGCTCGCTCGTCTGGGGCTCCGTCTGGGACGCGACCCGCGACGGCGAGACGCCCGCGAGCGACTACGTGGACCTCGTGCTCGGCAACATCTCGACCGAGACCGAGTCGACGACCATCCGCACGACGCTCGCCCAGCTCGCCCTCGCAGCACGCAGCTACGTCTCGCCGGCCATCCGGCCGCAGACCGTCGAGACCGTCGGCAACCGCCTGTGGATCCTCGCGCAGGCCGCCGAGGCCGGCTCCGACGCCCAGTTCCAGTTCGTCAAGTACTTCGCGGCCGTCGCCAGCTCCTCGGCGCACACCGCGACGCTGCGCGGGCTCCTCGACGGGTCGGTCGCCCTCGACGGCCTGACGATCGACACCGACCTGCGCTGGGAGATCCTCGACGGGCTCGTCCTCGCCGGGGACGCCACCGCCGAGGAGGTCGACGCGACGCTCGCCGAGGACAACACCTCCAACGGTCAGCAGTCGGCCGCCCGGGCCCGCGCCACGATCCCGACGGCCGAGGGCAAGCGCGCCGCCTTCGACTCCCTCGTCGAGACCGACAGCGCCCCCAACGCGATCGTCCGCTCCACGACCATCGGATTCGGGCACGTCAACGACCCCGAGGCGCTCCGCGCGGTCGTCGAGCCGTACTTCGCCGCGATCGAGGGACTGTGGGAGAGCCGCAGCTACCACATCGCCGAGACCCTGGTCGAGGGCCTCTACCCGGCTGCCCTCGCCGACGAGAGCCTCCGCGACGCGACCCGTGGGTGGCTCGCCGCCCACCCGGACGCCGCTCCCGCGCTGCGCCGGCTCGTCGACGAGTCGCTGGCCGGCGTCGAGCGTGCGCTGCGCGCCCAGGCGGTCGACGCCGCGCGCTGACAGGCGCAGGCTGACAGGTGCTCGCTGACGACACGCCCTGACGCAGACAGCCCGCCCCGGTGCTCAGGCACCGGGGCGGGCTGTGTCGTCTCAGGCGCCGGTCGTCAGGCGCCGGGGGACGCTGCGCTCAGGAGTCGACGTCCTCCGTCGTCCGCCCGGTGCCCTCGTTCATCACCGCGGCGAGCGAGCGGAGCCGCGCGTTCTCCGCGAGGTCGTCGACGAGCACCACGGTGCCGAGGGAGTCGCCGAGCGGCACCTTCCAGTTCGGGTACTCCTGGTCCGTCCCGGGCTGGTTCTGCGCCCGGCGCTCGCCGACGGCGTCCGCGAGCGAGACACCGAGCAGGGTCGCCGGCGTGAGGAGCACGTACCGGTGGAGCGCCTCGACGAGCTCGCGCTCGGACGGGTCGTCCCCCACGAGACCCCGCGCGGCGAGCGCGAGGACCATCTGCTCGCGCTCACGGCGCGCGTCCTGGCGGACCTGGTGCACGGGCTCGGTCAGCAGGCCGAGCCGCTCGCGCAGCTCGACGTGCTCGCCGGCCAGGTACCCGGCCGTCGGCGGGAGGTCGTGGGTGGTGACGGTCGTCAGCGACAGCGGACGGTAGTCCTCCGGAGCCATCGGGCGCCCGTCGTCGTCCTTCTCGAACCACAGCACGGAGGTGCTCAGGACGCCGCGGTCCGTGAGGTAGCCGCGGACCCAGGGCTCGACGACGCCGAGGTCCTCTCCGATGACGACGCCCCCGGCACGCTGCGCCTCGAGGCACAGGATGCCGATGAGCGCCTCGTGGTCGTACCGGACGTACGCGCCCTCGTCGGCCGGGCTGCCCTGCGGGATCCACCACAGCCGGAACAGACCGATGACGTGGTCGATGCGCAGCGCACCCGCGTGACGGAACACCGTGCGGATGAGGTCGCGGTACGGGGCGTACCCCGCACGTGCGAGCTCGCGCGGGTGCCACGGGGGCTGCGACCAGTTCTGGCCCTGCTGATTGTACATGTCCGGCGGCGCGCCCACCTCCATGCCCTGGGCGAGCACGCCCGCCAGGGCCCAGGCGTCCGCCCCGCGGGGGTGCACGCCGACCGCGAGGTCGTGCATGATCCCGATGCCCATGCCGCTCTCGCGGGCGGCACGCTGGGCCTGCTCGAGCTGGACGTCGGCGACCCACTGGAGCCAGGAGTAGAAGTCGACCTCGTCGGAGAGCTCCTCGCGGAGCCGGGCCACTGCCTCCGAGCCCGGGGTGCGGTACTCCTCGGGCCACTCGCCCGAGCCGAGGTGGTCGGTGAAGGCGCACCAGGTCGCGAAGCTCTCGAGGCCGCTGCCCTGCGACCGGCAGAAGTCCACGAAGGCGGTCTGGCGGGCGGCCGAACGAGGTGCCTCGAAGACGACGCGCAGCGCGCTCTTCTTCGCGTCCCACACGGCGTCGCGGTCGATCGGCCCCGGGTCGGTGCTCAGCTCGCGGACGTCGTCCGCAGCCCACTCGACGAGCGACCTGTCGGCAGCAGAGAGGTACGCGGTCTCGCGGATGTCCTCGACCCGCAGGTAGATCGGGTTGACGAAGCGCCGTGACACCGGGAGGTAGGGCGACGGCGTCATCGGCGTCGTCGGCTCGGCCGCGGCGACCGGGTTGACCAGCAGGAAGTCGGCGCCGAGCTGCTGCCCGCCGATCCACGCGATGTCCGCGAGGTCGGCGAAGTCGCCGATCCCCCAGGACTGGCGGGAGCGGACGGAGTAGAACTGGGCCATGAGGCCCCAGTGCTGCGACCCCACCAGGTGCTCGGGGAGCTCGAGACGGTCCGGGGTCACGGCGAGCACGGTCCGGGACTGGCCGTCGCGCGTGCGGGCACGCAGCTCGTGCCAGCCGAGCGGGAGGTCGTCGGGGAGCTCGAAGGTCGCCCGCCCGATCGTGCGGCCGTCGACCGTGCGGGGCTCGACGTAGTCGTCCACCTGCTCGAGCGTGACGCGTGTGCCGTCCTCGAGCTCGACCCACACCTCGACGTCGACGCCGTCCGTCACGTGGACCGGCACGCGGTGCGCGACCCCGTGGCGCGAGACGACGGTGGCGGGGAGCATGCGGCGCCACTCGTCGTCGACGACTGTCGCGAGAGCGACGTCGATGTGCTCGGGCGTGGACGCGTCGACCCCGAGGGCGGCGAGGATCGCGACGAGCGTCGAGGCCGGCGCAGTCTTCTTCTCGCCGTGGAACCCCCAGTGGTCGTGGGAGATCCCGTGAGCCTCGGCGAGGTCGACAAGTGCAGGTGAGAGGGTCGCGCGCTCAGAGGGGTCCACGAGTGAATCCTGCCAGAGAGTCGCCGCAAGAGCATCACGTCGCACGGTGCGTCGGCCACCTGCTGCGCACGCAGCACGCACCTGCCGCCGACGCTGGGTAGCGTGGTCCGCATGCACCTCCCCGCCGCACCGCTCACCGCTCTGCCCGTGCCACCCCTCGCGACCGCGAGCCCCACGACCACCGGACTCACCACCACCACCACCGCTGCCGCCGCCGGCTCCAGCGGCTCCGGCGGCTTCGACGCCTCAGACCTGGGCTCGTGGGCCGACTGGTTCCTCGGGACGCCGATGCGCCTCGTGCTCACCGCTCTGGTGGGCCTGGTCGTCCTCGTGGTCCTGCGTCGCATGATCCGGACGGTGACCGAGCACCTCGCGGACGGTTCCTTCATGGACCGCCGCGGGCTCCGGCAGCTGGCGGCGTCGGGCGTGGGCACCGCCGTGCGGCAGTCCAACCCGCTGGCGGCCGCCCGACGTGCGCAGCGCGCCCGGACCATCGGCTCGGTGCTGCGCTCGACGGCGACCCTCGTGGTCGGGGCGATCGTCGTGCTCATGATGCTCGACGACGTCGGCGTGAACATCATGCCGCTCGTCGCCTCGGCGGGCGTCGCCGGCGTCGCGCTCGGGTTCGGCGCGCAGAGCCTCGTCAAGGACTTCCTGTCCGGGATGTTCCTGCTGCTCGAGGACCAGTACGGGGTCGGGGACACCATCACCGTCGGTGACGTGTCGGGGACCGTGGAGGCCGTCGCGCTGCGCATCACCAAGGTGCGTGACGCGACCGGGACCCTCTGGTACGTGCGGAACGGCGAGATCCTCAAGGTGGGCAACAAGACCCAGGGCTGGGCGCGCGTGAGCGTCGACGTCGAGCTGCACGTCGACGCGGACCTCGACCTGGCCCGGGCGACCCTCACCCGTGCCGGCGAGCGCCTCACCGCCGACACCGTGCTGCGGACCTACCTGCAGGAGGAGCCGCGCGTGGTCGGCATCGAGAGCCTCAGCGCGTCAGCCGTCTCGCTCAAGCTCGAGGTCAAGACCGACCCGGCGATGCAGTGGGACGTGGCGCGCGCGCTGCGGGAGGCGGTCCGGACCGAGCTCGCGACGGCCGGGGTGAGCCTCGCCGGGGAGTAGCGGAGCAGCCGGGTCTAGCGCCAGAGCACGACGTCGTCGCCGCGACGGACCTGCTGGCCCGGCTGGACGGTCTTGTCGACCGCGTCCGGGTCGCCCTGCAGGGCGATGACCACGCACACCGTGGAGAACCCGGCCGCCGCGACGGTGTCGGGGTCCCAGGTGATGAGGGTCTGACCGGCGGCGACCTCGTCGCCCGAGGCGACGTGCAGGACAAATCCTTCGCCGCGCAACGTCACCGTGTCGATCCCGAGGTGCACCAGGACGGTCCGGCCGTCAGGGCGCTCGATCGCGAAGGCGTGGGGGTAGAGCGAGCCGATGGTGCCGGAGACGGGGGCCTGGACGACGGTGTCCGACCCTCCCGGCACCGCGCGGGGCTCGATCGCGAGACCTGGGCCGACGATCTCCTCGGCGAAGACCTCGTCGGGGACGTCGCTCAGGGCGACGACCTCCCCGGAGACGGGCGCGACCAGCCGCACCGGTGCCGGTGCAGGCTGGTCGCGCACGGTTCCCGTGCCGTCGGTCGGCATCGTCAGGTCCCGCTCAGCGGAGCCCGTCGAGCTCGGCGGCGAGGTTGTCGGCCTCGGGGCCGACGATGACCTGGACGATCTTGCCCGAGCGCACGACGCCGAACGCACCGGTCGCCTTGAGGTCGCTCTCGCTGATGAGGTCCGGGTTGGAGACCTCGACACGCAGGCGCGTGATGCACGGCTCCAGGTCGACGACGTTGGCCTGACCGCCCAGTGCGGCGAGGATCTGCTGTGCCTTGCTCATGAGAGAAGCTCCTGAAGTTTCGTGGTCTGCGCGTTGTGCTGGTGGTCTGCCGGTCGGGCTCGTCGGCTCTGGTCCAAGAGTAGTCGCCTCCACGCACATTTACTGCGACACTGCCTGGAGAGCGCGCTGATCAGGAGGTACGGATGAACACCCCTTCACCACGCCCGTCGACGAGGACGGTCTCGGGGATCGGAGTCTGCGCGGGTCTGGTGGCCGGGCCCGTCGTGCACATGCCCCTGCCCATCGCCGAGCCCTCCCCCGGTCTGCGCCTGTCGCCTCGCGAGGACCATGCCGCCCGCGCCGCCGAGATCCAGGGCGCGAGCGACCATGTCGCCGCCGACCTCGACGCCGCTGCCGAGCGGGCGACCGGCG
Organism: Sanguibacter keddieii DSM 10542; assembly: GCF_000024925.1. NCBI lineage: Bacteria > Bacillati > Actinomycetota > Actinomycetes > Micrococcales > Sanguibacteraceae > Sanguibacter > Sanguibacter keddieii. Next base: position 2,745,647 of record NC_013521.1, read on the forward strand.
AGGCGCGCGCCGTCCTCGAGGCGACCGCCGCGATCGCCGCCGACCCGACCCTCGTCGCCGACGCCCAGCGTCGGGTGGTGGACGACTACCTGGTCCCCGAGCGCGCCGTGTGGGAGGCCGCCGCCGAGGTCGCCGAGCAGTTCGAGGCGCTCGGGGGGTACTTCGCCGAGCGCGTCAGCGACGTCCACGACATCCGAGACCGGCTCGTCGCCCACCTCACGGGTCGCCCGAAGCCCGGGCTGCCCAGCTGCGACACGCCCTTCGTGCTCGTCGCCTACGACCTCGCCCCCTCCGTCACGGCGTCTCTGGACCCCGCGCAGGTCGTGGCGATCGTCACCGACGGTGCCGGCCCGACCTCGCACACCGCGATCGTCGCCAACGCCAAGGGCATCCCCGCCGTCGTGGCCGCCCAGGGCGCTCACGACCTCCTCGAGGACGGGCACTTCGCCCTGGTCAACGGGTCGACCGGCCTGGTGGTCGCGGACCCCACCGAGGAGGAGCTCACCACCGTGCGGGCCGTGGCGTCCCGAGTGCGCACCTTCGACGGTGAGGGCCGCACCCGCGACGGGCACCGCGTCCAGCTGCTCGCCAACATCGGGGACCCCTCCGACGCAGAGCCTGCTGCGCAGGCCGGCGCCGAGGGCGTGGGGCTGTTCCGGTCGGAGTTCTGCTTCCTCGACCGGGAGCAGCCGCCCACCGTCGACGAGCAGGTGGAGGCCTACCGCCGCGTCTTCAGCGCCTTCCCGGGCCGCAAGGTCGTCATCCGCACCCTGGACTCCGGAGCCGACAAGCCCCTCGCCTTCCTCACCTCCGACGACGAGGAGAACCCCGCCCTCGGCGTCCGTGGGCTGCGGACCGCCAAGCGCTCCCCCGAGCTCCTCGACCAGCAGCTCGAGGCCGTGGCCCGCGCCGCCGCAGCCGAGGAGGCCGAGGTGTGGGTCATGGCACCCATGGTCTCGACCGTCTCCGAGACCGAGGAGTTCGTCGCCGCGTGCACGGCGCACGGTCTCGCGGTCCCGGGTGTCATGGTCGAGGTCCCCTCGGCCGCACTGCTCGCCGGGCCGATCCTGGCCCGCGCGCACTTCGCCTCGATCGGCACCAACGACCTCACCCAGTACACGATGGCCGCCGACCGCCTCCTGGGCTCGCTCGCCGAGCTCTCCGACCCGTGGCAGCCCGCCGTCCTGCAGCTCGTCGCCGCGACCTGCGCGGGGGGCGCGCAGCAGGGCCGCCCGGTCGGGGTGTGCGGCGAGGCGGCGTCCAACCCCGTCCTCGCCGTGGTCCTCGTGGGACTGGGCATCAGCTCGCTGTCGATGACGGCACGCGCCATCCCCGACGTGGCCGCGGTGCTCGCCGAGGTCGACCTCACGCTGTGCCAGGAGCTCGCCCGGCTGGCCGTCTCCGCCGAGACCGCGCACGACGCACGCGCCCTCGTACGGTCCCGGCTCCCCGTGCTCGCCGAGCTGGGGCTGTAGCGCAGGGCAGGGCTGGTGCTGCGGTCACGGCGCAGGTCCGAGGGACCTCCGGGGTGGTGCAGGATTGTCCGGTGACCCTGCAGATCTCCCGCGCGGACCTGGGCGACCCGGTCCTGCGCGCCTTCCTCCTCGCACACCTCCGCGACCTCGCGCCGACGGCCCCCGCCGAGAGCCAGCACGCCCTCGACCTCGACGGGCTGGCCCGCCCCGAGGTCCGGCTGTGGGCCGCGCACGCCGACGGCGAGGTCGTCGGGACCGGGGCGCTGACGCCGGTCGAGCACGAGCACGACGAGCTCAAGAGCATGCGCACCGACCCGGCCCGACGAGGAACCGGCATCGCCTCGACGCTCCTGACCCACCTGCTCGACGACGCCCGGGGCCGGGGCGTGCGACGGGTGTCGCTCGAGACCGGCAGCATGGAGTTCTTCGCTCCGGCCCGGCGGCTCTACGCCCGGGCCGGGTTCGAGGAGTGCGCGCCCTTCGGCAGCTACACGCCCGACCCGCACAGCGTGTTCATGACCGTCAGCCTCTGATCGCGCGCGGTGGGCGAGGCCGCCCGCGGCGGCGATCGCGGGCCCGTCCCGGTGCAGGCCCACGGCGACCGAGAACTTTGGGATGATGGCCCGGTGAGCGACCAGACCCCAGCAGCCCCCGAGTCCTTCTACGAGCTCGTCGGCGGCCACGACACCTTCGTCCGGCTCGTCGACGCCTTCTACGTCGGCATCGCCGACGACGAGGTGCTGCGCCCCATGTACCCCGAGGCGGACCTCGGGCCCGCCAAGGTCCGCATGACGATGTTCCTCGAGCAGTACTGGGGCGGGCCGACGACCTACTCGGACCAGCGCGGCCACCCCCGCCTGCGGATGCGTCACGCGCCCTTCAAGGTCAACCCCGACGCGCGCGACCGCTGGCTGAAGCACATGCGGGCCGCCGTCGACTCCCTCGACCTCGCTCCCCTGCACCACGCCACCCTGTGGGACTACCTGGACCGGGCAGCCCACTCCCTCATCAACACCTTCGACGACTAGGAGCCACCGTGACCGACCAGGCCCAGACCGCCGGGAGCAGCGGCGCAGCGCCCGCAGAGGGCACAGCGCCCGCAGACGGCACGGCGTCCGCGGACCACGACCCTCTCGCGCACCTGCTCTCCGTGCTGAGCCTGTCGTACCACGGGGCCGAGACCGGCGAGGACGTCTACTCGGGTGCGAGCGTCCACCAGCCGAACGGACGCGTCTACGGCGGCCAGGTCCTCGCGCAGGCGCTGCTCGCCGCCGGTGCGACGGTGGACCGCGGACGCCTGCCGCACTCGCTCCACGGGTACTTCCTGCGCGCCGGCGACATCACCCAGCCGGTCGACTTCGCCGTCGAGCGGCTGCGGGACGGGCGTTCGTTCAGCGCCCGCCGCACCCACGCCTACCAGGGCGGCAGCGCGATCCTCTCGATGATCGCCTCCTTCCAGGAGCTCCAGGACGGCATCGAGCACTCCTCGACCATGCCCGACGTCCCGGCGCCCGAGGACGTGAGGTCCGCGCAGGACGAGCTCGGGAAGATCGACCACCCCGTCGCCGACTTCTGGTCACGGCAGAGCGCCTTCGACGTGCGGCACGTCGACGGGTCCCTGTACCTGGGCCCCCGACCCGAGCGCACCGACCGGCAGTCCGTGTGGATGCGGTCCCGCGGCGCCGTGCCGGACGACCAGCTGATGCACCGGGCGCTGCTCATGTACGCCTGCGACCAGATCATGCTCGAGCCCGTCCTGCGCCGTGGGGGCAACAGCTGGATGACCCCCGGGCTGAGCGTCGCGAGCCTCGACCACGCCATGTGGTGGCACCGCGACGTGCAGGTGGACGACTGGTTGCTCTACGTCCAGGGCTCGCCCTCCGCGCAGGGCGGCCGTGGCCTCGGGACCGCCGAGGTCTTCTCGCGCGACGGCGTGCTCGTCGCGACCGTCGCCCAGGAAGGCATGGTCCGGGTGCCCTGACCCGCTCCTCGGGCGCCCGGGGACCGGGCACGGCGCCGCAGACCCTCCCGCCCCGTCCACACCGCTCCGGATGCCGGGGCGCATGTGCGGGGCCAGAATCGTCCCATGCCCCGACTCCGCCGCGTCTCCGTCTCCCAGCCGGGTCTGACCCGCCGGCGCAGCGGGACGGGCTTCACCTACCTGGACGCCGCCGGGAAGCGGATCACCGAGCCTGCCGTCCTCGAGCGGTGCCGCGAGCTCGTGGTGCCGCCCGCGTGGGAGGACGTGTGGATCTGCCCGTACCCCAACGGGCACGTCCAGGCCTACGGCATCGACGCGGCCGGTCGAGGCCAGTACCTCTACCACCCGCAGTGGAGGGCCCGGCGAGACCGGGCCAAGCACGACCACGCCCTCGCGGTCGGCGCCCGCCTGCCGGAGGCCCGTGAGCAGGTGGACAGCGACCTGCAGCGCTCGGGGATGCCCCGGGAGAAGGCGCTGGCCGTCGTCTTCCGGCTCCTCGACGTAGGCCTGTTCCGGATCGGCGGCGAGACCTACGCCGCGAAGAACGACAGCCACGGGGTCTCGACGCTGCTGCGCTCCCACGTCACGGCGCGCCGGGACGGGACCGTCCGGTTCCAGTTCCCGGCGAAGTCCGGCAAGGACCAGGACATCGTCATCGAGGACGCCGAGGTGCACGCGGCCGTCCGCACCTTCCTCCGACGCAAGGACGAGTCGGACCGCCTCGTCGCCTGGCGAGGACCCGGCAGCCCGGCGCAGTGGCACACGGTCTCGTCGGCGGACGTCTCGGGCTACGTCAAGGAGCGGCTCGGGTCGGACGCGAGCGCCAAGGTCTTCCGCACCTGGCACGCGACCGTGCTCGCCGCGCAGCTGCTCGAGGCGGCCGGTCCGCCTCCGGCCTCCGAGCGCAAGCGACGGACCGTCGCCACCGGTGTCGTGCGCACCGTGGCCGACCAGCTCGGCAACACCCCGACCGTCGCCCGGGCCTCGTACATCGACCCGCGTCTGTTCGACCACTGGGAACGCGGGTCGACCATCCCGGAGTGCAGCAGCCGGGACGAGGCCGAGGCGGCCGTGATCACGCTCCTCGGCGACGGAAGCTGATCGGCTCGCCGAGGAACGGCTCCCAGGCGGCACGCTCGTGCGGGGCGATGCGGCGCGGAGATCCCGTCGCCGCCGAGACGAGCACGATGGTCGTCACCGCGCGGGCGACGGGTCGAGCGGCGGAGCCCTCGCCCGTGCGCTGCACGGGCGTCCCGTCGTCGTGGACCTCGTAGCAGACGTCGAGGCTCGCACCGCCCATGTGACCGATCCACATCTCGACCCGCACCGGCCGGCGGTCGAAGCCGAGAGGGCGCAGGTACTCGATCTCCTGCCGGGCGACGAAGGTGTGGGACGACGCGCCGGGGCCGGAGTCGAGGACGGCGGTCGGCCAGGCTGCGGGGGCGGCCGGGTCTGCGGGGGCGGCGGGGTCTGCGGGTGCCGCGACCTCGTCCTCCTGCGGGTGCGCCCAGAAGGCGGTGATGCGGGCCTCCTCGAGGAGCCGGAACATCTCGACGTTGTTCACGTGCCCGTAGGCGTCGAGGTCGGACCACCGGAGCTGGACGGGGACGAAGAGGCGAGTCACACCGACCAGTTCAGCACAGGTGGAGGCCTGAGCCGAGCAGCCCGACGACGGCGTGGTCAGACGACGTCGTGCAGCACCTCAGCGTGCCGCGAGGGCGGCGGCGGCCCGGCACTCGTCGAGACGGTGGCGCTGGGCCTCGACGGGCTCGACGACGGACAGGCTCGCGACGGCGGACACCTGGACCCGCAGCCGGCGGTCGGCGCGGCGTGCCGCGCGGTTCGCCCCCACGTACGAGAGCACCCGCGCCAGCAGCGCGAGGACCACGCCGAGCAGCAGCCCGACGACCACCAGCAGCGTCGGGATGGGGTACCCCTCGACGTCGGGCGAGCTCTGCACGGGCAGCTGGATGAAGGAGAGGAGCGCGAGACCGGCGAGCCACAGCACGCCGACCAGCAGCACCGCGACGGCGGCCCACTGGACGGCCGAGGCGACCGACCACCAGCGTGGGCGTCGCTCGCCGTCGAGCTCGGTCCGGGCCACGGCCTGGTCGAGGGCGTCCGGGAGCCCCTCGTCACGGACGAGCGCCCGGGTCGCCATGACCCAGGGCGCCGGCGCACCGGCCGAGGCTCCGTCGACGTACTCGCGCACCGCGGTGTGCGTCTTGGCGGCCATCGCCGCGTCCATCGGGGGCAAGGACGTCCGGCTGAGCTCCGACCGGGCGTCCTGGCGGAGCAGGTTGAGCCGGCGCAGCGGGTCGGAGCGCAGCCGTCCGAGCCACCGCGTCAGCGGCCAGCCGGTCGCCGCGCGGGCACGCAGCAGCGACGAGCCGCGCACCGCCTGCACCACGACGTCGGCCCGCGCCGCGTGCAGCAGCGCCGACGTGAGGTCTGCCCGCGCAGCAGCCCGGCTGCGCAGGTCGCGGGCCGGCCCGCACTCCTGCGAGACCTGCTCGGCGGCGGCGCGCACGTCGGCGAGCAGGCGGGTGGTCGCCGCCTCCCGCGCGGCGGCGGCTGCCGCGACGAGGGACCGCAGCTCGCCGACACCCTGCCCGGTCACCGCGGAGAGCCCGATGACCGGGCACGCGCCGAGACCGTCCTGCGCGGCGAGCCGGCGCAGGTCCGCCAGGCACTGCAGCTGGTCGACGTGCGAGAGCCGGTCGACCTGGTTGAGCACGAGGACGACGACGCCCGCGTGACCGGCGAGCGGTCTGAGGTACTGCTCGTGCAGCACGGCGTCGGCGTACTTCTGAGGGTCGACCACCCACACGAGCAGGTCGGCCCGCTCGACGAGGAGGTCGGACCGCACCCGGTGCTCGACGACCACAGAGTCGTGGTCGGGCAGGTCGAGCAGCACCAGGCCCTGGTTGTCGGCCCCGGGCTCGAGGACGGTGTGCCGTCGGACGTCGAGCCAGTCGAGCAGCCTGGCCGCCTCGTCGGCACCCTGCGGGTCTGCGTCCCACACCGCGGCCATCGCCTGCGAGGTGGTGGGCCGACGGACCCCCGGGGTCGAGAGCTCACGTCCGGCGAGCACGTTGAAGATCGAGGACTTGCCCGAGCCGGTGGACCCGGCGAGCGCGACGACCGTGTGGTCGACCGACTGGTCGAGGCGTGCCCGGGCGTGCGCCGTGACCTGCTCCCCCCGCTCGAGGGTCGGGCCGCGGAGCCAGCCGCGCCCGGCGTCGAGCGCGCTCTCGAGCGCCTGGACACGGAGCGTGATCGCCTCGCTGCGCCTCTTCCCGGAGGTCGCGAGGGCGCGCATCACCGGTCGGCCCCGTGCTCGTCGTCGGGCAGGGGGTAGTCGTCGGGCAGGTGCAGCGGTCTGGTCGGTGGCGGGGGTGGCGGGAGAGGCAGCGGCGACGTCGGGGCGGGGCTGGCCGGGGCGTGGCGGCTCGGGGCGTGGCGGGCCGGGGCGGTGACCTCCTCGGCCGGGGTGCGACGACGCAGGAGACGGCTGAACATGCCTCTACGGACGGGGGCCGGCGGAGCGGGGGCCGCATAGGGGCTGTCGACCACCTCGAGGTCCGCGCCCCGCAGACGACCGGACCGGAGCCGCTCGGCGGCGCTGGCCGCGGAAGGGTCGACGGAGCCGTCGAGCGACACGGTCGTCGGGTGCGCGACAGGTGTCGCCCGTCGGTCGCGCTCGGCAGAGGCCGCCCGCTGGACCTGGTACGCCCAGGACCGCAGGGTGGGTCCGGTGCCGCCCGGCCGGGCAGCGAGGTCCGGGGCTGCCGAGGACCCTGAGGCTGCGGGAGGGCCTGGCTGCACCGACGAGCCGGGCTGCGCTGCAGTGCCAGCCTGCTCTGCGGCGCTGGTCTTCACGACGGTGCTGGCCTGTCCCTCGGCGGCGGGCTGGGTGCGGGCAGGTGCGTCGGCCGCGCCTCCCACGTGCTCGAGGCGTGCGGTGAAGCGTGCAGCCTCGGCGTCCAGCAGGGTCCTCACCCGCACCTCGAGCAGCGTGTGCGCCTCGCGGGCGAGCGCACGGACCGCCTCGTCCCCGAAGACGCCCTCGAGCAGGCGCTGGGCGAGCAGCACCGAGCCGCCGGCGATCCCCACCTCGGCGCCGGTGAGGCCGCCGGTCGAGGCGAACACGACGATCATGAGCGCTGCGCCGATCCCGTTGACGCCCACCGCCAGCACGCGGGCGCGGCCGCGCTTGGCAGCTCCGCGGTCCGTGACCAGCGCGAGGACGTCCCCCTGCCATGCCCTCACCTGCTCGGCGAGGTCCGGGCGCAGGCCGGCAGAGGCCCTGGACAGGTCGAGCGAGGTGCCGAGCGCCGCTCCGGCGGCGTCGTCCTGCCACGCGCCGTAGGTCCTCTCGGCCGCACGGTCGGCGGCGTCGAAGACGATCGCCTCGAGGTTGCTGCTGATCGCGACCGCGACCTTCGGAGCGCTGCCAGGGCGCCCGCGGAAGAACCCGGAGACGGCGTCCCGCACGCGGCCGATGCGCTCCTCCACACCACGCATGAGCTCGCCGGTCCCGACGAAGTCCTGCCACCGGGCGAGCACCTCGCCCCGCAGCATGGACCCGTCCGAGGTCGATGTGCTGATCTCGAGCGCGGCCTGCTCGTAGGCGCGCGCGACCGTCCGGCGCAGCGAGGCCGCCACGGCGACCTGGGCGTCGGCGGCGTCGGCCAGCACCAGCGTGCGTCCGGCGAGGTCGTCGATCACGCCGTCGCGGGTGGCCGCGACGACGGCGTCTCGTGCGGTCGCGTCGCTGCCCACGGCGGTCAGCCACCGGGAGACGGGCGCGACGAGACCGACCGGCAGCAGGCCGTCGACGAGCGAGGTCTCACGGATGACGAAGACCGGGGCCTCACCGAGGCCTCGCGCCGCGAGCATCTCGCGGAGGTGGTCGGCGACGACCTCCGCCCCGGGGTCGATCCTGTCGACGACGATCGCCACCTGCGCGCGCCGGGCCGCGCCCTCGTCGAGGAGCTCCCAGGGGACGGCGTCGGCGTAGCGGGCGGCGGTGGTGACGAAGAGCCAGAGGTCGGCTGCGGCCAGCAGCTGGGCAGCGAGCTCGCGGTTGCCGACGACCACGGAGTCGACGTCGGGGGCGTCGAGGACGGCGAGCCCGCGCGGGAGCGCCTCGGAGGGCACGAGCCGCAGGGACCGCGTCGGGCGCTCGGAGCCGCTCGGGCGGCGGTCTGGGCTGCGGCCGGACGCGCCGTGCGGCGGGGGCGGCGGGACGGCGGGCTGGGGCGAGCCGGTCTCGCGGGCGAGGTGCGGGAACACCCGGTCGCTGGTGAACCAGTCGGCGTCGAGCGGGTGGTGGACGAGCACGGGCGACCGTGTGGTGGGTCGCAGGGCGCCGGGGGCCGTGACCCGCTCCCCCAGGATCGAGTTGACGAGCGTGGACTTGCCCGCACCGGTCGAGCCGCCGACCACGACGAGCATCGGTGCGTCCTGGGACCTCAGCCGCGGGAGCAGGTAGTCGTCGAGCTGGTCGAGCGCCCGGGTGCGCTCAGCGCGGGCGCGCGGCGCCGTGAGCGTCTCGAGCGGGAAGTCTGCGCCCTCGACGGCAGACCGCAGACCCGTGAGAGCGGACACCAGGTCGACGACGACGGGATCGTCGTCGTCGACCTGGTGCGCGTGCGTCGATCCGTCAGCCATGGATGCAGTCTGCCGGAGTTTCCCCTGGCACACCGGCTGACGGACTGGTCAGTCTCGGGTGAGTTTCCGGTGCGTGACGCGGTGCGGACGCGCCGCGTCGGCGCCGAGACGCGAGACCTTGTTCTCCTCGTAGGAGGCGAAGTTGCCCTCGAACCAGTACCACGACGACGGGTTCTCCTCGGTGCCCTCGTAGGCGAGGATGTGCGTCGCCACCCGGTCGAGGAACCACCGGTCGTGCGAGACCACGACGGCGCAGCCCGGGAACTCGAGCAGAGCGTTCTCGAGCGAGCCGAGGGTCTCCACGTCGAGGTCGTTGGTGGGCTCGTCGAGCAGCAGGAGGTTTCCGCCCTGCTTGAGGGTGAGCGCCAGGTTGAGACGGTTGCGCTCACCACCGGAGAGCACACCGGCAGCCTTCTGCTGGTCCGGGCCCTTGAAGCCGAAGGCGGCCACGTAGGCGCGCGAGGGCATCTCGACGTTGCCGACCTTGATGTAGTCGTTGCCGTCGGAGACGACCTCGAAGAGCGACTTCTCGGGGTCGATGCCGCCACGAGACTGGTCGACGTAGGAGATGGTCACGGTCTCGCCGACCTTGAGCTCACCGCCGTCGAGGGGCTCCATGCCGACGATCGTCTTGAACAGGGTCGTCTTGCCGACACCGTTCGGGCCGATGACGCCGACGATGCCGTTCCGCGGGAGCGTGAAGGACAGGCCGTCGATGAGCGTGCGCCCGTCGAAGCCCTTGTTGAGGTCCTTCGCCTCGATGACGATCGCGCCGAGGCGCGGGCCCGGGGGGATCTGGATCTCCTCGAAGTCGAGCTTGCGGTGACGGTCCGCCTCGGCGGCCATCTCCTCGTAGCGCGCCAGGCGCGCCTTCGACTTGGTCTGGCGGCCCTTGGCGTTCATCCGGACCCACTCGAGCTCGTCCGCGAGACGCTTGGCGAGCTTCTGGTCCTTCTTGCCCTGGACCTTGAGGCGCTCGCCCTTCTTCTCGAGGTAGGTCGAGTAGTTGCCCTCGTAGGGGTACAGGCGTCCGCGGTCGACCTCGCAGATCCACTCCGCGACGTGGTCGAGGAAGTACCGGTCGTGGGTGACGGCGAGGATCGCGCCGGCGTAGGACGACAGGTGCTGCTCGAGCCAGAGCACGGACTCGGCGTCGAGGTGGTTGGTGGGCTCGTCGAGGAGGAGCAGGTCGGGCTTCTCGAGGAGCAGCTTGCACAGCGCCACGCGGCGGCGCTCACCACCGGAGAGCACCTTGACGTCGGCGTCCGGCGGCGGGCAGCGCAGCGCGTCCATGGCCTGCTCGAGCTGGGCGTCGAGGTCCCACGCGTCGGCGTGGTCGAGCGCCTCCTGGAGCTCGCCCATCTCGGCGAGGAGCGTGTCGAAGTCCGCGTCGGGCTCGGCCATCAGCGCCGAGATCTCGTTGAAGCGGTCGAGCTTTCCCTTGATCTCGGCGACGCCCTCCTCGACGTTGCCGAGGACGGTCTTCTCCTCGTTGAGCGGCGGCTCCTGCAGCAGGATGCCCACGGAGAAGCCGGGAGACAGGCGTGCCTCGCCGTTGGAGGGCTGCTCGAGGCCCGCCATGATCTTGAGGATGGTCGACTTGCCGGCACCGTTGGGGCCGACGACCCCGATCTTCGCCCCGGGGAGGAAGTTCAGCGTCACGTCATCGAGGATGACCTTGTCGCCGTGCGCCTTGCGCGTCTTGTACATGGAGTAGATGAACTCAGCCACTGGCTCTCTGTCGCCCCTCTGTGCTTCGGGTGCGCAGGCGGGTTCGCTCGCGCGCTGTTCTGGGGATCCCTGCCGCTCGCGGCACCACCGCCAGGACCCGGCGAGCGGAGTCCTGAGGTGTCGACGGCTGTCGACAGCCGCAGACGGGCGCCGGCAGGTGCCGACGGGTGCCGAGCGGTCCGACGGGATGCTCGACCCCCCAGCCTACGCGCTCATCGGCTGGTCCGTCTCGGGCGGTGCGGGCACCGGGCTCTCGCCGTCCGCGCCCGTGTCGTCTCCCGGGCCCGTCTGCTGCTCGGCGTCGCGGTCGCCGTCGGGCGCACCGGGCTCGACCGGGGCCCCGGTCGCCCAGGGGTCGTCCACGACGGTCAGGCCGGGTGCACCGAGACCGGCCGAGCCGGTCGACGTCCCCGGGCCTGCACCCGGACCAGGTGCCGCGCCCACGCCCCGTGAGGACGACGCGTCAGCAGCCGGGAGGTGCACGGTGTGGCGGAAGGTCGCCTGACCGCGGGTGAGGTCTGGCCCGAGCGCGTCCGCCTCGACCACCAGGGTGGTGCGGGGACCGTCCGGCGACTCCCAGGTCTCGGTCGCGAAGGTCCCGTGCACCACGACGGGGTCGGACCTGCGCAGCGACTCGGCCACGTTGACCGCGGCGGTCCGCCACGACTTCACGGTGTACCAGGTGGTGGCGCCGTCGACCCAGGCCTCCTGGGAGCGGTCGAAGTAGCGCTTGGTGCTGCCCAGCCGGAACACCGTGAACGACGTGCCGTTCTGGGTGACGACGTGCCGGGGCTGGGTCCCCACCCAGCCGGAGACGGTGATCTTCGTGTCGATGCTCATGCGTCCTCCAGGACCGTGGACGTCCCTGTCGGACGTCGGGAGGTCGAGCATCGCGCGGAGGCTGTCAGCGTGACAGGGACGAGGGCGCGCGCTGTGGACGAGCCCCTCGCGCTCCCCGGGTGTGGACGGGCGTCAGGCGCTCGGGGTCGCCCCTCGGCCAGCGCTGTCCCGGACCGAGAGGGCCGACTCGCGCACGGTGCGGTGCTCGTCGAGGACCGTCTGCGCCGGACGCGCGAGCGTCGCCTCGACCGAGGTGCGCAGCGCGGAGAGGGCGGCGGACCGGACGGTCTCCGCCCGCTCCTCGGCCGCGGCGGACCGCACCCGAGACCCGACCAGGAGCAGGACGACCGCGACGAGCCCGGCTGCCACGGCAGCAGCGGCACCGATCGCCGCGAGGGTCTGGTCGAGGTCGAGGACCTCGGTCACCACGAGGACCGCGAAGACCACGGCGAGCGCCGCGACGCCGAGGACCCACCAGGCGGCGGTCCGCAGGCTGCGGGCGCGCGCGGACGGCGTCGCGTCGACCGGGACGTCGTCGAGGGAGGCGAGCAGGGACGCGGAGAGCGACTCCTGGTCCGGCACGGCGTCGTCGACGGACTGCGCCCACGCCGGGCGCATGCCGTCGGTGACCTTGCTGAGCCACCGGCTCCGGATCACCCGGACGGCGGACTCCTGCGGGCTGCGGAACTGGGGCGCGCGGCCCGCGGCACGGCCGGACCGCACGCTCGCACGCACGTCGTCGGCGACCGCCTGCACGCCGACGGCGACCGCGACACGGTCGACCTCGCCGGAGACGAGCGGGGCGACCTCGACGAGGACGTTCGGCGGGACCTCCTCGGCGATCCGGCGACCCTCGCGGTCGAGCTCGTCCGCGAGACGGCGCGCGGCGACGCTGCGCCGGCTCACCGCGTCGCGCAGGGTCTCGCGGAGCTCGTCGATGCCCTCGCCGGTGCGCGCGGACACCGCGCGGACGTCCACCCCGACGAGGCCGTCCTCGCGCAGCAGGCGGGACACGTCGGCGACCAGTGCGTCCCGACCGGACGCGGCGACGGTGTCGATCTGGTTGAGCACGACGATCATCGAGGCCTCTGCGCCCACGAAGGACTGCAGGTACCCGGCGTGGAGCGCCTCGTCGGCGTACTTCTGCGGGTCGACCACCCAGATGAGGAGGTCGACGAGCGGCAGGATGCGGTCGACGATCTCGCGGTGCGCCGAGGCGATCGAGTCGTGGTCGGGGAGGTCCAGGAGGATCAGGCCCGCGAGGGGGGCCTCCTCGGCGCCGTCCAGCTCGGAGTCCCGGCTGATGCGGCGCTCGGGGTCGACCTCGAGCCAGTCCAGCAGCGGGGTCGCGTCGTCGCTCCACGAGCACGCGGTGACGCGGGCCGTGGTGGGACGCCGGACGCCGACGTCCGCGAAGGTCAGCCGGGAGACGGCGTTGAAGGTGCTCGACTTGCCCGACCCGGTCCCGCCGGCGAGCGCCACGATCGTGTGGTCGACGCCGAGCGCGAGACGCTCGTCGGCACCGGACAGCACCGCTCGGGCGTGCTCGGCCACCTGCGGGTCGAGCCTGCCGCCCGCGACCTCGAGGGCGCGCCGGAGGTTGGCGACGTGCTCGGTGTACCGGGCGCCGTCGGTCGCGTCGGCGTCGGCTGCCCGACGGGCGGGACGGGTCTCGGTCGAGGTCACGGGGTGCTCCTGGGGAGTGGTCATGTCAGCTGGGCCAGCTCGGCGAGCCGGACGCGCAGCCCGATCGCTGCGTCGTCGGCGAGGGCGGGGTGGTCGAGCGCGGCGAGGACCGGCAGCGCCTGCGCGAGGACGGCAGCCTCGGCGGCGTCGGCGAGACGGCTCGTCACCTCCGGGCTGAGGTCGCGCCCGTCGTTGCCGAGCAGCCGGCCCAGGAGGTCCTCGGCCGGCGCGAGCCCGACCGCCGAGGCCAGCAGGACCGCCGTGAGCCCGTCGCGCCCGAAGGCACGGACCGCCGAGGCGTTCTGCTTGCCGACGGCGACGTCGACGCGCTCGATGTCGGCCCGGGCCGCCTCGACCCACGCGTCGACGGCCTGCTGCGCCGCCGCGTCGTCCTGCGCCTCGGTGACCTCGGGGACGAGCCCACGTCCTCCCGGGAGTGCCTCGAGGGCGTCCCGGAGAGCAGAGCGTGCGTCGTCGGTGGCCACCGTGAGGATCGCGGTCGCGGCCTCCCGGACGGTGTCGGTCAGACCCTGGAGGTGCTCCTCTCGAGACCGTCCGCGCCGCGCGGAGCCGCGTGCCACGCCGGACCGCGAGATCGACTTGTCGAGCCGCGCGGGCTCGGAGACCTGTGACCAGCGGGTCTCGACCGCGCCGAGCGCCAGACGCCCCGACTCGACCACCAGGCGGGTGGCCTGGGCGACCTGCGGCAGCGCCGCCTCGGTGGCGATCCGCAGGCGGACGGCCGCGGTGTGCTGCGCCTCGACGTGCTCGCTCAGCTCGTCGACCCAGGGCGGGAGCGCCGCGAGAGAGCCGCGGAGCGTCCGCAGGATGACCGAGCGGGCACGGTCTGCCCCGCCGAGGGTGCGCAGCCAGCGCTCGATGGGCGCGACCGACGACGCGTCGAGGAGGCCCTCGTGGGGACCGGCGTCGGGCACCACGAACAGCGGGGCGCTCTCCATGCGGTGCTCGCGGAGCCGGTTGAGCAGGTCACCGCGCACGGTCGTCAGCGAGGCCTTCGGGGCGCGGTTGAGCACCATGGCGACGGTCGCGCCACGCTCCATCGCTCCCTCGAGGGTGCGCCAGGGCAGCGCGTCGCCGTAGCGGGCCGCGGTCGTGACGAACAGCCAGAGGTCGGCGCCCTCGAGCAGCCGGCTCGCGGTCTCGCGGTTCTCGTCGAGCACGGAGTCGAGGTCGGGGGCGTCGAGCAGCGCGATGCCGCGCGGGACGTTGACGTTGGCGACCGACCGGACCGTCGCCACGAGCGGTGTGCCCTCGATGATCTCGGCGTCCTGCGGGTTGTAGACCACGACAGGCTCGCGGGTGGTCGGGCGGATGACCGACGCCTCGGAGACCTCCTCGTGGAGGAGAGAGTTGAGCAGGGTCGACTTCCCGGCGCCGGTCGAGCCGGCGATCACGACGACCGCGGGGCTCGAGAGCTCCTTGAGGCGCGGGAGGAGGTGGTCGTCGAGCTGGTCGACGAGGCGCGAGCGCTGGCCGGCTGCGTCGTCGGCGCCGTCGATCGCGAGCGGCAGCTCGACGGCCGCCACGTCGCGGCGGAGGTCGGTCACCACGTCGAAGACGGTGACGTGCGGCTCGGCGGCGTCGGCGCTCGCCCCGGTGGTCCCCTGCGACGGGCCTGCCGACCCCTGGGACTGACGACCGCTGCTGATGCTCACCCGACGATTCTCGCCCGCAACGGTGGTCAGGCCAAACGCGCGCGCCGGGTGAGGGCCGACGACCTCAGACGGTGGTGGCACCCGTGGACGTCAGCCTGGCACGGAGGGCATCCACGATGTCCGGTTCGCCGCAGACGGCCCGGGCGTACCCCTCGACCGAGCCGTAGGCCTCCTCGACGGCGTGCAGCGCGGTCTCGAGGTACTCGGGCCGGACGGTGGTCACGGCGTCCCAGAAGGCCGGGTCGAGGCCGGGGACGTCGGGCAGCGTCGCCGCGAGCGTCGTGGCAGACGCCGCCGAGCGCAGGTACTCCGCCATGACGTCCTCCGGTGCGACGCCGCACAGGAGCTGGACCACCGCGACGACCCAGCCGGTCCGGTCCTTGCCTGCCGAGCAGTGGACGAGCACGGCGCCCTGCTCGTCGGCGATGGTGCGCAGCGCTCCGGCGACCGCCGCGTGGGCGGCAGGGTCCGTGGCGAACCCGGCGTAGAGGCGCAGCATCACGGACCTCCCCGCAGCCGCGGGGTCCCCTGCACCGACGAGCTGCTTGACGAGCGCGAGCGGGTCGGCCACCGCTCCCCCGTCGCCCGAGGCGTCAGAGGTGTCGGCGCCGGGCGAGGGGCTCGTACCGCCGAAGGGGAGCCGGACCTGGCGGGCCCCGGGCGGGAGGCGGTCGGCGCCGTCGCGGGCGATCTCGTCGTCGCCGCGCAGGTCGAGGACCGCGGTGACGCCGAGGTCGGCGACCGCGTCGACCCCGGCGGGGTCGAGCCGGCTCAGGGAGGCGGAGCGGAGCAGCACCCCGGGACGGAGCAGCACCCCCGGACGGAGCCTTGCGCCGCCGTCTGCGCCCGAGGCACCGACGTCGCGGACGTTCCAGGTCCCCGGGACGTCGAGACCGGGGCCACCGGCCTCGAGAGGTGCAGCCGTCTCGGTGGCGCTGGTCGTCTGGTCCGTCGCGCCGGTGGTGCCGGCGGTTCCCGTGGTGCCGGTGGTCGTCCCCGTGGTGCTGTGCATGGCTGCTCTCTCCTCCGCCGGTCTGGAGCACCCACCATGGCACGGGAGGTGACCGGTGAGTAGCCGAGACGGCTCCGTCACGGTGCTCTGCGGGCCCAGACCGGTGCGCTCGGCCCGGCACGCAGACGACGGGTCTCGGAGACTGCGCTCCTCGACCCGCCGCCTGCGTCCTGGGACCGGTACCGCTGCCGCGCTACAGCTGATCGCTCCGACGCAGGCCGTCGGCGGCTCCGCGTCGGCGGCGCGGGGCCACCAGCATCGCGCCGAGCACGAGCAGCCCCGCACCGAGGAGCACGGTCGCCCCGAGCTCCGGGCCGGTCCTGGGCAGGTACCACGGCCCCTGCCCGACCGTGGTGCCACCACCGGTCACCGTGACGGGCGCCGCAGGCGTCGTCGGCGGGACGACGACCGGCGGGTTGGCGTCGCAGTCAGGTGTGGCCGGCGGGTACACCAGCGTCGACCCGGTGGACGGGTTGACCCTCACCTCGACGACGGTCTCGCCGCGGAGCTCGTAGAACGGGGCAGACGGGTCGAGGACCCACGTGCCGTCGCCCTGCTGCGTCCACCCGGGCCACGCGACGGGGTCGCCCTCGGCGTCGACCGCCGCACCGGGCCACAGCTGCTCGCCGGTGATGGTGTCACCGGGCACCCAGCCCTCGGGGACGTCGACGCGGTCCACCTGGGAGGCGCCGTCCGCGAGGATCGCGGCGGTGTCGGACGCGTCGATCAGGGGGTCACGGTCCTCGTACGCCGCCGCGGTCCACCAGACGAGCGCGACGACCGGCTGGGCCTCGACCCGCGAGGGGGTGAGCTCGTAGCGCACGTACGGGGTGTCGTTCACGCAGACCGCGAGCGCCTGTACCGCGACCGACCGCACGAGCACGGTGTCCGTCGCGCAGTTGTCGTCCGGGTGCGCCTCGGTGCCCTCGGAGGTCACGCACGCGGTGTTGACGAGGTCTTCGTGCGCTCCCCCGGGAGCGACCCGCGGGACGTCGCCGACGACCACCGAGTAGGTGAAGGTCGAGACGGAGCCCGGCTCGAGGTCACCGTCGGAGGTCGCGACGAGCACGCCGTCGACCACGTCGCCGGTCCACCCGTCGGGGACCACGAGGCTGTCGTCGACGTAGTCGACCGCGTCCGGCAGCGGGTCGGTGAGCGTCGCCCCGGCGACCGGGTCGACGCCGACGTCGGTGACCTCGACCGTGTAGGTGACCTGCTCGCCCTTGCCGGAGTCGACCGCGTCGTCGACGAGCCCGTCGTGGGTCTTGGCGACCGACAGGTCGACCTCGCCCGTCGGGTGGTCGGTCTCGCAGTCGTCGGCGGCAGGGTCGTCGAGGAGCGCCTGGACGAAGGCGGCGTCGGCGAGGTCGTTCCCGAGCGGCGGCACCTCTGCCGGGCAGCGTCCGCCCGGTGTGCTGACGGTCACCACGTTGTGGAGGGAGCCGGCGGTGTCGACCTCGGAGACGAGCACCGAGTACTCGACGGTCGCCTCGCCGGCGTCGACCAGGAGGTCGGGGACGAGCCACGTGAGCTGCTGGGTCTCGGGGTCGTAGGTGAGGCTCGGGTCGAGGGGGTCGACGAGCGTGGCGTCGTCGAGGACGTCGCCGAGGTCGTCGACGGCGGTGGCGCCGGTGACGTCGACCGCGCCGTCGTTGGTGGCGTGGAGCGTGTAGGTGACGG
The DNA here is from genome assembly GCF_000024925.1 of Sanguibacter keddieii DSM 10542. NCBI lineage: Bacteria > Bacillati > Actinomycetota > Actinomycetes > Micrococcales > Sanguibacteraceae > Sanguibacter > Sanguibacter keddieii. The sequence continues at coordinate 2,763,404 of NC_013521.1, forward strand.
TCTGCCCCTCGACGACGGCGGCGCCGTCGCCGGGGTCGCTCGACTTGGACAGCAGCCACGAGGGCGGCGGGGTGGCGTCGTCGTTGACGAAGACGCAGGTGGCGGAGTCGAGCGGTGCCAGGGACACCGACGTCGCGGGGACGTAGCTGTCACCCGGGCCGGTGCTGCACTCGAGGGAGGTCCGGTCGTACCCGCCCGGTCCGTTCTCGGACAGGTCGTACACGGTGCCGGGACGGACCTGGACGGTGACGCCCTCGGTCGAGCCCGTCACTCCCTCGGCGACGACGTCCTCGGGGACCTCGCCGGTCGGGGTCGCGGTGAGCGTCCAGTCGGAGGGTCCTGCCGTGCCGGTGTCGTCGTTGACGACCTGCTTGACCAGGGTGAGGGTCGCGGACTGGTTGAGCGAGGTGCACCGGACCCGGAAGCCGAGGGGGACGGTGACGCCGCCGTTGATGCCGTCGTTGAACCCGGGGACCACGGTGCCGTCCTCGGTGACCTGCTCGCACTGCCAGGAGCCCGTCGAGGGAGGGACGAGCACCGCTCCCGGTCGGACGGTCTGCACGTAGCGTCCGTCGCCGGACTCCACGAGGGGGTAGCGCACGCCCGGGGTGACCAGGGCTGTCGCGCCAGGAGTTCCCGTCGCACCGGACGGACCGGGGAGGGACCCGTCCGGTGCGACGGCGTCGAGGGCCCATGCCGTGGGCAGGGCCGGTCCGCCGGCCACCTGCTTGACGAGCGTCAGCTCGGCCTCGCAGGTGACGGTGTTGGTGACCGTGTAGTGGTTGTCCTCGTCGCCGGCGGCGAGGGTCACGGTCGACGGGAGCGGGAGGTCGACGGTCTCGCCGTCGTGCTCGGTGATCCGTGACCCGGTCACCTCGCAGAGGTCGCGGCCGCTGATCGTGGTGGTCTCGTCGACGGAGACGGTCGCGCCCTCCACGTAGCCCGTGCGGGGTGCCGACCAGCCCTGGTCGGTCCCGTCGAGGGTGAGGGCCGCGTCGAGCCCGATGGGCTGGTTGCCCTGCGTGTAGGTGGTCCCGTTGACCACCCACTCCTTGTCGACGGTGAGGCTCGCCTGCGGCTGCGGTGCCCGGTTGTAGACCGTGCAGGTGATGGCAGCGGTGGCGGGCGCGTCGACGCTGAAGGCGAGCGGGTCGACCGGGTCGTTCGTGACGGTGACCGGGTCGCCCGAGGCGATGTCGGTGCAGACCGCGCGTGCCTCGCCCTGCGTGACGAGCGTGTAGCCGTCCTGCTGCTGCTCGGCGATGGTCACGGTCGCGCTCGACGAACCACCCGCGTACCGGAGCGGGAAGTTCACCGCGCCGGTCCCGGCCACGGTCGTCCCGGTCTGGGTGGTCGGCGTGACGCCGGGGGTCGTGGTGCTCGCGTCGAAGGTCCAGCCACCCGCGGGGCGGGCGCCGGTGACGACCTCGCCGGTGGTGCTCGACGGCACCACCTGCTTGACGACGCTCACCGAGCCGTTGCACGCGCCGAGGGCCAGGGCCCGCAGCGCCTCGCCGGCCTCGGCGTAGTCGTCGGTCTGGTAGTAGTCCGAGCCGCCTGAGGGCCCGGAGATCGCCCGCAGGTTGTCGGGCGCCCCGCCGATGCCGTCGCCGACGCCGACCGCGATGACGCGGGTGCCCTCGGCCTTGACCGCGTTGGCGGAGAAGATGCCGTTCTCGACCTCGCGGAACCGGGTGAGGTCCCCCGGGCCCTCGTGGGCCGCGTAGACGGTGGGGTTGCCGTCGGTCAGGACGACCGCGACGTCGAAGGGGGTTGCTGACGCGGCGACCTGGTAGAGGCCGCGGTCCCAGTTGGTGTCGAAGCCGGCGGTGTAGGTGGCGATCCGGTTCTTCACGGTGTCGGCACCTGCGGTGGTCGACACCGGGGTGAGCCCGAGGTTCGCGCCGGTGGCGGCGGGGGCGTTGTCCGCGAAGGTGAAGAGCGCGACCGAGCTGGGGGTGCCGGTGAGCGAGTCGACGAATCCCGACGCAGCGCTGCGCATCGCGGCGATGTAGCGCCCGACCGAGCCGGACAGGTCGACCACGAGGGCGACGCGCAGGCCGCACTGCGGCGGGAGCCCTGGGTTCGCCAGGGAGCTCTGCCAGATGCCGCCCGAGGCGGTGAAACCACGTCCCGAGCTCACCATGAAGTCGGCGGTCGACGTGTAGGTCAGCCCACCGCGCAGACGGTCTCCCGTGCGGAACTGGTAGGTCTGGGAGGTGGTGTCTCCGCCGATCGCCAGCGTGGGGCTCGCGAAGTAGCCGCCGGGCGCGGCGCCGGCCTGGCGGACCCAGAACCGGGCGTCGCGGTTCGCGCCGCCGTCGCCGGTCTCGGGGACCACGAAGCTGCAGTCGCCGCTCGCGTCCGACACGCACGTGGCCCACGGCTCGGTGCGCGGCGTCGTGGCACCGCCAGCACCGCCGTCGAAGAGCTGGAGGGTGACGCCGGCGAGCGGCGAGACCTGGGTGACGGACGTGCGGATCCCGCCCACCTTGACGGTGACGACCGACTGGGTGGTGGTGGGGTCCGGCACGACGGCCGGGACGACGTCGTCGGCGAGCGTCTCCTCGGCCGGTGCTGCGGCACGGGCGGCAGGGCTGGTCTCGTCGGTGGGCTCCGGGTCGGGGTCGCTCGTCGGGTCCTCGACCACGGTCTCCTCGGGAGACTCCTCGGCCGGGGTCTGCGTGGCGGGGGTCTCGGGGGTCTCTACGACCGGTGGCTCGACCGCGGGAGGCTCCGGGACGACGGGTGTCTCGGGCTCGGGGACCACGGGAGCGGCCGGCTCCTCGGACGGCGCGGGGACCTCGGGGACGGACTGCTGCTCCTCAGGTGGTGCGACCGCGTCTGCCCCGGGGTCGACCACCGTCGTCTGCGACGGGTCGACGGCCGCGAGCTCCTCCGGGGTCGGTGCGGGCGCCGTGCTGCGGGCCGCCTGCGACGGGTCGGTCTGCTCGGCCGACGACGCCAGCGCGGGAGGGAGAGCAGCGCCGCTCACCAGCCCGCCGAGCACGAGCGTCGGCACCAGCACGAGCGCGACCCGCGCCCTCGGTACCAGGGCGCGCACCGCCCGGAGGCCCGACGGGCCTGCACTTCGCGTTCGTGTCTTCATGATCGACCTTCCCCAGCGACGACGCCCAGGTCGACGGTGACCTGGGGGTGATGAGCTCTCTGCCGCCGACGCTAGGCCGGGAAACCCCTCTCACCTGCGGGAAGAACCACCAACCACCCCGCCGCTCACCCCAATTGCACCCGCTGACACCGGGCCGCGATCTCGGGCTCGCCTGCCACCTGCTCCCGCTCTCACCCCCGAGGCCGCGGACGGGCCACCCGGCCCGCGCGACGAAGCCACCCTGGCCGGGAGCGAGACTCACCCCGGGGCCGTTCTGGCCTCACCCCGGGGTGCTTGGGTGAGGGGCGGGCTCACCCACGGCCGACGGCAGCGCGGGGGCGGGCGGCGGTGGTCGGGCGGCGGTCGTGGGGCGGCAGGGCCGGGGCACGGTGGGGCGGAGGCCTCGGAGCATGGCTATGGCGAGGTAGCGACGTGCGCCGGGACCCGTGGAGCGAGCAGGCGCCTCTTGCGAGGGAGCCACCTCGGAGGGCTCACGGGTGCGGGACAGGCGGATCCGGTGCCGCCGGACGGCCTCCTCGGCGGACGGCTCCCGGCGGTGCACGGACGGGTCGTACGATCGGTGCCCCTCCGCAGGAGTTTGAGAGCTCGGCTCGGCTCGGCTTGGCTCGGAAGACCGTGGCTTCTCGCCTGTCGCGGGTGCCCACAGGCGTAGAGGCCGACCCTCCGAGCCCTCGGTGACCAACTCTCGCGGCCGTGTGGTGCGCGCGCCTCTATCCGTCCGGTAGCCACGAGCTGCTCGAACGAGTCAGAGGCACCGACCTACTCGTCAGTGAGACGGCGCCCGGCGCGGCGCCAGGTGGCGGTTCCTCACCCGCAACCGCATCCTCGACGCCCTCTCCGGGGCTACCGTCATCGTGGAGGCTGGCGATCGCTCCGGCTCCCTCAATGTCGCTGCGCGCGCCGCGCTTCTTGGCCGCCCGGTCGGCGCCGTGCCCGGCCCGGTAACCAGTGCCGCCAGCTCCGGCACGCACCGGCTCCTGCGCGAAGGCTTCGCCTCCCTCGTCACGGACAGCACCCACGTCACGGCCCTCCTCGACCCGCCCGCAGACGGCGGTGAGCGGGTGTTCGAGCGTGACTCAGGCATCGCTCGATCCGCGCCCCAGCAAGGGCATGCCCTGTAGGTAGCCGACGATCGGCAGGACCGTCCGCTACCTTGGCGATCTCTACACTCAAAACATGACTTTCACCGCTCTGCACCGTGCCCTCGGGCTCGCTCCTGGACCGCTAACGGATGACCTGCTCGATGCGGCGGTGAGCACTGGAGTCGTGGAGACCAACGACTTGGACTGGAAGTCAGAGTTGCCGCCGGCGAAGGGTCTACCGCAGACGGACTTCCCCAAGGACGTCGCGGCGATGGCGAACAGTGGCGGCGGCGTCATCGTGTTCGGTGTACGTGAGTCGCAGAAGGCCGCGACAGATCGGGTCGATATAGGTGAGTTTGATGAGGCCTATGAACGATCCCTGCGATCCGCAGCGATCACCGCCATCTCGCCGCCAGTCTTCGGTCTCAACGTGCACCGTCTCGGAACGGAGGGCACCCGCGCTGTGGTCGTGGAAGTACCGGCAAGTGTCGACGGACCGCACCTGATCTACCGCAACGACTACTTCGGCGCTCCTGTGCGCAACGACTCCGACACCGTGTGGATGAAGGAACGCCAGATCGAGGCGATGTACCGAGCTCGGTTCGACGAGCGTCGGCACGCGACCGAGGCGTTGGATTCCCTGTACGGCGAGGCCGCAGCAGGCAGGGATTCTGACAAGCGCGCCTGGCTGGTCGCAGTCGCCCACCCCCGTGTCCCTCGGCTCCACGAACGCCTGACGCGCGACGGCGCGCGCGATGTGCTGACCAAGGCCGAAGGTCTGGCCCTGTTCTATGCCGGACGTGGCGGCGTGCATCCGCTGGAGAACGTTGACCTGCACAATCCGCGACCGGGGCTACGTCGCTGGGTTGCCGTCAACACCGCGACAGACGATCGATCGCTGTGGAGGGAAGCGTGGGCGAGCCTTCATCACGACGGATCAGTCACGCTCGCGGCCGCGGTCGGTAGCCACCGCTTGAGTAGCGACGGATTCTTCGAGGGCTCCCAGATTCAGTCGGCAGCGGTCGAGTGTGGCGTCGCTGACCTCATGGCCCTCATCCGCGCGACCGCCGCGGCGACGGGCAACGACGAGTACGACGTGCGCGTGGGGATCGAGTGGGCCGGCTCCGAGTCCCTGAGCATCTTGACGGTGGACAACTTCGGCTACTCCTACGGCGGCGTCTCCACCCCGCTGCACCGCTACACACCGGTCGAGACCGCCGTGAACGCGGCGGCGGCCGACCTGGACTTCTACTGGCACGTTCACGACCTCGCTCAGGACTGCGTGAACCAGGGCGGTGTCTCGAACGTGCTGATGATTCAACCGCCTGCCCGAGACGAGTCGGCGTAGTCGCGGCTCCCCGCGTGCGCCGCACCGAGCCAGACTCGCTTCGGCTCGGTGCGGCGCACGGTTCGTTCTTGTCGCCTATGCGGCGAGGCGCGCTGCCACCGGCACCAGAGCCCAGTCCCGTACGCTCCTGCCCTCAGCGAAGCGCCACTCCACACCGCACTGATCACACAAGATCCGCACGTCGTGCTCGCGGAAGCCCGGGATGTTGTCGTGCTCTTCGACGATCGTCCCGTCCCCGCAGGGGCAGATGAACTCATAGCGCTCTACCGTTCCAGAACCAGCGCCCCAACCGCCGTGGTCGTGTGCGTCACCGCTGATCCGTTCGGTACGAATAGGTGCCGGCGACGGCTCCGTCCGCATCCATTCGGCGATCGAGGTGACCACGGCGTCGTAGGCCTCCGGCGAGTGCGAGACCTCGTGGAAGATCACCAGCAACTCGCCGGCGGTGCGAGCGACGCGGTGGTCGCTGTCGCGAACGCCAGCCGAGTAGTCGCCCGCGAGGTCGCCCACGACGTCGTTGCGGCCGACCTGCTGAACGAGCCAGTCGTGGAACGGAGCCGACTCGATAACCGGTTCCTGCCGGACCCAGTTCTCGGTGATGAGCTCGCCGGCGGCTGCCTGCGCGAGCCCGGCGCGCAGGTGCTCGTACCCGGCAGGACGGTAGTAGTCGGTCTGCGGTTGGGTTTGCCCAGTACCGACCATGCGGCGCACGTAGTCGTGCTCACGCTCGGAAACGCCGATCAGGAGGTTCGGACCGTCGCGGTCCGGGTCCGTGATCGGGAGCCCGAGGGCTGCTGCTGCCCAGATCAATCGGCCGTTGGAAACGTAGGAGCAGTGGGGGCTGAGGAACCACTCCGCGGTGTGCTTCAAGGAGTAACTGCCGACCTCAGGGGTCGAGGTGCCCGAGACGGGTGTGAACATCCGGAGCATGTCTACGATGAGCGCGAGCTGGATGTAGTCGGTCTTGCCATCGAAACGCCATGGCGAATCCGAACGGACGCCGTTCTCGCCTAAAACGGGACCGCCGCCATCTGAGCCGACCAGCTCGTGATCGCTGAGGGCAGCGATGAGCCGCCGTGCGCTGACCCGTGGGCCGAGGAGCCCTTGGGCCAGCGGGGCACGCATCTGCCGCAGCGCGGCGGTGTACTTCGTGCCGGTGAAGGTGGACCAGGCCCGCGCATCCTGTTGGAGCGCGCGAGTCGGAGTGCTGTCGTTGGGAGTCATCTCAATCTCTTGTTCCGGGCTGTGCACCCCACGCCTACCAGCCCTGTGACATGAGAAGGATCTCGAACCAACAGGTGCTGCGCTTCTGAATCCCGCATTGGCGGTTGTCCTCGGCGTCTTCTTCGCGTGGGGAGTCAGACTCGGAGACAGGCAGTCCAGACTGCCCTCTCAAAGCGTACCGGGGAGGGTTCTGCAAGTCCATCTAGTGAGGCCGCGGGCTCGCTTGGTGACATGACCGCGACGACGGCTGCGGTCCGCCGCTAGGCGGCCGCTTGCCTTGCGTGCTTCGGTTCAGGGCCGAGGGCGGTTGCCCACGGCTCAGCCTCGTTGAGGGCGGATCCATCAAGGCGGCGGCGCGGGCTTTAATGAGCGCCCGCCGCATCTCCAGCGGCATGGTGCTGGTGGCTCCGGGGATGAGTCCGGCGATCAGCCGCGGTGCTTTGCGGGCACGCCCCGCCCCTGCCGGGCCTGCCTTCGCGCGGGTGACTCGGTAGTGCTGGATGGCGGCGATGCCGCCAGCGTCCCCGAACCCTCGCGCCTGGACCAGGCGGGCAGCAGGGTCTCGACGTGTTGCTGGTTCGCCTCGGCATGGCGCAACTCAGCGGTCAGCGCTCCTAAGTCGCGTAAGGCGATCGCGTCGTCTGCGTTGTCGTCGCTGAGCCCGAAGGAATGGATCAGCGGCGCCCGACCGTCGTGTTGTGCGGAGGCGGCCGCCAGCGTCCCTTGCTCTGCTGCGAGCTGTGTGATCGAAGACCAGGTGTCCTGCTTGGCGCTGATCGTCTCGTGCGTAGAGAGTTCGGCGCTGACGCGCTTTGCACCTTGAAAAGCAGCGTCCCGGCAGTGGCCTCCTCGTTGTCGCCAGGATGCGGGCCGTCATGGGCGGGGGCGGGCTTGTCGGCGGCGACGAAGGTGACGTTCTGCTCGCGGCCGCGGCCCGCGGCCGATAACCTGCTCCATCGCCGCGTCAGGATGTCCGACGGCAGCCCGGGGGCCTCGTGTTCCCATCGTCGGCCGGCACGCTGCACGTCCCGAACAATGCGCGGAAGACCTGGCGCAAGATTCGCGAGGAGGCCAGTTTCGGGTGGGTCACCGTACACACCTTTCGGCGCACAATCACTATGCTGGCCGACGCCGAGGCTGACCTGCGGTCCGCGTCTGAGCAGCTGGGACACGCAGGCCAAGACATCACCCAGCGGCTGTACGTCCAGAAGACCCACCAGGGGCCCGCCGTCCGCGCGGTGTTCGACACCTTCGTCACCCGGAGCACATCTTGAGCGAGACCATCCAGGCCGTAGCAATCACAGGGCTCGTGTCCCTCTTGGCGACCTACGTCGGACCGTTCTTCTCCGCCCGAGCGAATCGCAAGCAGGAGGCGACCACTCGCCGTCGACAGACCGCTTCGGAACTCCGCCCTCTGGCGGTCTCCGCCCTCGTGCTCTCCCGTCGGACTGTCACGTTGACGCAGAAGGAGTTCTCTGCGCTTGAGGGTGGGCAGGCCTTGCTCGATACCTTCGATGGACTGACTGTCGATGGCAGGAGCGCGCTCCGCGAAGCACGAGCAGAAGTGAAGGTGGCGCTGACCGAGCTGGAACTCTCAACAGATGACCCATCGATCACGCAGGCAGTCGTGTCTCAGCGGCTGGCACTGGAGATGCTCGAACTCATGGTCACCCGGGCACGTCAGCTGTTTCGCGCGAACGTCGCCAACAACGGAGTCTTGACGGATGCACTCACGGAAGTCACGGCGGAGGTCCCTGAACTCATCGACACCGCCACAGTTTCCGTGCACACCACCAGCGCCGTGCTTCAAAAGTTGACAGCGCTGGACCCCTCGGAGAAGGAACCAAGTGCAGCCACGAGGCAGCTCCTCCAAGAGACTCGGGATCTCTTGCTCCGTGCTGAGCAAGTCCGCCTCTAGGAATAACGGGGATTTTCCGGGGACTTCGGATCTTTGGACGGACATCACCAGGGACGTCAGTTGAACATACGTGCAGGTCAGACCTACTTTCTTGGTGCCCCCGACAGGACTCGAACCTGCGACCTAGAGATTAGAAGGCTCTTGCTCTATCCACTGAGCTACGGAGGCACCTGAATCCTATGCGAGACCTGGGAGGCTGGGCACGTCGCCGCTCCGGGCGCGGACCAGCCCTGAGATGATGGGCGCATGACGCAGCACTCCCCCACCACGACCGAGCCGAGCACCGAACCGAGCACCGACCCCAGCACCGAGGCGGACTCGGCCGTCGAGATCTGGACCGACGGAGCCTGCAAGGGCAACCCGGGCGTCGGCGGGTGGGGCGCGTGGCTGCGCGCCGGCGGGCACGAGCGCGAGCTGTTCGGCGGCGAGACCGTCACGACCAACAACCGCATGGAGCTCACCGCGGTCATCGAGGCGCTGCGCGCCCTCAAGCGCCCGTGCGTGGTGAACCTGCACGTCGACTCGACCTACGTGATGAACGGCATGTCGAAGTGGATCGCCGGCTGGAAGCGCAACGGGTGGCGCACGGGCGACAAGAAGCCCGTCAAGAACGTCGACCTCTGGCAGGCCCTCGACGAGCAGGTCGCCCGGCACACCATCACCTGGACCTGGGTCAAGGGCCACTCCGGCGACGTCGGCAACGAGAAGGCCGACGAGCTCGCCAACCGGGGCGTCGCCGAGGTGCGCGCCCGCGGCTGAAGCGCTCCACCGCCGCCGCAGACCTGCGGGCAGTAGGCTCGGGAGCGTGATCGAGAAGAAGACCCCCGCCCAGATCGAGAAGATGCGCGAGGCCGGCCGCGTCGTCGCCCGCGCGCTCCAGGCCATGCAGGACGCCGCTGCCGTCGGCGTCACGCTCAAGGAGATCGACGCCGTCGCCGCGGCCGTCCTCGCCGACGCCGGGGCGACCTCCCCCTTCCTCGACTACCACCCCGACTGGGCACCCGTGCCGTTCCCCGGCGTCATCTGCGCCTCCGTCAACGACGCCATCGTGCACGGCATCCCCACGGACGACGCCCTCCAGGACGGCGACCTCGTGAGCATCGACTTCGGGGCGGTCCTCGACGGCTGGTGCGGCGACTCCGCCCGCAGCTTCATCGTCGGGACCCCGCGTGCTGAGGACCAGCGCCTCGTCGACGTCACCAAGGCGGCCCTCGAGGCCGGCATCGCCGCGGCACAGGTCGGCAACACCATCGGGGACATCGGGCACGCCGTCGGGAAGGTCGCCCGCAAGGCACGCTTCGGCAACCTCGAGGACCACGGTGGCCACGGCATCGGCACCGAGATGCACATGGACCCCTTCGTCCCCAACGAGGGACGCCGCGGCAAGGGCCTCAAGCTCACGCCCGGCCTGGTCATCGCGATCGAGCCGATGTTCATCGCCGACGGCCACGGCGACTACGTGCAGGACGCCGACGGCTGGACCCTCCGGTCGCCGCGCGGAGCCCGCGCCGCGCACTGGGAGCACACCGTCGCGATCACCGAGGACGGGCCGGTCATCCTCACGGCGCTGTGAGCACGGCCGGTCGGTGCTCGACCGGCTGACCGACCGCCTCCAGACCCCTTCGCCCTGCTCAGCGGGCGGAGGGGTCTTCGCCGTCCGCGCGAGGCGAGTCGTCGGAGCGGGGTGAGTCGTCCGAGCGAGGTGAGTCGTCGTGCCCTGGCTGCTGCCCAACCGGGCTCTGACGCAGCAGCGCCTCCTGCTCCTCGCGTGCCCGTGCGTCCTCCTCGCGCGCCGCGAGGGTGAGCTCCTCGCCGAGAGGGGCACCGACCCCGGCCCCGCGGAACCTGTCGACCGCGACGACGACGCCGAGCGTGACGACCGCGAGGCAGATCCCGGCGAGGACGTCCGTGACGAAGTGGTACCCGAGGTACAGCCGGCTCGCGGCCACGACCACCACGACCACGGCGCTGACCACCGACCACTCGACGAAGAACCGTCGCGTGCGCACCTCGCGCCACAGCAGGTAGCCACCGACCAGGACGAGCGTCGCGGCGCCGATGGTGTGACCCGACGGGAAGGAGAAGGACGACTCGACCCCCGGGACGGTCTGCAGGTCGTCCGCGGGGCGCGGCCGCGCGACCAGCGCCTTGACCGCCGTGGAGATCGCCACCGAGAGCAGCATCGCGCCCACCAGCATCACCGGGTCGCGCCAGCGCCGTGTGACGGCGCCCCAGATCCCGCAGGCGACCGCCACGATCACCGGCAGCACGTAGGGACCGAAGACGGTGGTGATCGCCGTGAACGTCGACGTCAGCCAGTCGTACCGGTGGTCGGCCAACCACTCGAGGACCGGCTGGTCCAGGCCCGACAGGTCGTCGCGCTCGTTCACGGCGTCCAGCAGGACGCCGAAGCCCACCGAGCCGAGCACCACCAGCAGGAGGCCGGGCAGGAGGGCGAGGAGCCGGCGGGACGCGACGGTAGAGGGCATCCGCTGACCTTACCCGCGCCCGGAGGCCTCGGCAGCGGGAGCACAGCGCGGAAAAAGACGTGCGGACCTGGGGCGGGAGGTGGTTGGCTCGTGCCACACCGCGGTGACGTCATGGGGACCAGGAGTCGACACCTGAGCCCGACCCACACGACAGTCACGGAGCACGACCATGCAGCACCTCAACCCTCTCAACCCGACCGTCGACCTCGCGCTCCTCGAGCTCGAGCGCCAGCGGCTGGTCGCAGAGCTCGCCCGACCACGCCGGAGGCCCTACCAAGGACCTCCCACCGCGCGCCTCCGGGCGCGCCTGAACCACCTGTTCCACCGCGACGCGTGAGCGCCGCCACCGAGCCCCGTCGCCCCGGGTCACCGCCCCCGGCGACGGGGCTCTGCCGTGCCCGCGGCGATGCCCGGAGACCTGCGTGCGGACCTGCCTGCGGACATGCCAGCTGCGGGCACGCCGTAGGCTGGACCGGTGGCTAGCACCAGCAAGAACGACCGCATCGTCTGGATCGACTGCGAGATGACCGGGCTCGACCTGGGCGCCGACGCCCTCGTGGAGGTCGCCGCCGTCGTCACCGACTCCGAGCTCACCGTCCTCGGCGAGGGCATCGACATCATCGTCCGACCGCCCGACGAGGCGCTCGAGCAGATGAACGACTTCGTCCGCGACATGCACACCAGCTCCGGGCTCATCGACGAGCTCGCCGCCGGCACGACGCTCGCCGACGCCGAGGCGCAGGTCCTCGACTACCTGCGGACCTTCGTGCCCGAACCCGGCAAGGCGCCCCTCGGCGGCAACTCGGTCGCGACCGACAAGATGTTCCTCGAGCGCGACATGAAGGACCTCGTCGCCCACCTGCACTACCGGATCATCGACGTGTCCTCCATCAAGGAGCTCGCCCGACGCTGGTACCCCCGCGTCTACTTCGCGTCGCCCACCAAGAACGGCGGCCACCGCGCCCTCGCCGACATCCTCGAGAGCATCGACGAGCTGCGCTACTACCGCTCCGCGCTGTTCGTCCCCCAGCCGGGGCCTGACACCCAGACGGCGCGGAGCATCGCGGCCGGGATCGCCCAGGACTCGGTGTCGGGGACGCTGTCGGTGCCGACGAGCTACAAGGTCGCGAAGGGCTGAGCGGTCTGGCGGTGCCCGGTGCACGCGACATGCTTGCAGCCGCTGTCGAGGTTGACCTGCGTCACAGTGCGCGCAGCCCACGGCCGAGATCGTGCGGATCTTGGGCCCCTCCCGTGGGGTTCGGGACAGCGCGCGGCCCGTCCGTGCAGGTCGGTGTCGCGGAGCACCCGAAACACCAGGTAGGATTCTCAACGGTTCGGTACGCCGGACCACGTGGTCTCGGAGGGCCTGGAGACAGACCCGACAGAGTCGCATGGTGGGTATAGCTCAGCTGGCAGAGCACCTGGTTGTGGTCCAGGGGGTCGCGGGTTCAAGTCCCGTTACTCACCCCGTGCAGAAGGCCCCTCGCGCAAGCGAGGGGCCTTCGTCGTTCTCGGTGGTTGCCGAGACGGAGCCCGTGGTGCCGAGGCGAAGACTTGCTCAGCTCTCTTCGAGGACCTGCACGACGGCCCCCTCCAGCTCGGCACGAGACCGGCCCGTGAGCAGGCTCGCAGCATCCACGACCGCCTCAGGGACCTGGTCGAGACGACGTGCCTGCGTGAAGAGCCCTGGCACCTCGGGGACCTCGACCGCCCACCACCCTTCGGAGCGGGCGCAACGCGCCGTCAGCGTGGTGTTCATCGTCCTCCGCCCCGCAGTGACGACCGGAACGCACCCTCGCCCTCTCGCGAGACTCTGGGACGGTAGGCGGTATGGATGACATCAGACATACGTCCATATTGCCGCATCGCCCACCGTCTTCCGAAGTTCTCCCGTCGGAGCGGCGAAAGAGACCGCCGGCGCGACAAGCAGAGAAGCGCGGCAGCGACCCTCAGGTCACCGCCGCGCCTGTCGGGCACAGCCGGTCGTGCTCGGGGCGTCAGCCCTGCGTGGCCCGCGCGGCGATCGCGTCGGCGAAGCGCTCCAGCGCACCGGGAGACTTCGCGAGGAACAGCGAGGGCTCGGTGAACTCGAGCTCGAGGAGGATGGGCTCGCCGTCGTCGCCGGGCAGCATGTCGATGCGTGCGTAGAGCATCGTGGCGGCAGCGTCGCCGAGGATCTCGCGGGCGGCCTCGAGGGCGCGCTCTGCGAGGGCCAGCTGGGCGTCGGTGGCCTCCGTGGCCCGCATGATCTCCTCCTGGTAGAGACCCTGCGTGGGGCGGTGTCCGCGCGAGAGCATCGCGTTCTTGCGGACCGCGTGCGAGAAGGTGCCCCCCAGGTAGATCAGACCGGTCTCGCCGGCGACGTCGACCTGGTTCTGGTAGGGCTGGACCATGACGTGACGGCCGGAGCGCAGCAGGTCGCGGGCGTGCAGGATCGCCTCTCCGCGGGCCTTCGCGGTGTTCTCCTGGTAGCGGGCCGTGTCGCGGGCGCCGGCGCTCACGGTCGGCTTGATGACGTAGTCACCGTGGGCCGGCAGACGGGTGTGGATGGCCTGCGAGGTGAGGTGGCGGTTCGGGTCCAGCCACAGGGTGCGGACGATGGGGATGCCCATCTCCCCCATGGTCTTGAGGTAGTACTTGTCGGTGTTCCAGGCCAGGACCTCGGCGTCGTTGACCAGGTGCCGGACGCTGCGCGCCCAGGCGATGAACTCGTCCTGGCGCTGCGAGTAGTCCCACGTGGAGCGGACCACGACGAGGTCGAAGGAGTCCCAGTCCACCTCGGGGTCGTCCCACACCGCGGCGACGGCGTCCAGGCCGCGCTCGGCGAGCGCACCCAGCAGCGGGGTGTCGTCGGGGTCGAGGTCCGGGAGGACGGAGCAGGTCGCGAGGGCTACACGGGTGGTCGGCACTCCCCCAGCGTACCGACCAGAGCGGGCGAGAGGGCGGTCGACGCCCGGAGCCGTGCCGGCTGTCCGTCACACACGCCCCGTCAGACGCTCCGGGTGGCCTGGTCGACCCGCGGACGGCAGGTACGAGAAAGGGCCCGAGACTATCGTCTCGGGCCCTTCACTGTGCGCCGTCAGGGACTCGAACCCCGGACCCGCTGATTAAGAGTCAGCTGCTCTAACCAACTGAGCTAACGGCGCGCGTTGAGAACTCTAGCAGCCTCTGGGGGGCGTCCGTGACCACCCAGCGCCAGATCGGGCCAAGAGTAACCAGCGCCACAACGCGATCCTCTTGGCAGTCTCAAGAGCGGCACGCATGCCCCCGGAGACGACTCAAGGCGCCTACCCGGAGGTAGACGCCTTGAGTGTGTGGTGCGCCGTCAGGGACTCGAACCCCGGACCCGCTGATTAAGAGTCAGCTGCTCTAACCAACTGAGCTAACGGCGCGCGGTGAAAACATTAACAGCCTCTGGCACCAGAGCGCCAGTCGGACTGTCTGCCACCCAGGACAGCGATCGAGCGGGATCTCAGATCCCGTCCGCCGCGCTCTGGACAACGGTGCAACCTTACTCCACGTCGCGGCGTGGTCCGTCCACGTCCGGACCCGGACCGTTCGGGTTGACCAGGTCGATCATCAGCGCCATCGGGATGCGCTCCTCGACCAGTCGGGCGAGCAGCCCGCTGATGTCGGGGAGGTCCGACACGTCGATCTCCGGGGCGTCGGCGACCGGTGCCTCGTGGGCTGCGCGGGAGGGCTGCGTCGGGTGCGCGGGCACGACCGTCCGCAGGCTGGCAGACGTCTCGAGGACAGCAGCGGCTGCCGCGACAGCGTCGGGGTCGGCGTAGCTGGCTCCTGGGACACGTCGCGGGAGCGCAGTGCTCCGGGCGCCCGCGTCGGGGCCTACCTCGGTCGAGCGAGACCGGCTCGTCAGCATCTCTGCCACCTTCCCCACGCTGGAGTTCCCTGTCAGCCCACACAACACCAGAGCGGGCCGGGCCGCAACGGGCAGTTCTGCCCATCCACGACCAGGGAGCCGCACATGTGCGGCCGACCACCATTCTTCACCGCGAACCTGGGTCCCGCCTGGGCGACGCGCGCGACGACGTACGTCGTGCGCGTCACTCGTCCCCGCGGTCTGGAGGGCGGTCATCCCCGTGATCCCACGGCCGACGGGACGACGGTGAATGGTCAGAGGCAGGGGTCGGACCTGCCGCGTAGGCTGACCGGCGACGCACAGCACGCCGCTCACCCGGCCGACCTCGAGGAGCACCATGACGACCCGACTCGCACCGACAGACCTCGCACCCGAGTTCTCCCTGCCCACGGCCGGCGGAGGCACGATCTCCTCGGGCGAGCTGCGCGGGTCGCGCGTCGTCGTCTACTTCTACCCGGCGGCGAGCACCCCGGGGTGCACCACGCAGGCGTGCGACTTCCGCGACTCCCTCGCCTCGCTGACCGGCGCCGGCTTCACCGTCGTGGGCATCTCCCCCGACCCCGTCGCCAAGCTCGACACCTTCGTGGCCAACGAGCACCTCACCTTCCCGCTGGCCTCCGACGAGGACAAGGCCGTCGCGACCGCCTTCGGGGCGTACGGCGAGAAGAAGCTCTACGGCAAGGTCGTCACCGGGATCATCCGCTCGACCTTCGTCATCGACGCAGAGGGTCGGATCGAGCTCGCGCAGTACAACGTGCGGGCCACCGGTCACGTCGCCAAGCTGCGCCGAGACCTCGGTATCGACGCCGCCTGAGACGGGTCGCGGGGGTCGGACGGCGACGTAGACTTCTCCGCGAGCGCGAGTGGCGTAATTGGCAGCCGCGCCAGGTTTAGGTCCTGGTGTCTTCGGACGTGGGGGTTCGAGTCCCCCCTCGCGCACTGGCAGACTTCTGCCCATGAGCACTTCCCCACGGCCGGCTGACGCGCCGGTCGAGAGCACCCCGGACGACGACCTCCCCGGGGGCAGGTACCGGGCGCGCACCGTGTCGTTCGTGCAGCGTTCTGGTCGCCTCAAGGACCGTCAGCAGCGCACGTGGGACGCCCTGGCCCCGCAGTTCGTCGTCGAGCCTCCGCGCTCTGGCGGTCGGACGTCGGTCGACCCGGGCTACGTGCTCGACGCCGCCGAGGTCTTCGGGCGCTCGGCCCGTCTGGTGGTCGAGGTCGGCTCGGGTCAGGGCGAGGCCGTCGCGCACGCAGCCGCCGAGTCGCCGGAGACCGACTTCCTCGCGGTCGAGGTGTACACCCCGGGTGTCGCGCAGACGCTCCAGCGGCTGCGCACCTCGGGGTCCACGAACGTCCGGCTGATGCAGGCGGACGCCGCGATGGTGCTCGGGACGACGATCGCCCCGGCCTCGGTCGACGAGCTGTGGCTGTTCTTCCCCGACCCGTGGCACAAGTCGCGGCACACCAAGCGGCGCCTGGTCACCCCGGCGTTCGCGTCCCTCGTCGCACGGGTGCTGCGTCCGGGCGGCACCTGGCGTCTGGCGACCGACTGGGCCGACTACGCCCGCCAGATGCGCGAGGTGCTCGCGGCGTCCGAGGAGTTCGACGTCGACCTCGACGCGCCGCGCTTCGCAGGGCGACCCGTGACGAGCTTCGAGCGCAAGGGCACCGAGAAGGGCCGCGACATCGCGGACCTCACCGCGGTCCGGCGGGCCTGACAGCCCCGGGACGCACGACGGCCGGCCCAGGGAGTCCTGGGCCGGCCGTGGTGCGTGCGACGACGCGAGGGCGCGTGGCGCCCGTCGGTCAGAGTGCGGTGCCGCCGCCAGCGCCCTGAGCGGCGATCTGCGAGCGGACCTCGTCCATGTCGAGAGCCTTGACGGCGTCGACGACCTGCGCGAGCGCGGGTGCCGGGAGGGCACCGGGCTGGGAGAAGACGAGCACGCCCTCGCGGAAGGCCATGAGGGTCGGGATCGAGGTGATGTTGGCAGCGGCAGCGAGGCTCTGCTGGGCCTCGGTGTCGATCTTGCCGTGCACGATCTCGGTGTTCGTCTCGGACGACGCCTCGAAGACGGGCGCGAACTGGCGGCACGGGCCGCACCAGGACGCCCAGAAGTCCACCAGGACGATGTCGTTGTCCTTGATGGTCTGCTCGAAGGTGTCCTGCGTGAGTTCCTGGGTTGCCATGGGGTTCCTTCCACCGGTGGTATGCCTCGTAGGACAATACTGCGGCCTGTTCTATTCCCGGCGCGCGCCGAGAAGGGTCCGCCCGCTCGACCCAGCACCGCTCCGACAGGCTGCGTCCTGGTGCGTGGAGCGATCTCAGCCGCTGGGCTCTCGACGTGCGCGCGCTCGGGGTCGGCCTCCGTCACCGGTGATCGCGCGGTAGCACCAGTGCCAGAACATCTCGAAGGGACCACGGCTGAACCGTCGGAGCCAGAGGTTCGCGAAGACCACGAGGACCGCCGAGATGCCGACGAACAGTGCCCAGGTGGCGTATGTCGCCTCGAGGGCCGAGAGGTCGACGGCGCTGACGAGGGTGTGACTGAGGGCCACCCCGATGATGTTCTGCAGCATGTAGCAGCTCAGCGCCGTCACGCCGACCCCGGCGAGCAGCCGTCCGGCCCGCCCGACGGGACGGTGCTGGTAGAACTCCGCGACGGCCGCGAGAAGGCCGAAGGCGATGACCGGGGCGGCGAGATACCGAGCCATCGGGTTGGCTACGTCGAGGCCGATCCCGAGGACGTCGGAGCGGAGGACCTGCTCAGCGGGCATCCCGACCCCCAGGCCCACCACCATCAGCCAGCGACGGAGCCGCCGGCCCGAGGGCTCGAAGACGCCCTCTCGGTAGAGCCGGGCACCGAGCAGGAACATCGCGATCCCCATGACCACGATCGCGCTGAACTCGGAGTCGAGGGAGAACCCGTCCCAGAAGCTCGAGAGGTTGCCTCTCACACCGGCCCAGTAGCCTCCTATCTCCCCGGACGGCGGTGCCAGCGTCCTGCCGGGCACGTCTGCGGAGTCCGCCGACATGCCCACCCTGATCCCCTGCCCGTCCCGTGTCAGCGTGCTCGCCACACCGTTCCAGAAGGTGAACGGGACGTGGACCGCGACGAACACCGCCGCGATCCACAGCTGGACCCGCTCGCTCGTCAGGAGGAGGAACGCCACGACGAACCCCGTGACCGCGTAGGCCCGCAGGACGTCGAACTGGACCACCAAGACGTAGTTGAGGACCCCGTCGAGGAAGAGCAGCCCGGCACGTACCGGGTACGTCCCCGGCCACCGACGTCCTGCCCTGCGGGCGGCCTGGCGCTGGATCTCCAGCCCGATGCCGAACATGATGGTCAGCAGGCCGAGGAACTTCCCGTTCGAGAGCGAGTTCACGACACGGTGCAACCACGGGAGGTCGCCGGCCTCGTCGAGCGCCACGAAGCCGGACGTGAACAAGAAGATGTTCGTGGCCAGAGTCCCCAGGATCGCGATCCCCCGCAGCACGTCGATCACGGGATCTCGTCGCCTCGACGGCGCGGCGGTTTCCGGCTCTGGACTCGTCGGCACCTCAGGTACCCGGTCCGCCCTGCGCCTCCCGGAGGTCCCTGCTCTCATGACGACATCTCCTCTGCTCCACCGCGTCTCGCTCGGTCACCTGGTTCCACGGTCGGTGGTGACCGCCGAGGGTGAGAACCCGCCACGTGGCCTGAGCACCCCCGCCACCTGGCTGGACCGTTCCCGTCGTCCAGGCCCTGCCACACGGTCGACTCCCCGAGTCTCCGAGGCGCGCGGGGCGGCCCCCTCTCGTGGGCTCGGGCGGCGCCTGCGTTCGCCCACAGACGATCGGGCCCTCGAGACCCCTCGCCCGCTGGCGATCGGTCGGCGCCGCGGGGTACAACTGCTGGGTGACTGACACCGCGGACTTCCCTCACGACCCGTTCGACCCCGAGGACTCGACGCCGGCCGGCTGGCTGAGCGAGCAGGAGCTCACGGGCGCCCGGTCGCACCTGCCCCTCGTGTACGTCGACGCCGTCCCTGTCCGCGTGGACGACTCCGGTGACGTCGTCGCCGTCGGGCTGCTGCTGCGGGTGTCCCGGACCGGTGTGATGACCCGCGCGCTGGTGTCCGGCCGCGTGATGTACCACGAGCGCCTGCGCGACGCCCTGCTGCGCCACATCGAGAAGGACCTGGGCCCGGTGGCCCTGCCGCAGATCCCGTCGTCGCCCCAGCCCTTCACGGTCGCCGAGTACTTCCCGACCCCGGGCGTGACCGCGTACTACGACGCCCGTCAGCACGCGGTGTCCATGGCGTACGTCGTCCCGGTCACCGGTGACTGCCGCCCGCAGCAGCACGCGCTCGACCTGGCCTGGCTCACGCCCGAGCAGGCGTGCAGCGAAGAGGTCCAGGCGGAGATGTACGGCGGGCAGGGCACGCTGCTCAAGCAGGCGATGGCGCACGTCGGGCGCCTGGCCTGAGACCAGGGCACGACGTGCGCCCCGCAGGGCCTCGTCTCACGTGCGGGTGATGGTGCGGTAGCACCAGCTCCAGAACAGCTCGAACGGGCCTCGCCCGAACCGGCGCAGCCAGAGGCCGGAGAACACGACCAGGAAGCCCGAGATGCCGAGGAACAGGGCGCCGGTCGCAACCAGAGCCCCGACTGGGGAGAGCTCCACCGCCGGAGCCACGGTGTGGGAGAAGATCACGCCGAGGATGTTCTGCAGCATGTAGCAGCTCAGCGCCATCGCTCCGACGTCGGCGAGGCGGCGCCCCGACCAACCCACCGGCCGGTGCTGGTACACCTCGGCTACCAGAGCGAGGATCCCGAAGGCCACGACCGCCGCAGTCCCATATCTCGCGGAGGCCTGGACGGCCACGAGCGGGAGATCGAGCACCTGAGCCCGGAGCACGAGGTCCACCGGCAGGGCGACGAGCAGACCGACGACCATCAACCACCGCCGGAGGACTCGGCCCGCGGGCTCGAAGACCCCGGCACGGTACAACCGTGCCCCCAGCAAGAACATCGCCACCCCCATCACGACGATCGTGGTGAACTCGGACCCGGGCGAGAAACCGACCCAGAAGTTGTCGAGCACGTTCCTCACCGTCGACCAGTACCCACCTGAACCGACGTCGGCGGGCGCCATGCTCTCGTCCCCCGTCATGGATCGATCGACGCCCGTGCCCTCGACGTTGATCACCAGCAGCCCGACGTGCAACGCGACGAAGAGCGCCGCGATCCACAGCTGGACCCGCTCGCTGGTCAGCAGGAGGAACGCCACGATCAACCCGGTGAACGCGTACGCCCGCAAGACGTCGAACTGGATCACGAAGACGTAGTTGACGACACCGTCGAGGAACAGCAGACCAGCGCGCACCGGGTACGTCCCCGGCCACGACCTGCCTGCCCGGAGCGCGGCCTGACGCTGGATCTCCAGCCCGATCCCGAACATGATCGTCAGCAGACCCAAGAACTTGCCGTTCGGCAGCGACGACACGAGCTCGGTCAACCAGAGCGGCTCGCTCTCCCAGGACTCCAGCCCGACGGTGAAGATCCAGATGTTGCTGGCCAGCGTCCCGAGGATCGCGATGCCACGCAGCACGTCGATAGCCGGCACCCTCCGTCTCGCTCCGGTACGGGGTCCAGGTGTGGGACCTGGTTCGCTCGTGGGTCTCATGACCGCTTCTCCTTCCCTGTCTGCGGATCCAGGCTGGCGGGTGCAGCGTGTCGCACGGCTTCGTCTCGGGTGCGGGTGATCGTGCGGTAGCCCCAGTTCCAGAACAGCTCGACCGGGCCTCGGTCGAACCGGCGCAGCCACAGACCGGAGAACACCACCAGGAGTCCTGCGAGGGCGAGGAACAGGGCGAGGGTCGCGTACTGGGCACCGGGCGCGGAGGGGTCCACCAGCGCGGCTGCGGTGTGGGAGAAGGCGACGCCCAGGATGTTCTGCAGCATGTAGCAGCTCAGTGCCATCGCACCGACGTCGGCGAGCCGGCGCCCCCACCACCCCACGGCACGGTGCTGGTACACCTCAGCCACCAGCGCGAGGATCCCGAAAGCCACCACCGCCGCAGTCCCGTACCGCGTGAAGCCCCGGACCGGCTCGTGCGGGAGGCCGAGGACATCGAGCTTGAGCAGGACCTCCAGCGGTAGGGCGACCAGCAGACCGACGACCATCAGCCACCGCCGCTGCACACGACCCGAGGGCTCGAACACCCCCGCACGGTAGATCCGTGCCCCCAGCAGGAACATCGCCACACCCATCACCACGATCGTGGCGAACTCAGAGCTGGGCGAGAAACCGGCCCAGAAGTTGTCGAGGGTGTCCTGCACGTTCGGCCAGTATCCATAGCTGCCGGGATCGAGACGCCTGGTGCCCTCGTCGGGCGCCGCGCCACCCGAGCTCTCGGGGCGCTCGGCGCTCATCACCATCATCAGCGCGACGTGCAGCGCGACGAAGAGCGCCGCGATCCACAGCTGGACCCGCTCGCTGGTCAGCAGGAGGAACGCCACGATCAACCCGGTGAACGCGTACGCCCGTATGACGTCGAACTGGAACACGAAGACGTAGATGACGACACCGTCGAGGAAGAGCAGACCAGCACGCACCGGATATGCGCCCGGCCACGACCTGCCCGCCCGTCGCGCAGCCTGACGCTGGATCTCGAGACCGATCCCGAACATGATCGTCAGCAGACCCAAGAACTTTCCGTCGAGCAGCGACTGCAGGAGTGCTGCGGGCCACGGGCCGGGGACGAGCCGCGTCATCCCCGGCGTGAAGATCCAGATGTTGGCGGCCAGCGTCCCGAGGATCGCGATACCACGCAGCACGTCGATCGCCGGCACCCGACGGGATGCCTCGGGTGCGGGGCTCGGCTCAGGACCTGGGCGTGCGGGTGCAGGGCTCGCCTGACGTTCGCAGTCCACGTGCGACGCCTTGGCGCGCCAGCCGATCCGTCGAGGTGGGTTGGTCAGGCTCATCACGGCTTCTCCTCTGCGGTGCGTCGTCCCGGGCTGCCCGGCTGGGCTCTCACCGTGGGCCGGTTCGCAGCGGGCGGACCACCCGCCAGGTGGCTGCGAGGACCCCGCCACCTGGCCGGAGTCGTCGCCTCCGCGAGGCCTCACACCGCGGTCGATAGCCTGGTCGGGCGGACGATCGGAGATCTGGACGAGGGGCGGTCTGCATGGTGGCACGGGTGGTGGTTGTCGACGACGAGGTGCTCGTGCGCGCCGGCTGCCGGCTGGCCCTCGCCGGAGACCCGGACCTCGAGGTGGTCGCCGCGGTCGACGGGCACGAGGCGCTGCCGACCATCACGACGTCACGACCCGACGTGGTGCTGCTCGAGCTCCGCCTCTCCACCCGAGACGGGTGGGAGCTCCTGACCGACATCGTCTCGATGGACGACCCGCCCGCTGTCGCGGTCCTGACGTCCGCCGGGTCCCGGGAGCACGTCGGCCGGGCGCTCAGCGCCGGGGCGTCCGGGTTCCTCGACAAGGGCTCCGACCCACGCCGGCTGCCCGCCCTGGTCAGGTCCGTCGCGGCTGGCGGGGTCGTCCTGTCCCCTGCCGCGTCCCGACGGATCGTCGAGCATCACCTCGGCTGCGCCGACGAGGCCGCCGTGCGACGTCTCACCTCGCTGACCTGCCGGGAGCGTCAGGTCCTCGCGCACCTCGCGACCGGCGCCTCGAACGTGCAGATCGGTGCGGCCTTGCACCTGAGCCGAGGGACGGTCAAGGACCACGTGAGCGCGATCCTCGCAAAGCTGGGGGTGGCCAGCCGGCTCGAGGCGGCGCTCGTCGCCGATCGAGGCCGCCGGAGCAGGCGGGACGCTGTGGCGGCCTGAGGGGCTGAGCGCGTCCTAGAGGTCCAGGCGCGGCCAGTCGTGCAGGTCGTCCTGCATGCGACGGTCGTGCGTCGCGACGACCACGGCGGCCGACGTGCTGCGCAGCGCCTGGGTGAGGTCGTCGACGAGGTCGATCGACAGGTGGTTGGTCGGCTCGTCGAGCAGCAGCACGTGCGGGGCGGCGAGCAGCGCGCACGCGAGGTCGAAGCGTCGTCGCTGGCCGACCGAGAGCTCGGCGACGGGCCGGTCGAGGTCCTCCTCCGACAGGACGCCGAGCATCGCGACCGGGACGACGTAGCTCGGGTCGAGGTCACCCGAGGCGAGGAGCTCGAGGGCGAGCGCCGCGTACTCGTCGAAGCAGGTCGGGGCGTGCCCGTCGGCGGCCGGCGTGCCCGTGCGCCGGACGCCCTCCTGGGTGACCACGCCGATCCTGGACCGCGACAGCGCGGTGCGGTAGCCACGGTCCAGGGGCACCGTCCCGGCCAGGGCGCCGAGCAGCGTCGACTTGCCGGCGCCGTTGGCACCGGTGACCAGCAGCCTCCCGGCGGCGGGCACGACGACCCGCTGCCCGGGCAGGTCGAGCCGGGCGGGACGGCCCTCGCCGCCGTCGACCCGCGGGTTCCGGACCTCCACGACCGGGTCCCCCGCTCCCCAGGTCGGCTCCATGGACGGCAGGTCCGGGAAGTGCAGCGTCGGTGGCGGGGGCGGGACCTCGACGGCCTCGGCCTCGAGCTTCTCGACGAGGCGGTCGGCAGCCTTGACGTGGATCCTGGCGCGCGTCCCCCGGCGGTTCTTGTTCGACCCCTTGGGCGGGCGCCACTCGTCGGAGAGACCCTCGTACGACTGGTCGAGGCGCTCCGCGAGCTGGATCGCCCGCTTGCGCTCGGCGCGGTACCGCTGGCGCCACCGGTGCAGCGCCTGGTTCTTGGCGAACCTGTACGACAGGTACCCCGGCTGGCCGTAGAGCACGGGCTTGCCGTCGATCGACGGGTCGAGGTCGAGGATGGCGGTCGCGACGTCGTCGAGCAGCTGGCGGTCGTGCGTGACGATGACGACTCCCCCGGTCCACGCGGTGAGCTCCCGGGTGAGGAAGCCGATGCCGTCGCGGTCGAGGTGGTTGGTCGGCTCGTCGAGGAGGAGCAGGTCGGCGCGGCCGGCGAGGCGGCAGGCGAGCCGCACCCGGAAGCGCTCCCCGACCGAGAGGGTCGCGAGCGGTCGCTCGAGGTCCCGGCACGCACCCAGGCGTGTCAGGGCGACGTCGACCCGGCGCTCGGCGTCCCACGCCGCGAGGTGCTCGACCCGTGCGAGGATGTCGGCGAGCTCCCCGAGCCGTGCCCCCTCGTGGTCGAACTCCGCGCTGGCCCGGTCGAGCTCTGCGGCGGTCCGGCGGACGTCGGCCAGCGCCTCGTCGACCAGGTCCCCGACAGTCTGCCCGTCGAGCACCACGAGCTCCTGCGACACCACCGCGAGCGTGCCGTCACGGCGGACCTCACCGCCGGCCGGGGGCACCTCACCCGCCAGGAGACGCAGCAGCGTGGTCTTGCCGGAGCCGTTCTCGCCGACGACCGCGAGCCGCTGGTGCGCGCTCACCCGGAGCGAGACGTCGGTCAGGACGGGCCTGCCGGGGTAGCCGAAGGAGAGGGAGTCGCAGACGAGATGCACCCGGCCACGATACGTCGCGGGTACCGTTCCCCTGTGCGAACATCCGAGAACGACCCCGTGAGCCGCCCCACGCGCGCGACCCGGGTCCCCGTCGTCGTCGCTGCTGTCGCAGACCTGCTCTGCGTGGTCGCCTTCGCGGCAGGGGGCCGCTCCGAGCACGACGAGCACGTCGGTGCCCTCGGGGTGCTCACGACAGCCTGGCCCTTCGTGGTCGGCGCAGCGCTCGCGTGGCTCGTCGTGGCCACGGTGCCTGCCCTCGCAGGCGGACAGCGCCTGCGCGGGGTCTCGCGCGTCTACCCGGCGGGTGTCGTCGTCCTGGTCGGTGCGTGGGGCGGCGGGATGCTGCTCCGTGCCGTCACCGGGCAGGGCACCTCGGGCGCCTTCCCGCTCGTGGCGCTCGCCTTCCTCGCGGTCACCCTCCTGGGGTGGCGCGCGGTCGCCGCGCTGGTCAGCCGGCGAGCACGGCCGCGACCGTCGGCGCCAGCGCCCTGAACGCCTGGCCGCGGTGGCTGATGGCGTTCTTCTCGGCCGCGGTGAGCTCGGCGCACGAGCGCGTCTCGCCGTCCGGCTGCAGGATCGGGTCGTAGCCGAACCCGCCCGCGCCGCGCGGGGCGGTCAGCAGCGTGCCGACGAGCTCGCCGCGGACCACGTGCTCCACGCCGTCGGGGGTGACGAGGGCCGCGGCGCACACGAAACGTGCTCGACGGTGCTCGGGGGCGATGTCGCCGAGCTGGGCCAGCAGCAGGTCGAGGTTGGCCTGGTCGTCGCCGTGCCGTCCGGCCCACCGGGCCGAGAAGATCCCGGGAGCACCTCCGAGCACGTCGACCGCGAGGCCGGAGTCGTCGGCGACCGCCGGGAGCCCTGACACGGCGGCGAGGGCCCGCGCCTTGATGAGCGCGTTGGCCTCGAAGGTCACCCCGTCCTCGACGGGCTCGACGTCCGTGAAGCGCGCGGCACCGACCACCTCGTCCGGCAGCAGGCCCGGGACGGTGCCGTCGGCGAGCAGGATCGCGCGGAGCTCACCGACCTTGTGGTCGTTGTGCGTGGCGAGGACGAGGCGAGGGTCGGTCACGTGGGCTCCTGCGGTCGGTCGGTGGACGGGGCGACGATGCTCCGAGGGGGTCTGTCCGTCAGAGCTCGTAGGTCGCACCCGGCGACACGACCTCGACGGGGCCGTCGTAGGCAGAGACCGCCTCGGCGACGGTGACGGCCGGGTCGTTCCAGGACGGGACGTGCGTGAGGAGCAGCCGGGCCGCACCCGCCTGGGTCGCGACCTCACCGGCCCGCAGCCCCGTGAGGTGCACGCCGCGCACGCTGTCGCGCCCCTCGACGAAGGCCGCCTCCGCGAGCAGCAGGTCGGCGGAGCGAGCGAGGTCGACGACGCCGTCGCAGGCGTCGGTGTCCCCCGTGTAGGCGAGGGTGACGCGACGACCGGGCTCGACCGAGCTGGGTCCGGTGACCCGGACGCCATAGGCGGGCACCGGGTGGAAGACCGCGACGGGCTCGATCTCGAAGGGGCCCACCGTCGTGGTCGTCCCGGGCTCCCACGAGCGGAAGTCCAGCTGACCCCGCATGGTCTCCTCGGCCTCGAGGCCGTAGGCCTCGGCGAGGCGCTGCTCGGCCGCTGCCGGGGCGTAGACCGGCGTCGGTGCACGGCCGGTCCCGCGCTCGGAGCCGCACACCGGGTGGTACTTGAGGTAGACGTAGAAGCCGCAGAGGTCCGCGAAGTGGTCGGGGTGCATGTGCGAGATCGCGACCGCGTCGACGTCGAAGGGGCTGGCGACGCGCTGGAGCGCGCCGAGGGCACCGCTGCCCAGGTCCATGAGGACCGACCACGTCCTGCCGTCCGCGTCCGTGGCCTGCACGAGGTACGAGGACGCGGGGGACTCCGGCGACGGGAAGGAACCTGCCATCCCGAGGATCGTCAGCTTCATGCGACCGATTCCACCATGACAACCTCGGGACCGAGGAATCGTCGCGCGAGCACCGAGAAGGACGAGGTGTCGCCGGTGGACTGGAACCGGTGCGTCGCGGGGCCCGCGTTCTCGTCCCTGGCGAGGTCGTGGGCGACGAGAGTCCGGTAGACGTCCTTGGCCGTCTCCTCCGCGCTTGAGACCAAGGTCACGCTCTCCCCCATGACGTACGAGATCGCACCGGTCAGCAGCGGGTAGTGCGTGCAGCCGAGGATGAGGGTGTCGACGTCGGCCGCGATCACCGGCTCGAGGTAGCGCCGCGACACCTCGAGGACCGCCGGTCCGGACGTCACGCCCGACTCGACCAGCGACACGAAGTCGGGGCACGCCTGGCCCGTCACCGAGATGCCTGCCGCGACGGCGAGGGCGTCCTCGTAGGCCCGTGACTCGATCGTCGCGCGCGTCCCGATCACCCCCACGCGCCCGGTCCGCGTCGCCGCGACGGCGCGCCGGGCCGCAGGGAGGATCACCTCGACCACGGGGATCCCGTGGCGGACCGTGTACCGCTCGCGGGCGTCCCGCAGGACCGCCGCGGACGCAGAGTTGCAGGCGATGACCAGCATCTTGACGCCCTGGTCGACCAGGCTGTCCATGACGTCGAGCGCGAGCGCACGGACGGTCGCGAGAGGCTTGGGCCCGTAGGGCGAGTGCCGGGTGTCTCCGATGTAGTGGATGGACTCGTGGGGCAGCTGGTCCAGGATGGAGCGGGCGACCGTCAAGCCCCCCACTCCGGAGTCGAAGATCCCGATCGGGGCGTTGTTCACCCCTCGAGGATAGTCCGTCAGGACGGCCTGCTGGCCCGCCGGTGCTGCTCGAGCAGGCAGTCCGTGAGGGACTCCTGGAGGTACCCGGCCAGGAGGAACACCGAGCCGAGGAACAGCTCGGGCCCGCTGAGCGCCTCGCCGGCGTGCCCGCGGCCAGCAGCCGGGCCGGCCGGGTCGTCGCCGTCCTCGTCCTCCGGGACGTGGTCCTCCCACGTCGCCGACACGGACCGGTAGAGGGCGTCGGTGTCGGCGTCGGTGCGCAGCCCCAGACGAGACCCGATCACCTGACGCACGTCGCCGAGCGCACCGGCGACCTCGGGCCCGTCGTCACGGGCGACCACCATGGGCAGCTGCTCGTCCTCGTCGGACGACGGCGACGCCTCGAGCAGGAGCTCGGCGAACAGCAGCAGCCGGTCGACCTTGCGCTGGCGCAGGTCCTCGTCCGTGAGGCGCCGGAACTCGTGGGCCACCTCGGGGTCGTCCGAGGCGTCGGGGAGCAGGCGCCGGACCGCCGGGTCCGCCGGGGCGGCCACGACGTCGGCGTCCGCGTCGATGCCGGCGAGCAGCTGACGCAGCTGCGCCTCGGACTCTGCCTCGGCCTCGGTCTGCTCTGCCGCCGGCTGCGTGTCGCCCTCCTGCAGCTCGGGGTCCTGCGCGGCGCCGTCCTCGGCGCCCTCGTCCTCGCCAGCGGTCTGGTCCGGCGTCTCGTCCTGCTCGGGCTCGACCTCGACGAGGTCCTCCCCACCGAGGAGCTCGACCACGTCACCGGTCACCTGGGCGAGCACGAGGCGCTCGGGGGTCGACAGCGCCGCGACGAAGGTGGTCCCTGCGTCGGCGATCTCGAACTGTCGCACGTCTACTCACCGCTCCGCTGCATCGTGGCCCACAGCCCGAAGGAGTGCATGGCCTGGACGTCCATCTCGACCTTCTCCCGGCCGCCCGTCGAGACGACGGCCTTGCCCTCGGAGTGCACCTGCATCATGAGGCGGTGGGCGTGCCGCTCGGAGAAGCCGAAGTAGCTCTCGAACACGTAGACGACGTAGTTCATGGTGGTCACCGGGTCGTTCCAGACGAGGGTGACCCACGGCTCGCCGACCGAGGCCGCGGTGTCCTGGCGCTCTTCTTGGCCGGGGATGGTCTTGACGTTCACGGGACAACTCTAGGGGCACCACCTGGGAGGACCGTCAGCGTGCGCACCGGCACGGGTGACCTACGGTTGTCCCCATGGGAACAGCGCTGCTGACGGACCGGTACGAGCTCACGATGCTGCAGGGGGCACTCGCCGACGGGACCGCGGACCGCAGGTGCGTGTTCGAGGTCTTCACCCGTCGCCTGCCGTCCTGGCGCAGGTACGCCGTGCTCGCCGGCACGGGCCGGGTGCTCGAGGCGATCGAGCGCTTCCGCTTCGACGAGGACGAGCTCGCGTGGCTCGAGCAGGAGTCCGTCGTCGACGCCCGCACGCTGGACTACCTCGCCTCGTACCGCTTCACCGGGGACGTCCGCGGCTACGCGGAGGGTGAGGTGTTCTTCCCCTCGAGCCCGGTCATGGTGGTCGAGGGGACCTTCGCCGAGGCCGTCCTGCTCGAGACCGTGATCCTGTCGATCCTCAACTACGACTCCGCGGTCGCCTCGGCCGCGTCCCGCATGACGAGCGCAGCCGTCGGACGCCCGTGCCTGGAGATGGGCTCGCGCCGTGCGCACGAGGAGGCGGCCGTGGCGGCCGCCCGCGCTGCCGTGGTGGCCGGCTTCGCCGGGACGTCCAACCTGGAGGCCGGTCGTCGTTACGGCCTGCGGACCATCGGCACGGCGGCGCACGCCTTCACCCTGCTGCACGACGACGAGGAGCAGGCCTTCCGGGCGCAGATCGCGTCGTCGGGACCGGGGACCACGCTGCTCGTCGACACCTACGACGTCACGCGCGGCGTCGAGCTCGCGATCGAGGTGGCGGGGACGGGCCTCGGAGGTGTGCGCCTCGACTCGGGCGACCTGGGCGTCCAGGCGGTCGAGGTGCGCAAGCAGCTCGACGCGCTCGGCGCGACGGGCACGACCATCACCGTGACCTCTGACCTCGACGAGTACGCGATCGCGTCGCTCGCCGCCGTCCCGGTGGACTCCTACGGCGTGGGCACCAAGCTCGTGGTCGGGTCCGGCGCCCCGACCTGCGGCATGGTCTACAAGCTCGTCGCCCGCGAGGACTCGTCGGGGAAGCTCTCCCCCGTGGCGAAGGCGTCGACGTCCAAGACGAGCGTGGGTGGACGCAAGTCCGCCGCCCGGCGTCTCGACGAGGACGGCCGGGCCGTCGCCGAGGTCGTCGTGACGGGGCGCGACGAGGCCGTCGCCGCGTGGTCGCCGGCGGACGCCGACCTCCGCCCGCTGCTCGTCGACCTCGTCACCGGCGGGGAGGTCGACCACCGCTGGACCGGCGCCGCCGGGGTGGCGGCAGCTGCCGCCCGGCACGAGGCGTCGCGCGACGAGCTCCCGCGGGGCGCGCGTCGCCTGTCGACCGGTGACCTCGCGGTGCCGACCACCTCGCTCGTCCTCGACTGAGCGAGACGGCCGACGCCCGGCGGTCGACGCCGGCCCCTACTTCTTGCCGACGAACCAGCCCCGGACGACCTCGACGCGCTTGGTCAGCTGGTCGATCGAGGCGAGCGGGACCTCCGGGCCGCCGCTGCGTCGGCGCAGCTCGTTGTGGACCGAGCCGTGCGGCTGGCCGCTCCGCCGCGCCCAGGCGGACACGAGCTGCGAGAGCTCCTTGCGGAGGTCTGCTGCACGACGGTGGTCGAGCTCGCTGCGCTCGGCCGCCTGCTGCACGCCCTTGCTCTTGCTGCTCAGCTGGCTCGCCTGACGCTGCTTGAGCAGCGTGGTCACCTGGTCGGCGTCGAGCAGCCCCGGGAGACCGAGGAAGTCGAGCTCCTCCTCCGAGCCCATGTCGCCTCCCGTGCCGAACTCGCCGCCGTCGAAGAGGACCCGGTCGAAGGACGCCTGCGACTCGAGCATCTCGAAGGAGCCCTGACCGGCGAGCGTGTCGGACGCCTTGTCCTCCCGGTTGGCCGCCGCCACGAGGGCGTCCTCCGGGTTGTACATGTCGCCCTGCTCCTCGTTGGTGAGGGGCCGGTCGAGGGCGTGGTCGCGCTCGACCTCGAGCGTGTTGGCGAGGTCGAGCAGCGGCCCGACGCTCGGCAGGAACACCGAGGCGGTCTCGCCGCGGCGCCGGGCCCGGACGAAACGCCCGACCGCCTGGGCGAAGAACAGCGGGGTCGACGTGGACGTCGCGTAGACACCGACGGCGAGCCGGGGCACGTCGACCCCCTCGGAGACCATGCGGACCGCGACCATCCAGCGGTCGTCGCCGTCCGAGAACTCGTCGATGCGCTTGCTGGCCCCGTCGTCGTCGGAGAGGACCACCACGGGTGACCTCCCCGTGATGCGGGCGAGGTGACCGGCGTAGGCGCGCGCGTCGTTCTGGTCGGTCGCGATGACGAGACCACCGGCGTCGGGGACGGCACGCCGCACCTCGCTGAGCCGCTTGTCGGCCGCGGCGAGGACGGACGGCGCCCACTCGCCGTTGGGGTCGAGCGCGCTGCGCCAGGCCTGCGCGGTCATGTCCTTGGTCATGGCCTCGCCGAGACGTGCGCTCACCTCGTCGCCCGCCTTGGTCCGCCACCGCATCTGCCCCGAGTAGGTGAGGAAGATGACGGGGCGCACGACGCCGTCGCGCAGGGCGTCGCCGTACCCGTAGGTGTAGTCGGCCGAGGACCTGCGGATCCCGTCCATCCCGCGGTCGTACACGACGAAGGGGATGGGTGAGGTGTCCGAGCGGAACGGCGTCCCGGTGAGGGCGAGCCTGCGCTCGGCCCCCTCGAAGGCCTCACGGATGGCGTCTCCCCACGAGAGGGCGTCACCGCCGTGGTGCACCTCGTCGAGGATGACGAGGGTGCGTGCGGCGTCGGTCCGCGCCATGTGCAGGGCAGGGTTGGCCGCCACCTGGGCGTAGGTCAGGGCCACCCCGTCGTAGTGCGCGCCGTGCCGGCCCTGGCTGTTCTTGAAGTTCGGGTCGAGGCGCACCCCGACGCGCGCCGCGGCGTCGGCCCACTGGTGCTTGAGGTGCTCGGTCGGTGCCACGACGGTGATGCGACGGACGGTGCCCTGCTCGAGCAGCTCGGTCGCGATGCGCAGCGCGAAGGTCGTCTTGCCGGCACCCGGCGTCGCGACGGCCAGGAAGTCCTTGGGGCTGCGCGCACGGTAGGTCTCGATGGCCTCGGCCTGCCAGGCACGCAGCTTCGACGCCGTGCCCCAGGGGGCACGGCGCGGGAAGCTCGGGGACAGGTGCGACGCGGCGGCGGAGGACGCCGCCTGCGGCACCGGGGTGACCGGGAGCGGGAGCGGGGCCCCGGCAGGCAGGCTGGTGTGCCCGTGGCCGGGGTCGTCGACGGCACCGTCGGCACCGTCGGGCTGGCCTGCAGGAGGGCTGTCGACGGGCCGCGTCGGCTCAGGCGCGGTCAGGGCGTCGAAGTCGAAGGGGTCGCTCGTGTGCTTGGAGGACGCAGCACTCACTTGCCGGAGTCACCCGAGTCGTCGCCGCCGTCCTGCGGGTCCCGGAGGCCCTCGTAGATCTCCTTGCAGATGGGGCAGACGGGGAACTTCTTGGGGTCACGACCCGGGATCCACACCTTGCCGCAGAGCGCGATGACGGACTTGCCGCTCAGGGCAGAGTCGAGGATCTTCTCCTTGCGCACGTAGTGCGCGAAGCGCTCGTGGTCACCGGGCTCGACCTCCTCGCGCGTCTCGACGTGCTCGAGGACGCTCGTCGAGGTACCACCGCCCGGGCCGCCGGGGGCCGTGGGGGCGTTGAAGGGGTCCGTGCTCATGTCACTCATGACGGGACCTGTGCTCGTCGACGGCTGCTCGCTCATGGGTCGAGTCTACGTGGGACCCGCTGACACCGTCTGCTCCGGACCGGGGCGTCGTGCGTCACCTCCTGGCGCGGGACTGCGACGCCCGCACCTGTCAAGCCGACACCTCTGCCGCGCCGCGCGCACGACGCCATCACAGACAACCCCTCGTGGCGGAATGGGGAGAGGTCCCCATGCTCAGGACGCCCCGTCGAATGCCCATTTAGGGGCTCTGACCTGCGATAACACCCTCAGGTTAACGCCACGTAACGTCTGCACGAAACTCTTACATCTTCATCCGCCCGTGGGTATCGTCGGTCCCCATCACCGGTCGAGAGATCACCCCACCCCGTCCACCTGTCGAGCGCGCCCGACGGGTGGACCGGCACGTGCGGGCGGTCGACGCCGGCGATCGAAGAGCCCTCACTCTCAAGGAGAACTCGTGACCGTTCACCGACGTACGTCGGGTGCCAGGACCGTCGGCGCAGCCGCCGTCGGACTCGCCCTCGCCGCCGGTCTCGCCGTCCCGGCGAACGCAGACCCCACCACCCCCCTCACCGGCTACGCACCCGACCGGTCCTCCCGGCTCGGCGCGGACGTCGTCTCGCCGTCGCTCTCGGGGCGCGACGGACGCGTCTCCGTGTTCGTCCAGACCACCGGTCAGAGCGCCCTCGAGGTGCAGAGCACCGCCCGCTCCGCCAGCTCGGTCCAGCAGCGCGTCGACGAGATCGACGCGACGGCCGCGACCGTCGAGGCCGAGGCCTCCACCGTCGACTCCGACGTCGAGGTCCTCTACGTCACGCGCTACACGGTGCCGGGCGTCGCGCTCAGCCTCGACGCCTCGAGCATCGAGACGATCGCCGCCATGGACGACGTCGTGAAGATCTCCGCGATCCGGTCCCAGACGGTCGACCTGCCGAACGTCTCCGACCCCGCCAACATCAACTCCGACGCCCTCGTCAGCGCCTTCCAGGCCTGGGGCGCCGGCGGCGCCACCGGTGAGGGCGTCAACATCGCCGTCATCGACACCGGCATCGACTACACCCACGCGGCCTTCGGCGGACCCGGGACGGTCGAGGCCTACGACACCGCGGTCGCCTCGACCGCGGCACCGGACCCGAGCTGGTTCGACGCCACCAAGTACCTCGGCGGCTACGACTTCGCCGGATCTACCTACAACGCCGACCCGAACAGCCCCACCTTCCAGCCGGTCCCGGCAGCCGACGAGAACCCCATCGACGGTCGCGGCGGGAGCCACGGCACGCACGTCGCCGGCACGGCGGCAGGCTACGGCGTCGTCGAGGTCGAGGGTGACGGCGTGACCTTCGGCGAGGAGGCCGACGGCACGCGCACGCCCGACGCCTACGCCTCGGTCGACGAGTCCGTCGACTTCGTCGTCGGCCCGGGCTCTGCCCCCGACGCAGGCCTGTTCTCCCTCAAGGTCTTCGGTGACACCGGCGGCAGCACCGACCTGACCGGAGCGGCGATCGACTGGGTCGGCGAGGCCATCGCGGACGGCCAGCAGATCGACGTCGTCAACCTGTCCCTCGGCAGCGACTTCGGCGCGGTCGACGACCCCGAGAACGCGATGCTCGCAGCCCTCATGGACCAGGGTGTCCTCCCCGTGATCGCCTCCGGCAACGCCGGCGACATCACCGACGTCGCCGGGACGCCGAGCAACACGGCCCGCACGCTCTCAGTGGCCGCGTCGGCCAGCGGGCGCGGGCTCCAGGACGGTGTCCTCGACCTCACGTCGAACGTCACCTACGGCGCGCAGTACTCCCAGGCCTTCACCGGTACCTTCACCCGCGACGGAGCCGTGGTGCCGCTGAGCGACCCCACCAACCTCGAGGGCTGCCTGGCCTACTCGACCGAGGACGCTGCCGCGGTCGCCGGGAACTTCGTCCTCGTGGAGTGGAACGACGACGTCGCCCTCCCCTGCGGCTCTGCGGTGCGGTTCAACAACGCGGCTGCCGCAGGCGCGACGGGCGTCATCCTCACCTCGACGGTCAACAGCTTCGAGTCCGGGATCGCCGGCAACGACCTGATCCCGGGCGCACAGGTCACCGCTGACGCCTCGGCCGTGATCCGTCCGCTCGCCGAGGCCGGCACGCTCCAGGTCCGGCTCTCGAGCGACCTCTTCGGCCAGGCCGAGTTCTTCGACCCGACCAAGGTCGACACGATCGCCAGCTTCAGCTCGCGCGGCGAGCACGGCTCGTACAACGACATCGTCAAGCCTGACGTGTCCGCACCCGGCGTCGGGATCATCTCGGCAGGCTCCGGCACCGGGGCGGCCGCCTCGGTCAAGAGCGGGACGTCGATGGCCACCCCGCTCACCGCGGGCGTCGCAGCACTCGTCTACGAGGCACACCCGACCTGGGACGCCGACACCGTCAAGGCCCAGATCATCAACACCGCGACGCACGACGTCGTGGTCAGCGGGGACGACCCCACCGCCTACGCACCGGCACGCGCCGGGTCCGGGCGCATCGACGCCTTCGCGGCAGTCACCAACCAGGTGACCGCGGCGACCGACGACGCCGGCGGCCTCGTCACCGCGTCCTTCGGCATCGTCGAGGTCGGCGCCGACGGCTTCACCGACAGCCGCACCATCACGGTGACCAACCACGGGACCGACACGGCGTCCTACACCCCCGAGTACCTGCCCCGCACCACGGTGCCGGGCGTCGAGTACTCCGTCTCCCCCGCGACGGTCACCGTGCCCGCAGGCGGCACCGCGACGGCCACGGTCACCCTGACCGTCGCCGACCCGACGCAGCTGCGCCGCACCCTCGACCCGACCATGGAGGCGGCGCAGAGCGGCATCCCCCGCCAGTTCGTCTCCGACGCCTCGGGTGTCCTCGAGCTCGTCCCCACGGACGACGCCCGCGGCAGCCTCCGGGTCTCGGTCTTCTCCGCCCCCAAGCCGGTGAGCGACGTCCACGCCGCGCCGATCGTCCTCGAGGACGCTGCCGCGACGACCGCGCAGCTCGCGCTGTCCGGCCCGTCGCTCGCCCAGGGCACCGGCTCCGAGGGCTACTACTCCACGGCCGTGCCGCTCCAGCTCGGGGTCGTCGACCCCGTGGAGGAGTTCCCGGCGGACTCGGCGTCCAAGACGCTCTCGTCGCTCGACGTCGTGGCCGCCGGCGCCTCGAGCACCGCTCCGCAGCTCGCCGACCCGTCGGAGGGGCTCCTGACCTTCGGCGTCGTCATGGACGGTGACTGGGGCCGCCTCCTGCCGCACAGCTACCCGGTCGTCTCGATCGACACGGACAACGACGGCGTGGAGGACTTCTACACGTACATCACGCCGATCGCCGAGACCGTCGACCTCGTGGTCGCCCTCACGGTCGACTCCGCGACCGACGAGATCGTCGACTACCTGCCGGTGAACCTGTTCGCCGGGGACGTCGACACCAACCAGTTCGACACCAACGTCGCCACCCTGTCCGTCCCCCTCGCCGCCCTCGGGTACACAGCGGAGTCGACGGACACGACGATCAGCTACCACGTCGAGACGTACTCGGAGTACGCACCGCGATCGACCGACGACCCCGCCAGCACGCTGGTGGACATCACCGACGTGGCCACCTTCGACGTCTTCTCGCCGGCCGTCTCCTTCGGTAGCACCACGGGTGCGGCAGCTGGCGACGACGAGGTGTTCTTCGAGGGCGCCGAGGGCGTCATCCCCGTCACCTTCGCGACCACCGAGGCCCCCGCGGGGATCGCCCCTGCAGCGCTCCAGCCCGTCGAGGGCGCCCCGCAGGTGCTCGTCCTGCACCTCAACAACGCGGTCGGGCTGCGGTCGGACATCGTGGACGTGCTCGTCGACGTCCCCGAGCCGACCGAGCCGCCCGCACCGACGGATCCGCCGGTCGTCGAGCCGCCGGCCCCGAGCGACCCGCCCGGGCCGGGCCTCGACCCGACCTCGGTGCCGACCGACCCGACCCAGGCAGAGCCGACCGCCGCAGGCGGTCCGGGCAGCCTGAGCCAGACCGGTGCCGACAGCATCCCGACGGCTCTCCTCGCCGCCGGCCTGCTGGTCGCAGCCGGCGCGACCGCGCTGACCGTCCGGCGCCGCCGGGCAGCCACGCACCGCGAGGGCTGACAGCAGCACAGCAGCAGTGAACGACCAGCAGGGCCCCGTCGTCTCGGCGGGGCCCTGCTGCGTACATCGCGCCCCGGTGCCATGATCGGGTGATGGAGATCACCCGACGCATCACCGTCTTCGACGCCGCAGACCTCGAGACCGAGAGCGCCTTCTGGGCCTCGATCCTGGGCGGGACCGTCGAGCGAGAGGACGACTGGCACACGCTCCTGGTGGACGGCTCGTCGCAGATGGGGTTCCAGCTCGCCCCGGACCACGTCCGCCCCGAGTGGCCCGACGGCACCCCGCAGCAGATCCACCTCGACCTCTACGTCAGCGACATCGCCGGCGCCCACGCCGAGGCGCTCGCACTCGGGGCCCGCCTGCTCCAGGCGGCGGACGACCTCTCCTCGCCGGAGGGGTTCCAGGTCTACGCGGACCCTGCCGGCCACCCCTTCTGCCTCTGCTGGGGCTGAGCAGGGAGACGGCGCGGGACGCACAGAGGCGGCCACCCGTACGGGTGGCCGCCTCTGCAGCTGCATGGCCTGCTGACGCAGGCCTGGGGTGGTGGAGGTGCGGGGAATCGAACCCCGGTCCGGTGGCGCAAATCCAGGACTTCTCCGGGCGCAGTCTGCTGCGGATTTTCTCGGCCTCAGCACTCGCGCAGACACGTAGCTGACAGGCCCAGTCGTCTTAGAGTCCCTGCAGCGTCAACGACGAACGCTACAAGCAGTGGCTCCCTAGATGACGCAAGGAACCGAGGCGGAAGCTACCCCGGGCTTACGGACTTCAGGACTCGCTCAGGCGGCGAGTGCGAAGTCGGTGCGCTTGGAATCGGCACCTATTGTTTTGCAGACATCGTTTACGAGATAAGTCTGCATCCTCGGCCCGCTTCTCCTCGAAGCACGACCACCGTCGAAACCGATCACCCCCGTGTGCAGTTTTCAAGCATCACGCCCGGTCGACTACCCCGTGCAGCGATGGTCCTACTCTACGCGACCTGTGCCACGGGGCGCACGTGATTATCGTGCGCCTGGGGCGAACAACGGCGAACAGGGACTCGAGGAGCCGTCGGTCAGCGCAGCTCGCGCTGGCGGATGGCGCGGTGCGCCTCGCGGTTGTCCTGCTGCTCCCGGAGGGTCTGACGCTTGTCGTACTCCTTCTTGCCTCGCGCGAGCGCGATCTCGACCTTGGCGCGGCCGTCCAGGAAGTACATCTGGAGGGGGACGATCGTGAAGCCCTTCTCACGCGTCCCCTGGGCGAGGCGTTCGATCTCCGAGCGGTGCAGCAGCAGCTTGCGCTTGCGCCGCGGTGCGTGGTTGGTCCACGTCCCGTGCGCGTACTCGGAGATGTGCGCACCCTCGAGCCACGCCTCGTTGCCCTCGATGTTCACGTAGCCGTCGACGAGCGACGCGCGACCGGCGCGCAGCGCCTTGACCTCGGTCCCGGAGAGCACCATCCCGGCCTCGAAGACGTCCTCGATGGCGAAGTCGTGACGCGCCTTCTTGTTGCTCGCGATGAGCGCACGTACCGGACCCGACGATGCCGGGGCCTTCTTGCCCTGCTTCGACCCGTCGGGGATCTGGT
Organism: Sanguibacter keddieii DSM 10542; assembly: GCF_000024925.1. Lineage (NCBI taxonomy): Bacteria > Bacillati > Actinomycetota > Actinomycetes > Micrococcales > Sanguibacteraceae > Sanguibacter > Sanguibacter keddieii. The sequence continues at coordinate 2,801,282 of NC_013521.1, forward strand.
ACATCTTCGCCTTGGCCATGACACCTCCTGCTCGTGCGGCCCGTGGTCGACGGGCCTCACCAGCCTAGATCACCGGTGCAGACCGGACGAGCTGTTTTGCTCAGGGCCCAGCGCCCTGGGCGACGCCGAGGGCGTCGGACTCAGCCGAGCATCGTCATCGGGTCGACGGTCGCCCCGTTGACGTACACCTCGAAGTGGAGGTGGCACGCGGTCCCCAGCCCGGTGTTCCCGGAGTACCCGAGAAGGTCTCCGGTCGAGACGCTCTGGCCGCCGGACACCGCAAAGCTCGTCAGGTGGTTGTAGCTGGTCATGAGGCTCGCCCCGTTGGCGACGCCGTTGTCGAGCAGCACCTGGTATCCGAAGCCGTCGCGCCACGTCGCCCACTGCACGGTCCCGCTGGCAGCCGCGTAGATCGGAGTGCCGCAGTACGCCCGGAAGTCCGTCCCGGCGTGCAGACGGTAGTACCCGAGCACAGGGTGCAGGCGCCAGCCGTAGCTCGACGTGATGTGCGGGATCGCCGTGGGGAAGGAGAGCGTGCCTCCTGATGCCGGAGGCGCCGGCGCGGGAGCAGGTGCCGGTGCGGGCGCCGGAGCCCCGCCACCCCCGCTGCTCGCGGGTGGCGTCGCAGCCGCCGCAGCCGCCTCGGCGGCCTTGCGAGCCTCCTCCTGCTCCTTGGCGATCCGGGCGCGCTCGGCCTCCTGGAGACCGATGATGTCCTGGATCTCGGCGGTGAGGTCGTCGTTCTGGGTGGTGAGCTCGACCTGCCGGGCCTCCTCGGTCTTCTTGCGGGTCTCGATCGTCTTCTTCTTGGCCGATTGCTCGGTGATGAGGCGCTCGACGTCCGCCTTGGCGTCCGCAGCCTCGGTCTTGGCCGCGTCGGCCTCGACGACCTTGGCGTCGGCGTCGGTCTTGAGCGTGCTGATCGCGTCCTTGACGGCGTCGAGCCGCACCTGCGTGTTGCTCGTGACCGCCTGGGTCTGCCGAAGATCTTCGAGCGAGGAGTTCTGGGTGCGGATCGCGGTGGTCGACATGTTGTACTGCGTGACGAACTCGTCGGTCGTCTTGGCGCCGACCACGAACTCGAGGCTCGAGATCCCCATGTCCCCGCGCGCGGCCTGCCGTGCCATCTCGGCGACAGCGTTGTGCGCGTCCGTCGAGGCGGTCTCGTTCTCGGCGATCGTGTCGACGAGGGTCGCCTCCTCGGTCTCGGCGTCGGTGAGACGCTGCGCGAGGCTGTCGGCCTCCCGCTGGGCGGTCTCGTACGCCGCGTTCGCCTTGTCGAGGGTGGCCTCGGCGACGGGCAGCTCCGCCTCGATGGTCTGCAGGTCGATGTACGCCTGGGCGAGCGCCTCGTCGGTCTCGGCGAGGTCCCCTGTGACCTGGTCGAGCGCCTCGCTGGCCGAGTCCTTCTGGCGCTGGGCGTCGGCGAGGCGGTCGTCGAGGTCGTCGGCCGACGCGGGCAGCATGCTCAGCCCCATGACGAGGGTGGCGGCGACCAGGGCGGCGAAGAGTGCTCTCAGGCGAGTCATGTCAGACCTTCGTGTAGCGGCTCAGGGTGACGATCGACGAGATGGCGGCCAGCAAGAAGGCCACGCCGATGAGGATGGGCGCGATCGCCCACACGTCGCTGGTCGTCACGTACGGGATCCACTGCATGGACTGGCCCAGCCAGTCCTCGACGAGGTACTTGACCCCCAGCCACAGCCCGCCGACGGCCATGAGGGCACCGACCGTCGCGGCGATCGCACCTTCGAGCATGAAGGGGAGCTGGATGAAGAAGTTCGAGGCGCCGACGAGCCGCATGATCCCGGTCTCGCGCTTGCGGCTGAGGGCGGACAGCCGGATGGTCGTCGTGATGAGCAGGACGGCGGCGAGCAGCATCACGCCGGCGAGGCCGGCGGAGAGCAGCGTCGCGCGGTTGAGCACGAGGAACAGCGGCTCGAAGATGCTCCGCTGGTCGCTGACCGTCTCGACACCGGGCCTGCCGGTGAGGACGTCGTTGATCACCTGGTACTGCTCGGGGTCCACCAGCTTGATGCGGAACGACGCGTTCATGTCGTCCTCGCTCACGGTGTTGAACCACCAGCGGTCGTTGAACTGCTCCGAGAACGTCACCCAGGCCTCGGCCTTGCTCTCGAAGGTCACGCTGTCGATCTCAGCAGCGACGTCGGGCTGGTCGAGGACCGCCCGGACCGAGTCGATCTGCTCGTTGGTGGCCTCTCCCCCGGCACAGGTCGGCTGGCTGGAGCCAGGCGGGCAGAGGAAGACGCTGATCTCGACCTTGTCGTACCACTCGCCCTTGAACTTGCCGATCTGCGACTGCAGCAGGACTGCTGCGCCGACGAAGGTCAGGGACACGAAGGTCACGAGGACGACCGAGACGGTCATCGACAGGTTGCGCCGGAGACCGATCCCGATCTCGGAAAGAATGAACTGGAAACGCACCGATATCCCCTCAGCGGGCAGAGCCGTAGACGCCACGGGACTGGTCGCGGACCAGCTCACCGGTGGACAGTTCGATGACGCGCTTGCGCATCTGGTCGACGATCTCGTCGTCGTGCGTGGCCATGACCACGGTCGTGCCCGTGCGGTTGATCCGGTCGAGCAGGCGCATGATCCCCAGCGACGTGGTCGGGTCGAGGTTTCCGGTCGGCTCGTCGCAGAGCAGGATCGACGGCCTGTTGACGAAGGCGCGGGCGATGGCCACACGCTGCTGCTCACCACCGGAGAGCTCGTGCGGGCGTCGCTTCTCCTTGCCCGCGAGCCCGACCATGTCGAGCGTCTCGGGGACCGTGGTCATGATGTGGTGGCGCGGCTTGCCGATGACCTGGAGCGCGAAGGCCACGTTCTCGAAGACCGTCTTGTTGGGCAGCAGGCGGAAGTCCTGGAACACCGCGCCGATCTGGCGGCGCAGCGTGGGCACCTTCCAGTTCGAGAGGGTCTGCATGTTGCGCCCGGCGACGAAGACGTCGCCCGAGGTGGCGCGCTCCTCGCGCAGGACGAGCCGCAGGAAGGTCGACTTCCCCGACCCGGAGGCACCGACGAGGAACACGAACTCACCGCGCTCGACCTCGAGGGAGACGTCGTCGAGCGCGGGTCGCGCACCACGCGCGTACACCTTGCTGACGTTCTCAAAACGAATCACAACTGGGCCCAGGCTTCCGTTCGGTGGGGCGAGCACGGCCGCTCACGTGGCGAGCAGACCGGTTCGAGGGTAAGCACCCCGCGACAGGTCCAGCGGCCGACACGCCGCCCGGCGCCGAGCCTGGGAGCAGCCTGAACACCCGCCCGGCGCAGCGCGGGACGACGGCCGGGCTCGCGCTCCGGTCTGGCTCAGCCCTCGGTCTTGGACCGGCGCCAGCGGATGCCGGCCTCGATGAAGTCGTCGATCTCCCCGTCGAACACCGCCGAGGTGTTGCCCACCTCGTGCTCGGTGCGCAGGTCCTTGACCATCTGGTACGGCTGCAGGACGTAGGAGCGCATCTGGTCGCCCCAGCTGGCCTTGACGTCGCCGGCCATCTCCTTCTTCATGGCCTTCTCCTGCGCCTGGCGCTCGAGGAGCAGCCGGGACTGGAGGACGCGCATGGCGGCGGCACGGTTCTGGATCTGCGACTTCTCGTTCTGCATCGACACGACGATGCCGGTCGGGATGTGCGTGAGGCGGACGGCGGAGTCGGTCGTGTTGACGGACTGGCCACCGGGGCCCGACGACCGGAAGACGTCGACGCGGATCTCGTTGTCCGGGATGTCGACGTGGTCGGTCGACTCGATGAGCGGGATGACCTCGACGGCCGCGAAGGACGTCTGGCGACGACCCTGGTTGTCGAAGGGCGAGATGCGCACGAGACGGTGAGTGCCGGCCTCGACGGAGAGGTTGCCGAAGGCGTAGGGGGCCTTGACCTCGAAGGTCGCGGACTTGAGCCCGGCCTCCTCGGCGTACGAGGTGTCGAGGACGGCGGTCGGGTAGCCGTGGCGCTCGGCCCAGCGCAGGTACATGCGCATGAGCATCTCGGCGAAGTCCGCGGCGTCGACGCCACCAGCGCCGGCGCGGATGCTCACGACGGCCTCGCGGGCGTCCCACTCCCCCGACAGCAGGGTGCGGACCTCGAGGTCGCCGAGGTCGCGGCGGATGCCGTCGAGGTCCTTCTGGGCCTCCTCGAGGGTCTCGACGTCGTCGGCGCCGTCACCCTCGGTGGCCATCTCGACGAGCACCTCGAGGTCGTCGATGCGCGACTCCATGTTGACGATGCGGTCGAGCTCGGTCTGCGCCTGCGAGAGAGCGGTCGTCACCTTCTGCGCCGCGTCGGTGTCGTCCCAAAGGTCAGGCGCGGAGGCCTGGTCCGAGAGCTCGGCGATGCGGATCTTCAGCGCCTCCGGGTCGGTCACGGCGCTGATGGTCGCGAGGGTGCCGCGCAGGGCGCTGATCTCTGATGCGAAGTCGGTGGTAGCCACGATCGTCAAGGTTACGCGACGAGGCGGCGGGCGGGCGACGGTCAGGTGGTCCCGGCCGCGCCCAGACGTCGCCGGTGCCCGCTCAGCGCAGTACCCGGGAGACCGACGCGGCCTTGGCGAGGAGCTGCTGCCGGAACAGGAAGCGCTGGACCGGGAGGAGGGCTCGCTGGACCGCCCCGCGCAGCCCCCTGCCCCGGGACCACCGTTGGGTGAGGCGCAGCCGGGTGCTGTCCCCGTCGGGCTCGAGCTCGACGCGGAACCGCTGCCGCATCCGACCGGCGGGGAGGTCCGGCCAGGTGATCTCCCACTCGACCGCACTCCCCTCGACCCGCTCGACCTCACGGTGCTCGGTCGCGAGCACCTGTGGCCGGTGCCGCTGCTCCGTGCCGTCCGGGCGACGCACCTCGGCACGGGCGCGCGCCACCCCGTCGTCCCCCACGACGTAGGAGGAGTAGAAGGTCTTGTCCCACTCGAGCCTGCGCGCCGGGTCGGAGACGAGGGACCAGACCTGCTCGGGCCTCGCCTCGACAAAACCCGACACGCCCACCGAGCGCCACCCGGGACCGTCGTCGGTCGACACCTCGCGGTGCGGCCGGGGCGCGGCGTCCAGGCGGGATCTCAGGGCACCGGCGTCCACGCCACCCTCAGCGAGGACCTCGAGCACGTGGCCGCTCGGCTCGTCGAGCAGCGCGACGAGGATCGCCCGGTCGTCGACGTCGAGGCCGTCGAGCGCACGGAAGGCCGCGTCGGCCGGACGCGACCACCCGACGTCGCCGAGGGAGGGGTCGGGGATGGGGCCGGGATCGACGCGCGCGGCCGTGATGCCGAGGCCGGCGATCCTGCGCTCGTGCACCCGCACGGCCGCGTCGCGCAGGGTCCGCACGCTCAGCCCGGCACCCCGGAGCACGTCGCTCGAGGGGCCGCCGACGACCGCGAGCGCGACGAGCAGGTGCTCGAGGTCGATCTCGGTCCGCCCGACGCGCTGCGCCTCTTCCTTCGCGGCGACGCTCAGCTGCTGGGACCTGACGATCATCTCGGTGAGCCGGCTCATGACCTGTTCCTCCGGGGTACGGCGATGGTGGGGTCGATCCTCTTCGAGTACTTCTTGTGGACGGCCTGCCGGCTGACGCCGAGCGCCTCGGCCACGTCGTTCCAGCTCATGCCCGCGCGCAGGCCGGCCTCGACCTGGCGGAGCTCGAGGGTCTCGACGAGCTGGCGGAGCGAGGTCACCGCCCGCAGCCCTGCGCGCGGGTCGGTGGTGTCGCTGGCAGCACCTGCGACGTCGTCCGAGCTCATGCCAGCAACCTATGTTGCTAACAGCGCGCTGTCAACACGCGTTGCTAGCCTCGTGTTCGCGCCGGGCGGACGCCCGCCTCTCCCCCGGGGCGCACCCGTCGCCCTACGCTCGGACCAGGCGCGACCGCGCCGCTAGGCCTGCCGCCGCACGACGAGGAGCGCACCCATGGGCACCGTGATCCCCTTCCCCACGTCCCGGGCACGCGGTGCGGACCGGTCTGGCGACCGCACCTCCGAGACCACCCGCGGCCCCGAGAGCTCTGCTGCCTCGGCCCCCACAGGCGCCGGCGACGACACCAGCCGCCCGCTCCGGCTGGCCCCACCCGGGCGCGACCTGCTGTGGCGCGAGGCCGTGGGCCACGAGCTACGACTCGAGCGGACGGCGCAGGCACGGACGCTCGCAGACGTCGCGGGCCAGGCCGGCGTCTCGACCCAGTACCTCTCCGAGGTCGAGCGCGGGCGCAAAGAGCCCTCCTCGGAGATCCTCGAGGCCGTCGGCACGGCGCTCGCGCTGACGCTCCTCGACCTCACCCGCCGGGTGTCGCACAGCCTGGCCCCGGCCGGGACGCCCACACCTCAGCTCCTCGCCGCCTGACGGGGGCGGCTCACCGCACCCCGCCACGCACCTTCCTGCTGGCCACCACCTCGTCGACCAGCCCGTACGCGACGGCCTGCTGCGCGGTGAAGATGCGGTCTCGTGACGTGTCCGCCCGCAGCACCGCCTGGTCCTGGCCCGTGTGCGCCGCCAGGATCTCGTCGACCTCGTCGCGGACGCGCTGGATCTCCTTGGCCTGGATCTCGAGGTCGGGCAGCGCGCCACGACCGCTGCTGGTCGACGGCGGGTGCAGGAGCACGCGGGCGTGCGGGAGGATCCCGCGGCGTCCGGGCTCACCAGCAGCCAGCAGGACGGCGGCGGAGGACGCCGCCTGGCCGACGCACACGGTCCCGACGGGCGCGCGCAGGTACTGGATCGTGTCGTAGATCGCGAGCATCGCGCTCACCGAGCCGCCGGGCGAGTTGATGTACAGCTCGATCCCCTGGTCGGGGGCGACGGACTCGAGGTGGATGAGCTGCGCGACGACCACGTTCGCGACCCCGTCGTCGATCTCGGTCCCGAGGAACACGATCCTGTCGGTGAGCAGCCGGCTGTAGACGTCGGCCGCCCGCTCGCCGGTGGTCGTCTTCTCGATCACGCTCGGGATCGTGTACTGCCCGCTCACCGTGCACCGGCCAGGCCTGCGGGGCGGCGGCCCTGGGCAGGGAGCACCTGCACGAGGTCCGTGGCGACCGCGTCGACGAACCCGTAGTCGAGCGCCTCGTCGGCGGTGAACCACCGGTCGCGGTCGGAGTCGCGCTCGACGCGGTCGTATGGCTGGCCGGTGTGCTCGGCGATGAGCGTGAGCATGACCTTCTTGGTGTGCTCGAGGTTCTCGGCCTGGATGGCGATGTCGACGGCCGTACCCTGGAGCCCCGCAGAGCCCTGGTGCATGAGGACGCGTGCGTGCGGCAGGGCGAACCTCTTGCCGCGGGTCCCGGCGGAGAGTAAGAACTGCCCCATGCTCGCGGCCGTGCCGAGGGCGACGGTGCTCACGTCGTTGGGGATCAGCCGCATGACGTCGTACATCGCGAGGCCTGCCGAGACGGAGCCGCCGGGCGACGAGATCAGCAGGACGACGTCGGCGTCCGGGTCCTCGGCCGAGAGCAGGAGCAGCTGGCTGCACACGCGGGTGGCGAGGTCGTCGTCGATCTCCTGGCCGACGACGACCACGCGCCGGAACATCAGGCCGCTGGTCAGCCGGTCGGCGAGAGCGCCGCCGGCAGGGGGTGGTGTCTCGGGGGTGGTGGTGAGGTGCACGGTTCCTCCTCGGTGGTGGGTGTGCACCCCACGCTCGTCCACCCGCAGCCCGCGTGGGGCTCGCTCGCCCCGGGGCAGATCTGCTGTGAGCAGCAGGACGGGCTACGCCTCGTCCCCGAGGTGCTCGAGGAGCGTCCGGAGGGTGCTCGCGAGCTGCTCGCGCTGGGCCGGGTCGAGCCCGGCGAGCAGCCGCTCCTCGGTCGCGACGTGGTCGGGCAGCGCGGCGTCGACGAGCTCGCGCCCCGCGGGCGTGAGCTGCACGACCACGCTGCGCCGGTCGGCGTCGGAGGCCGCACGTCGCACGAGGCCGCGCTCCTCGAGCCGGTCGAGCCGCTGGGTGATCGCCCCCGAGGTGACCATCCCCGACCGCATGAGGCCCGCGGGGGTGAGGCCGCCGTCGCCGCTGCGGCGCAGGGTGGCGAGGACGTCGAAGGAGGGTGCGTCCAGGTCGTGCCGCGCGAAGGTCGCTCGCAGGCTGGCGTCGACGAGCCGCTGGACGCGGCCGAGCCGGCCGATGACCCCCATCGCCGAGACGTCGAGGTCGGGGCGCTCGACGGCCCACTGGGAGAGCACACGGTCGACATGGTCTGGCACCCGCCCAACCTACCAGCGCACCGTCGAACTCTCTTAGTGCTGTGATACTTTCTCTTAGTGCTAAGCAAACGACAGGGGCTCCTCCTCACCACCGCCGTCGCTCCGGCAGTCTGGGCCACGACCTATCTCGTGACCTCGGAGCTGCTCCCGCCCGGTCGCCCCTTCCTGGCCGGGGCGGTCCGCGCCCTGCCCGCCGGCCTGCTGCTGGTCGCGATCACCCGGCAGCTCCCGCACGGCGCGTGGTGGTGGCGCTCGCTCGTCCTGGGCGCCCTCAACATCGGCGGGTTCTTCGCGCTGCTCTTCGTGGCCGCCTACCGCCTCCCGGGCGGCGTGGCCGCTGCGGTCGGCGCGCTCCAGCCGTTGTTCGTCGCCCTGCTCGCGGTCGTCGTGCTGGGCCAGCGGCTCACAGCACGCACCCTGGTCGCGGGTGCCCTGGGTGTCGTCGGTGTCAGCCTCCTCGTGCTGCGCGGCGAGACCGGGCTCGACACCGTCGGCGTGCTCGCCGCGGCCGGGGCCGCGGTCTCGATGTCCTGCGGCGTGATCCTCGCCAAGCGGTGGGTATCCCCCGCGTCGCTCCTCGCGACCACGGGGTGGCAGCTCACCGCGGGAGGACTTCTCCTCGTCGCACCCGCGCTCGCCCTCGAGGGCCTGCCCTCGCACGTCACGGGCCAGAACCTGGCCGGGTACGCGTACCTGACCCTCGTCGGCTCCGTCCTCGGCTACTCGCTGTGGTTCCGGGGACTGCGCGCGCTCCCGGCGACCGACGTGACGTTCCTCGGGCTGCTCAACCCCGTCGTCGCGACCGCTCTCGGCTGGGCGGTGCTGGGTCAGACGCTCACCCCGCTCCAGCTGCTCGGCGGTGTCGTCGTGCTCGTCTCGCTCGTCGTCGCACAGCGGCAGCGACCGCCACGTGCGGACGACCTCGCCCGTTGATCTCACGCGGGTCGCGACTGCCAGACCGCGGTCACCCCGCTCACCCGGCCACCGTCCCGACGAGAAGGAGCGGTGCTCGTCCTGGGCGAGAGGACGAGCACCGCTCCCTGCTGCTGCACGCGGCTCCGGTCCTGCGCAGCAGCGGTACCGGCGGCATCGACGACCTGGTCGGCGGCCGCCCGTCAGGAGGCCGAGAGCGCCGCGGTGGGCGGCATCCTCGCGGCACGGATCGCCGGGTAGAGGCCTGCCACAGCCCCGATCAGGAGTGTCGCACCGAGCCCACCAGCGAGGATCACCGGCGGGATCGACGTCGCCCACCCCTGCGACGTGGCGTACACCGCGGTGATCCCGTAGCCGATGACCACCCCCGCGCCGCCACCGAGGACGGAGAGCAGCAGCGACTCCACGAGGAACTGCGTCCGCACCTGCCCCCGGGTGGCCCCGAGGGACCTCCTCAGGCCGATCTCGGACCGGCGCTCGAGGACCGAGATCACCATGGTGTTCGCGACGCCGATCCCCCCGACGAGCAGGGCGACCGCCCCGAGCCCGACGAGCAGACCCGTGAAGGCCGCGTCGGTCGCCTCCTTCGCCGCGAGCGCGTCCGACGGGCGCGACACGGCGACCTGGTTCGGGGCCGCCGGGTTCGCGGTAGCACCGAGGACGTCACGCACGGGGTCGACCGCCGAGTCCACGGTCCGCACGTAGATCCGCGACGGGTCCCCCGTCCAACCGAGCCGCTCGGACGCGACCTGCTTGCCCATGAGCACGCTCGAGTCGAGCTCGGGGGCGAGCTCGACCGGGTCGAGGACCCCGCTGACGCTGAACGGCTGCCCCTCGATGATCACGACCGTCTGCGGGTCCGGACCCGTCACCCCGAGGTGCTCGGCGGCCTTCGCCCCGAGGACGACGACGGGCAGACCGTCGGTCGCCGCCGACAGCCAGCGTCCGCTGGACATCGTGAGTCCGACGGTGCCGTACAGCTCCTCGTCCGCGGCCGAGACGGTGACACCCCCGTGCTCGAGCGGAGGCACGTGGTCGTTGCGCAGGGCGCGGGCGTCGGGGACGAGACCGACCGAGGCGGCCCCGGTCACGGGGGCGATGCGCCGGACCATGGAGACGGACTCGACAGGCAGCCGCGTCTCGGAACCGAGCGCGTCCTCCCCCGGCTCGACCCGCAGGAGGTTCGTCCCCAGCCGGGAGAGCGTCTCGTCGAGCTCCGCCCGGGACGACGTCGAGATGCCGACGACGGCGATCATCGCGGCGATGCCGATCGCGATCCCGAGCGCTGAGAGCACCGCACGCATCGGTCTGGTGCGCAGGCCCGTCGCGCCGACCCTGAACAGGTCGCCCGGGGCGAGCCTCGCCGGCCTCAGCATGGCTGCTCCGGCCGGGCAGGACGCTCGGGGCGTGCAGCCCGCACCGCCTCCGGGTGCTCGGGCGGCACGATGCGCCCGTCCCGGACCGTGACCTGCCGAGGCAGCATCGCGGCGAGGTCCCGGTCGTGGGTGATCACGACGATCGTGGTGCCCGCGGTGTTGAGCTCGCGGAGGAGCTCGACGATCCCGGCGCCCGAGACGGAGTCGAGCGCCCCCGTCGGCTCGTCCGCGAGGAGCAGCGGAGGTTCTCCGACGACGGCTCGCGCGATCGCGACCCGCTGCTTCTCCCCTCCGGACAGCTCGTTCGGACGGTGCCCCAGGCGCGTGCCCAGCCCGACGCGGTCGAGGACCGCCGCCGCTCGGTCACGCCGCTCGGCGCGCCGCACCCCGCGGTACAGCAGCCCGTCCGCGACGTTGTCGATCGCGGCAGTGCCCGCCGACAGGTGGAAGTGCTGGAACACGAACCCGATCCGCGTCGCCCGCAGGGCTGAGAGGTCACGGTCCGAGAGGTCTTCGACCAGGTGGCCGTCGATCGCGACGGTCCCGGACGAGCACCGGTCGAGCGTGCCGATGACGTTGAGCATGGTCGACTTGCCCGACCCGGAGCTGCCGACCACCGCGACGAGCTCGCCGCGCTGCACCTCGAGGTCGACACCGTCCAGGGCACGGACACCTCCCGGGTACTCCCGGGAGACCTGCCGGAGCGAGACGACGGCGGTCACGAGGGCACCACGACCTCGTCGCCCTCGCTGAGCTCGCCCGAGACCTCGACCCGCCCGGAGGCGAACATCCCCACGGTGACCGGCACCAGGCGGCGCTCGTCGGCTCCGACCTCGACCGCGTGCCCTCCCTCCGCGAGCGCGACGAGCGCCGTGACGGGGACCGAGAGGACGTCTGGTCGCTCCTCGACGACCAGCTCGATGTCGACGCGGCTGGCGTCGAGGCCCTCGACCAGGGCCGGGTCGTCGAGGGAGACCTCGACGGTGACCGTGGTCGTGTCAGACCCGCCACCGGACTGGCCGTCTGAACCCGAGCTCTTGCCGTCGCCGCCCTCGTCGACGGGGGGCCCGACCGCGGAGATGGACCCCGGAGCCCTGGTGCCGCCCGGCAGCTCGACGGTCGCCGGCGCTCCGACGTCCGGCGTCACGTCCTTCGCCGGGTCGAGGTCGAAGGAGACGACGCGCCTGACGTCGGTGACCGTCAGCATGCTCGACGCCGCTGGAGCGCCGACCTCGACCGAGCGGGAGGCCACCCGGACCGGCCCACGCACGACGGTGACCTGCTCGGGCCCCAGCCTCCCGGTCTGCGGCAGACCGACGTCCTTCTGCCACCTGGACACCGCTCGAGAGGTGGCTTGCGTGTACCTGTCGTCAGCCGAGAAGCCCGTGTAGCCGAGCGCGGTGAGGTTCTCCTTGAGCTGGGAGACGTCCGCCCCGCGGTCGCCGACGCCGAGCTCTCGGTAGGCGGGGAGCTCTCCGAAGAGGGCGAGCGTCGGTCGGTCGTCCGTCCGCCAGAGCTGCTGGCCTCGGTCGACGACCGCGCCGACCTCGGGCAACCAGGTGACCGTCCGTGCACCGTCCTCGCTCTCCCCGGCCTCGGGAGCCCCGACGGCTCTGGGTTCCCCGAAGCCCACCGAGCCCTTGTGCTTCTCGCTGCGGACGAGCGTCTCCCGGACGACCGGGGTCGTCGCGACGGTCCCGGCGGTGTCGTCCGTGGTCGTCGCGTCGGACGAGCCGCCGACCAGGATGACGCCGAGGACGAGCCCGACCGCAGCCAGCGAGGCACCGAGGAGCAGCGCACGGCGGGTCGTGCGCGAGCGGCCGGGTCCTCCGGCTGGCGAGTTCTCCCGGGCCGTCATGCGATGCTCCCCGTCAGGAGGTCTCGGTGCGCGTGAGCGTCGGTACCGAGGCCCGAAGGCCTGCTCTGAGTGCGTCCGCCGACACGGACGGTCGGGGTGGATGGGTGGTCGTGCTTCATGTGTCCTCCGGAGTTGTCGGGCATGCTCACCATTCGACCGGAGGGCCGATGAGCCCACCGTGAGCGGTGCTCTCGCGTGGGCCTCGCAGCACAGCGGGCGTTCATATGCCGCACTGCTGTGCCAGACGCCAGAGCGTGCCGTCGTCGACGCCGAAGTCGTGCTGCGGCGTGACGTTCGTGGAGCCGTCGGCGTTCGGGTCCGGCCAGTCGATGCCGTTCTCGCGCATGCACACGGCGAAGGCGCGCATCGCCTCGGGAGACTGCTTCGTCTTGTCCTCCGCCGTCTGCTCCGGAGCCAGGTGCTCGCAGGCCGCGTACGCGGCCGCGCGGTCCGCGTCGGAGATCCTGCCGTCCTCCACGGTGGCACCCAGGTAGCCCTCCTGGTCGGGGTCGCCGACGTGCAGGCCGTTCTCCCGCAGGCAGTCCGCCTGCTGCTGAGCCTGCTGCTGACGCGTGAGGTCTCCGCGGTCGCTGCCGTCGGTGCTCGACGTCCCCGAGGAGCTCGAGGCCGACGGTGACCCCGCCGACGCGACCTGGTCGTCGGCCTCCCCGCCGCAGGCGGTGAGCAGGGCAGCGCAGAGCACCGCAGCGGTCCAGTGCGCGCGTCGGGCCGGACGCGCACCGCGCCGCCTGCCATCGCCCCCACGGTCACGGTCACGGTGCGAGACCGACCACGGCCATCGTCCGGTCTGCCGGGCGCTCACCCTCCGCACGCCTCGATGGCCGCCTGCTCCGCCGCGGCGTCAGCCTCGCTGAGACCGTCCATGCTGAACTTCGTCGAGCCGTCCTCCTCCGGGTCCGGCCAGTCGACGCCCTTCCCACGCATGCACGCGGCGAACGCCTTCTGCGCCTCGGGAGACCGCTTCGCCTTCTCCTCCTCGGTCGGCTCTGGCGCCAGGTGGCGGCATGCTGCTTCCGCGTCGAAGTCCTTGTCCTCCCAGGTTCCCCCCGGCTCGTCTCCCGGGTAGGTCACCTCCCCGTCCTTGTCGGCGTCGGGGACAGACAGGCCGTGCTCCCGGAGGCACTCCACCTGCTGCTGCCCCTGCTGCTGACGCGTCAGGTCGCTGCGGTCGGAGCCCGCGGTGCCCGAGGACCCCGTCGAGCTCGAGCTCGACGGAGACCCTGCCGAGGCGACCTGCTCGTCGGCCTCAGCACTGCACGCGGTCACCAGCGCGGCGCACAGCACCGCGGCGACCCACGGTGCGCTCCGCACCGACCGTGAACGGCCGTCCGGACCACGGCGACGCTGGCTCGGTGCCCGATCGCGCACGGGGTCGGGCTGGACGGAACGGTGTGTCTGCTTCATGTGTCCTCCGGAGTTGTCGGTCTGACCATCCGACCAGGGCACCGATGAGCCCCTCGTGAGGGCCCCCCTCACCCGGAACTCGCGAGCTGTCGGCCTGCGCCGGCCGACCGTCCTCCGACGACGAGGACCTACCTCACACGGACCTCACAGACCTATCCGACATACTTCTCCCATGAGACTTCTGGTGGTAGAGGACGAACAGCTGATCGCCGAGGCTGTCGCGACCGGGCTCCGGCGCGAGTCGATCGCCGTCGACGTCGTCGGCGACGGCAGGACGGCGATCGAGAAGATCGAGGTGAACGACTACGACGTCGTCGTGCTCGACCGAGACATCCCCGGGATGCACGGCGACGACGTGTGCCGGTGGGTCTCGGCGTCCGGTTCGTCGACGCGGGTGCTCATGCTCACGGCCTCCTCCGAGCTGCGTGACCGGGTCGAGGGCCTCGAGCTCGGTGCCGACGACTACCTCGCCAAGCCCTTCGCCTTCACCGAGCTCGTCGCCCGGGTCCGCGCGCTCGGACGCCGTGCCCGGCCTGCCGCTCCCCCGGTGCTCGAGCGCTCCGGGCTGCGCCTCGACCCGGCACGCCGCGAGGTGGTCCGCGACGGCCAGCAGATCGTCCTGAGCAAGAAGGAGTTCGGCGTCCTCGAAGAGCTCATGCGGGCGGACGGTGCGGTCGTCTCGGCCGAGACGCTGCTCGAGAAGGTCTGGGACGAGAACATCGACCCCTTCACCGGTGTGGTGCGGTTCGTGATCAAGCAGGTACGCCGCAAGCTGGGCGAACCGGGGCTCGTCGAGACGGTGATCGGGTCCGGGTACCGGGTCCGATGAGACCTCCCCTCAGCGCGTGGCGCCTGGCACGCGGCCGGGCACCGACGCTGAGGACGCGCCTCACCGTCCTGTACGGTGCGGCCTTCGCGGTCGCCGGGACGGTGCTCGTCGCGATCCTCGTGGTCGTGGCGGGCCGGTCGCTCGACAACCAGCCGGACGACGTCGTCGGGATCGCCCTCGGCAGCTCCGAGATCTTGGAAGCCAGCGAGCTCGACGCGTTCCAGCAGGATGCCCTCGACGTCTCGCCGGAGCTCGCAACACCAGAACCACCACCCTCGGGCGACGTCGCACCTCTCGACCAGGCGCCGTCCAGCCTCGAGCCCTCCGACGACTCTGCGGTGGCACTCTCAGCCCTGAGGACCAGGGTGGCCGACCTCAACGACCAGGCTCGCGCACAGACGATGCGGACGATCATCCTCGCGTCGGTCGCCGCCCTCCTCGTCACCCTGGCGGTGACCGTCTGGTTCGGCTGGGCGATGGTGTCGAGAGTCCTCGCACCGCTGCACCGGGTGACCGCGACGGCTCGACGGGTCGCCGGCGACAGCCTGTCGGCGCGGATCGCGCTCGACGGCCGCCAGGACGAGATCAAGGACCTCGCGGACACCTTCGACGAGATGCTCGACCGGCTCGACGCGTCGTTCGACGGGCAGCGACGCTTCACGGCGAACGCCTCGCACGAGCTGCGGACGCCGCTGACTATCACGCGGTCGGTGCTCGAGGTCGCGCTGACCGACCCCGAGTGCCCGGAGCCCACCCGGGAGCTCGCCGAGAAGCTGCTCGCGGTGAACCACCGCCAGGGCAGGCTCATCGAAGGGCTGCTCGCTCTCGCCTCGGCCGACCTGGTGCCGCCAGCGCTCGGGCCCGTCGACCTCGCGGTCCTCGCGACCCAGGTCACGGCTGAGTGCGAGCCCGGCGCCTCCGCCTCACGGGTGTCCGTCACGGTCGTGACGAGCCCTGACGAGGCCGAGGACGTCGGGGACCGCGGTGGCCCCGGGGGGAGCGCGGGGCTGACGCCGTCGACGGACGGGACGCACACCTGCTCACCGTCGGGCGACCGGCTCGTGCGCGGCGACCACGTGCTGCTCGACCGACTCGTCCGCAACCTCGTCGACAACGCGGTGAGGTACAACGTCGAGGGCGGGACCGTCCGCGTGACGGTCCCGTGCCCGCACCGGCTCGTGGTCGAGAACACCGGCCCGACGGTCCCCGAGGCCCAGGTGCACGGCCTCTTCGAGCCGTTCCGACGGCTCCGCCCAGACGGGACGGTGGCGGACCGTGCCGTCCGGTCGGCGCACCAGCCCGGCACGGGCCTCGGGCTCTCCATCGTCCGCTCGATCGTCGCCGCGCACTCCGGCTCCGTCACCGCCCGCCCCCGGGCGAGCGGTGGCCTCGTCGTCAGCGTCTACCTACCCGACGGAGTCCAGGACGGCACGGGCGAGGCGCTCTGACGACGCCGGGTTCTGACCCGTCAGGAGCCCGCGGTCCTGCTCGACGTGAGGCTCGAACGGCGCGCCGCCGACGAACTCGGCGCCACGGCCGACCAGCTCGGTCTCGACGAGCCAGCGGGCCTTGTCGGCGAGTCCGCCGATGCGCTCCTCCTCGTCGGTGAAGGACGTCATCCGGTAGCCAGCGAAGGGCCACGAGCCGTCCTGACGCCGGGCGGCGAGCAGGGCGGCCGGGGCGTGGCACAGCACGGCGAGCGGGATGCCCTCGTCGAGCGCCGCGGTCATGAGTGCTCCCGAGGTCGTGTCGACCGCGAGGTCCTCCATCGGGGCGTGCCCGCCCGGGTAGAAGACGGCGTCGAAGTCGGCCGCCCGCACCGACGCGACGTCGACGACCGCCGCGAGCCGGTCGTCGATCGACGCGAGGTAAGCCTCGAGCTCGGCAGCACGGTCCTCGCCGCCCGCAGCCTGAGGGGCGAGGCTCCCCGCGTCCACGGTCGGCTTCACAGCCCCCGGCGTCGCGATGGTGATGTCCCAGCCTGCCTCGGTGAAGAGGCGGTGCGGCTCGGCGAGCTCCTCGGCCCAGAAGCCGGTGGGGTGGACGGTGCCGTCGGCGAGGGTCCACCCCTGCGCTGCACTGACGACGAACAGGACGCTGCTCATGACGTTCTCCTTCTCGGTGGTCGACCGGGCGCGATCGGGTGGTGCCTGTGCTCGTGCGTGTCGTTCTCAGCGTGCGGTCTTCACGACCATCTTGCCCACGTTCTCGCCGCGCATCATGCCGAGGAACGCGTCGACCGCGTGGTCGAGGCCCTCGACGACCGTCTCGTCGAAGACGACGTCGCCTGCGGTGACCCAGGCGGTCATGTCCGCCATGAAGGACGGGAAGTGCTGCGTGTAGCCGCCGACGGTGAAGCCCTGGAGGGTCAGACCGCGGGTGACGATGTTCGCCATGTTGCGCGGACCGGTCGCCTCGCCCTCGGTGTTGTACTGCGAGATCGCGCCGCACAGCGCCGCGCGCCCCTGGTCGTTGAAGGCCCCGAGCGCGGCCTCGAGGTGCTCCCCGCCGACGTTGTCGAAGTACACGTCGATGCCGTCGGGCGCGGCCTGCGCGAGCTGCCCCGCGACGTCGCCGTCCTTGTAGTTGAAGGCGGCGTCGAAGCCGTAGCGCTCGGTGAGGAGGGCGACCTTCTCCGCCGACCCGGCAGACCCGACGACGCGCGCCGCGCCCTTGAGGCGGGCGATCTGGCCGACCATGCTGCCGACCGCACCGGCGGCGCCGGAGACGAACACGGTGTCGCCCTCGCGCAGGTGGGCGATCTCGAGGAGGCCGACGTAGGCGGTGAGCGCGGTCATGCCGAGCACGCTGAGGTAGGCGGAGCTGGGGATGCCGTCGACCTCGGGGACGACGCGCACCCCGGCGGCCGGACCCTGGGCGACGTCGCGCCACCCGAGCTGGTGCACCACGACGGAGCCCACGGGGACGTCGTCCGAGGTGGACTCGACGACCCGGCCGACGGCCCCGCCGGTCATGGTCTCGTCGAGCGCGAAGGGCGGCGTGTAGGACTTCACGTCGTTCATGCGGCCCCGCATGTACGGGTCGACCGACATGAACTCGTTCTCGATGCGGACCTCGCCGGCCGCGAGCCCGGGGAGCTCGACGGTGACGGTGCGGAAGTTCTCGGCCGTCGGCCAGCCGGTGGGCCGGGAGACGAGCTGGATCTGGGTGCTGGTGGCGGGCTGCGTCATGGTGAACGTCCTCTGCTATTGTGAACCGATCGATCCACTATAGACACGTCGCCGACCGGCCCGCGACCTGCGGCACCGGACAGCAGACGCGGAGGGAGCACCATGGGGCGCACGCAGACCTTCGACACCACCACCGCCGTCCGCGCGGCCCGCGACGTCTTCTGGCAGCACGGCTTCGAGGGCGCCTCCCTCGCCGACCTCGAGTCCAGCACCGGCCTCGCCCGGTCGAGCCTGTACCACGCCTTCGGGAGCAAGCGCGGGCTGTTCGACGCCGCCGTCGAGGACTACCTGGCGACCGTCATCCGCCCTCGCCTCGCGCCTCTCGTCGGCCCGGAGACCGGGACCGCGGCGCTGCTCGGCTACTTCACCTCCCTGCACGGCGCCGTCGCCGCGCTCCCCGACGACTCCCCCCGGCGCGGCTGCCTGCTGGTCAACAGCACGGCCGGACTCGCCGCGCAGGACCCCGCCGCACGCGACGTGGTCGACGGCTACCGGGCGGAGCTCACGGCAGCCCTGCGGTCCGCGCTCGCCGCCGGGCACCCCGACATGGCAGAGGGCTCGCTGGACAGCACCGCGAGGGTGCTCGCCTCCCTGAGCATCGGCGCGATGGTGGTCGCGCGGATCAACCAGCCCGAGTCCCTCGCGCTGCTCGCGACCGCCGCCGAGGTGGTCGCAGGCCTCCCGGCCGCGCAGCCGGGAGACCTTCCCCAGCAGTGACGCCAGGAGTAGCCTGCCGGGCATGGGCTACTCGTTCCAGGTCACCGTCGACGCCGCCGCTCCGCACCCCCTCGCCGACTGGTGGGCGCAGACCCTCGGCTGGGCCGTCGAGCCGAGCGACGAGGCCTTCATCCGGTCGATGATCGAGCAGGGCCACGCGACCGAGGCCGACACGACGACCCACGCCGGGGCCCTGGTGTGGAAGGAAGGGGCCGCGATCAGCCTCCCTGACGCCCTGCCGGGCACGCCGCGGGTGCTGTTCCAGCTGGTCCCCGAGGCCAAGACGGTCAAGAACCGGGTGCACCTGGACGTGCGCGTCGGCGAGGACGACCCGGAGGCGGTGCGCGCAGCCCTCGAGGCCCGTGGCGCGACCTTCCTGCACACGGCCTCGCAGGGGCCGCACACCTGGGTGACGATGGCCGACCCGGAGGGCAACGAGTTCTGCGTCAGCCGCTGAGGCTGTCACCGCGGCAGACGGGCAGGAGCACACCCCGGCGACGCCGCGCCGCGCGGGCAGCGGCGCCTCAGATCGTGTGCCAGCCACCCTTGCGGTAGGCCGGGGTGGCCGTGGCCAGCACGACGAGGCTCACCAGGATCACGCTGATGATCACGGTGGTCATCGCGAGCGAGTCCCCGCCGAGCACGCCGACCATCGGGCTGACCACCCCGGCGATGCCCGCCTGCATGGACCCGATGAGCGCCGCGGCCGTCCCGGCCATGTGCCCGTACCCGCCGAGGGCGAGCACCGAGGCGTTCGCCGGGATCAGCCCCTGCATGCCGAGCACGAGCCACAGCGCGGCGAGCACGCCCACCACGCCGCCGAAGCCCGTGAGCACGACGACGAGCAGCACGAGGGAGAGCATCAGCTGGACGACGATCGCCACCCGCAGGATCCGGATCGGGGCGACACGGCGGACGAGGCTCGCGTTGAGCTGCGCCGAGAGCACGAGCGCCACCCCGTTGACCGCGAACAGCAGCGAGAACTGCGTCGGGCTCAGCCCGTACTCCTGCTGGAACACGAAGGGCGAGCCGACCACGTAGCTCATGATCACGGCCATCCCGAGACCGGGGAGCACGGCGAGCGCGAGGAAGTGACGGTCCTTGAGCAGCTCGAGATAGCTGCGCAGCGCACCGCGGGAGCCGGAGACACGACGACGCTCGTGCGGCAGGGTCTCGGGCATCCAGAACCACACGATGACCACGAGCAGAGCGCCGATGATCGCGAGCGCCACGAAGACCGCCCGCCAGGTGAAGGCACCGGCGATGGCCTGCCCCAGGCTCGGGGCGAGCAGGGGCGCGACGCCGATCACCAGCATGAGCCTCGAGAGCAGCCTCGCAGCCTCAGAACCGGTGAACCTGTCGCGGATCACCGCGATCGCGACCACCGAGGCGGCGGCGTTGAAGAATCCCTGGAGGACACGCAGCGCCACGAGCGCACCGATGTTCGGCGCTATCGCGCAGAGCAGCGAGGTCAGCACGTGCAGCGAGATGCCGATGAGCAGCGGCAGCCGGCGCCCGTACCGGTCGGAGAACGGACCGATCACGAGCTGGCCGACGGCGCCGCCGATGAGCATCCCGGACATCGTGAACTGGACGGCGGTGTCGGTCGTGCCGAGGTCCTGGACCACCGTCGGGAGCGACGGGAGGTACATGTCGGTGGTCACCGCGGGGAGTGCCGCGAGCGCGCCGAGCATGAGGACGTACTTGGCGTTGGGGGTGTACTGGGGCTTGTCGTTCGCGCTGGCCGGGTCTGTCACGCAGACGATCATAACGATTCGATCTGGCGTCCGGGCGGCACTCGGGCGGGCAGCAGGTGAACAGGCGGCCAGCCCGGTGTCCGGTCCTGCCGCGCGGCGGCTCAGACCGGCGCGATCACTCGTCGACGATGAGCTCGAAGCTGTCGGGGTCGCGCTGGTCGGCGATCCAGTCGGTGACGCGGCTCACGAGGACGGCCTCGTCCGAGGCGACGAAGGGAGCGCGTCCCGGGATCTCGGTGTGCGTCCAGGTCACCGCGCGTCCGTCGCGCGACTCCTCCTGGAAGACGAGGACCACGGTCCGTCCCGTCTCCTCGCCGACCTGGTCGGCGAGCGCCTGCGCGTCGACGCGCGAGGTGTGCACGTCGGAGGGCGTCACGACGTCGGAGGCCGAGAGCTCGGATCCCGTGGCCTCGACCGTCGCGTCGGGGTCGACCGAAGGGCTGGGGCTGGGGGCGACCTTCTCGGCCTCGGGCGTCGCCTCTGCGGCGAGGCTGTCGGAGGAGAGCACGTCGGCCGGGGCGATCTCGTCGGTGGAGACCTGGAGCGTCGTCTCGGCGTCGGAGCTGCGGGCGAGGTTCGAGACCGCACCACCCGAGGTGACCGACGCGAGGCCCACGACGAGGACCGCGGTCGCGACAGCAGCGACGACCATCGAGGCGTCCCGTGGGCTCTTCACCGCCGACCTCCGTCCTCGTGCTCCGCGCGCCGGGCGGGGCGCCCGACGACCGATCGTGGTGTCGGTGTCGATCATGCCCTGTCACGCCCTCGGAGGCGAGGACCTGAGCGGGTGTCATTTGGTGAAGGTGTGCCGACGACCCTGGACCCGGTGCGGTCAGGGCCCGTGAAACGGCACGTCAGCGGCGCGTGGCCTGCACGGTGCTCACGCACCACGGCGACCGCCCCTGCTGCGGACGACGCGCCGTGCCGGCGGCGCGCTGGTGGCGTGGCCACCTCGGTGACATCCTGGCTCGATGTGCGGACGCTACGCCTCGTTCCGGCAGGCTCAAGACCTCGCCGACGCCTTCGCGGTGCACGGGGTGATCCAGGGCGTGCTCCTCGGAGAGCCCGTGACGGACCTGCCCCCCTCGTGGAACGTCGCCCCGACCGACCTCGTGCGGATCGTCGTGGACCGCGCGCAGGAGACGCTCGTCCCCGCGGCACCGTCCGCCCCAGAGCCTGGCCCAGCCGGACCCACGCTCCAGCGGTCGCTGCGGCTCGCGCGCTGGGGTCTGGTGCCCTCGTGGGCCAAGGACCCGGGCGGTGGTGCCCGCATGATCAACGCTCGCGCCGAGACGGTCGCCGAGAAGCCTGCCTTCCGCAAGGCGCTCGCCGCACGGCGCTGCCTCGTCCCTGCCGAGGGCTACTACGAGTGGCTCGCGCCCGAGCCGGGTGCACGGCGCGGCCCCAAGCAGCCGGTCTTCATCCACCCGTCCGACGGCGGGGTGCTCGCCCTCGCCGGGCTCTACGAGTTCTGGCGCGACCCGTCCCGTGCCCCCGACGACCCGGAGCGCTGGCTCACGACCACCACCATCGTCACCACGGCGGCCAGCGGCGACCTCGCCGAGATCCACGAGCGCCGCCCCGTCGGGCTGCGACCCGAGCACTGGGACGACTGGCTGGACCCCGGCGCCGGCTCGGACGTCGCCCTGGCAGTGCTGGCCAGCGAGCCGCCGGAGATGTCGCACCACCTGGTGAGCACGGCCGTGAACCGCGTCGGCACGCAGGGCAGCGAGCTCGTGGAACCCCTGGACCGCTAGCCCTCGGACCCGCTCCGAGCCCGCGGCCCGGTCCTACGCCTCGGGCGTGAACGCCCGCTGCAGGCGGACCGGGGCGATCTGCCCGAGCCCTTGCACCTCGCGGGCTGGCTTGAGGGTGAGCGCGAAGTCGGCGTCCCCGGCCAGGAGCGCCGCGGTCGCCGGGTCGAGCAGCACGGTGCCGGGGTCGGCCTCCGCGGTGAGCCGGGCTGCGAGGTTCACGGAGGGGCCGAACACGTCGCCGAAGCGCGAGAGGACCCTGCCCCACACGAGGGACACCCGGACCGGCGGGACGTTCTCGAGCTCGCCGTCGCGTCCGGCCCGGGCGAGGCCGAGCGCGACCTGCGCCCCGGTCCGCACGTCGTCGGCGATGAACAGCACCGCGTCGCCGATGGTCTTGACGACGCGTCCGCCCGCCGCCGTGATGACGTCGCGCGCGCCGGCCTCGAAGTCCGAGACGAAGTCCGAGAGCTCGGACGAGCGGAGCTTGGCGGTGCGGGTGGTGAAGGAGACGATGTCGGCGAAGCCCACCGCTCGCGGCAGGGGGAGCTCACCAGCACCGGTCTCGTCGACGGCGCGGGCGTCGGAGAACTCGACGGACCACCGGCCCGCGAGCGCGGCGAGCTGGCGGCGCCAGGCGTGCACCAGCTGCGCCTCGAGGACGGGGGCGAGGCTGGGGAGGCGCTCGAGCACCAGCAGTCGTGCCGAGGTGTCGTCGAGCTCGTAGCGCGAGGCCATGTGCTCGACGAGGGCCTCGGCCTGCCAGAGCGCCAGGCGCTCGGTCGTGTGGCCGACGGAGCGGACGAGCGTCGTGAGAGACCGGGTCGAGAGCTGCTCGCTCTCGCCGATCGCGGCGATGTCGCGCAGCGCCTGCGCGTCGTCCTCGGTGAAGGACGCCTGCTCGGGGCCGAGGATCGGCAGGCCGAGGGCCTGCCAGTAGGTGCCGAGGAACTCGTGGCTGAGGCTCGTCTTCTCGGCGAGCTCGTCGAGGGTGAGCGCGCGGGGTCCACCGAGGAGCGCGGCGTCGAGCGCGCGCCCGTGGTCGGAGCCCTGGGAGGAGGCCGGGCGGGAGCCGGGGTGAGGGGTGCCCGAGGGCTCGGGCTGCGGGGTCTGATCAGTTGACACGTGGTCAGTTTAGGCGAAGGTGATGCACGTCACCGCTGTGCACCGTGACAACTCTGCCGGACGCGTCCTCGACGAGGAGCGCACCGTCCGGCGCCAGCCCCGTCGCCGTCCCCAGCAGCTCGTCGCCGCCGGCCAGCTCGACCCGCACCGAGGCGCCGACGGTCGCCGACACCGCGAGGACCTCGTCCGCCAGCCCGGACGCGACGACGTCGCCGCCCGCGGCCGTCCAACGGCCGAGGACCGACACGAAGGACTCGGCGAGCGCCGTGAGGATGACCGTCCGGTCGACGGTCGCCCCGCCCGCGCGGAGCACCGACACGGCCGTGGGCACCGGCAGCTCCTCCGGGGTCTGCGAGACGTTGAGCCCGACCCCGATCACGACGCCGTCCGGGAGCACCTCGGTGAGGATCCCGGCGATCTTCCGGGCGGTCCCCCATCCGGGGAGCTCCGGCTCATCCGTGACGACGAGGACGTCGTTCGGCCACTTGGCGACGGCCTGCACGCCGAGGGTCGCACGCAGCGCGGTCACGGTCGCCAGGCCTGCCAGCAGCGGCAGCCAGCCGAGGCGCTCGGGTGGCACCTGGGGCCGGACGAGGAGAGACGCGGTGAGGGCCGCACGCGGAGGGGTCTCCCAGCTGCGGCCGGCACGACCACGACCGGCCTCCTGGTGCTCGGCGACCAGGAGCGCGGGAGCGGGCCAGGCCTGCGGGTCTGCCGCCACCTCGGCCGCCAGCTGGGTGTTGGTCGACGTCGAGCGCTCGACCACGAGGAGCCGGCGCAGCGGGCCGTGGGGCTCGCACAGCAGGTCGCGCAGGAGGGCTGTGTCGAGCGGTTCGCGCGCGTCCAGGTCCATGCGCCCATCATGCCCCAGCCGGTCCTGCACCCAGCGCCTCCGACGCGGGAGTTGGAGGTTCCCTCCAAGCGGCGCGCCACAAGCACTCCGTGACGGCCACATGAACTGTGGGCTCGGGACCAACTAGGCTCGGCCGTGTGACTGACGCAACGACACCACCGGCCTCCGGCACGGCAGGCAAGATCGCCGATCTCGCGCGCCGCTACGAGGACGCCGTCGAGACCCCCGAGACCGCCGCCGCCGAGAAGCAGCACGCACGCTCCAAGAAGACGGCCCGAGAGCGCATCGAGGCGCTCCTCGACCCGGGCAGCTTCGTCGAGCTCGACGCCTTCGCCAAGCACCGCTCGGTGAACTTCGGGCTCGAGAAGAAGCGCATCGCCGGTGACGGCGTGGTCGTCGGCCACGGCACCGTCGACGGTCGCCAGATCTGCATCTACTCCCAGGACTTCACGGTCTTCGGCGGCAGCCTCGGCGAGGTGCACGGCCAGAAGATCACCAAGGTCATGGACCTCGCGCTGCGCACCGGCGTGCCGCTGGTCGGGATCTCTGACGGCGGTGGCGCACGGATCCAGGAGGGCGTCGCGGCCCTGACGCAGTTCGCGGAGATCTTCCGCCGCAACGTCGCCGCCTCGGGCGTGATCCCGCAGATCTCGCTCATCCTCGGCCCGAGCGCCGGTGGCGCCGTCTACTCCCCCGCGCTGACCGACTTCATCGTCATGGCCGACGGCACCTCGAACATGTTCATCACCGGGCCCGACGTCATCCGCTCGGTGACCGGCGAGGACGTCGGCTTCGAGGAGCTCGGAGGCGCGCAGACGCACAACGAGCGCTCGGGCGTCGCGCACTACATGGGCGCCGACGAGGACGACGCGATCGACTACGTCCGCAACCTCCTCGACTACCTGCCGCAGAACAACCTCTCGGACGCGCCGACCTTCGCACCCGAGCACACCGAGCTCGAGGTCACCGAGGCCGACCTCGAGCTCGACGCGCTCGTCCCCGACTCCGACTCGCAGCCGTACGACATGCGGACCGTCGTCGAGCACGTGGTCGACGACGGCGTGTTCCTCGAGGTGCAGCCGCTCTACGCGCGCAATATCCTCGTGGGCTTCGCGCACGTCGAGGGGCAGTCCGTGGGCATCGTCGCGAACCAGCCGCTCTCGATGGCCGGGACCCTCGACATCAACGCCGCGGAGAAGGCCGCCCGCTTCGTGCGGACCTGCGACGCCTTCAACATCCCCGTGGTCACCCTCGTCGACGTCCCCGGCTTCCTGCCCGGCACCGACCAGGAGTGGAACGGGATCATCCGCCGCGGCGCCAAGCTCATCTACGCCTACGCCGAGGCGACGGTCCCGCTCGTCACCCTCATCACGCGCAAGGCCTACGGCGGCGCCTACATCGTCATGGGGTCCAAGCAGCTCGGGGCCGACATCAACCTCGCGTGGCCGACCGCGCAGATCGCCGTCATGGGCGCCGGCGGGGCCGTGAACATCCTGCAGCGCGGTGCGCTCAAGGCGGCCGCGGCCGACGGCCTCGACGTCGAGGCGGAGCGCAAGCGCCTGGTCGACGAGTACGACGACGCCATCGTCAACCCGTGGGACGCCGCCGAGCGCGGGTACGTCGACGCCGTGATCGCACCCCACGACACCAGGACCCAGATCGTCCGGGCACTGCGCGCGCTGCGCACCAAGCGCGCCAGCCTGCCCCCCAAGAAGCACGGGAACATCCCCCTATGAGCGACGAGTTCGACGACACCCACGCCTTCGACGGCGACCACGAGGACCACGACGGGCACGACCACGCCTCGCACGGGCCGGACCCGCTGCCCGACGTCGACCCGGCAGACCTGCACGCCGCGGTCGACCAGATCGCCGCGGCGCTCCACGAGTACGTGGACTCGGCGACCGGTGTGCGCGCGGAGTTCGGCGCGCACGAGGCTGACGAGGACCCGCGGGTCCTCGCCGTCGAGTCACGCCTGTCGACCCTCAACGCGGCCCTCTACGACCTCGTCCACGAGCGTCTGGGCATGCACTCCGACCTCACGGGGCTCTCCTGGGACGACGACGGCTCGACCGAGCACTCCGAGCCCGGAGCCGATCTCGAGCCCGACTCGTTCCACCTCGGGTTCCTCGTGTGGCCGCCCGAGGGCCCGTCCGACGAGTCGATGGACTCCGTCCTGGGCATGGTCGACGCCGGCGGCGAGGCCATCGCGCAGCGCCTGTCCGACGCCGGGTTCCAGGTGTCGGAGTGGGGCGCCTCGCGCTCCGTCCCCGTGCACTTCGACGAGTCCGAGGACGACGAGTGAGCGAGGCCGGGGTCGAGGAGGTCCTGCAGGCCGCCGCCCAGATGCGCGTCGTGCGCGGCGCACCCGACGAGGTCGAGGTCGCGGCGCTCGTCGCGAGCCTCGCCGCCGTCGCGTCGCGCGCGACGAGCACCGTGGCCGACGAGCCTCCCGTGCGGTCCGAGTGGGCACGCCCGCTGCGCACCGCGACGCCCTCGCCGCGAGCCGCCGGAGACGCGTGGCGCTGGAGCCTGCGCTGACCCGGCTCCTGGTCTGACCGGTGCGGTGCTGCTCAGCTGAACAGCACCGCACCGTGCTTCAGGAGCACGAGCGCCGCGAACACGACGACCACGAGGATGCCCGCGTACAGGTCGTAGTCCTCGCGCACCCACGAGCGGGCTCGCCGCTGGGCGGCAGCCGGCAGGTAGAGGTTGCCCTCGCGGACGTTGTAGTGCAGCAGGGTGAGGAACACCAGGGTCGTCGAGACCGTGATGAGCATGCACCAGGGGCACAGCGCACCGATGACCCACATCGACTGGCTGAACAGCCAGAGCGCGAAGGCGAGGCCCAGGGCGTAGACGACCTGCGCCGCGAACATGAACCACCGGGGGAAGCGCACCCCGGACAGCCCGGCCACCGCGATGGTGATCACCACCGGCTCGGTCACCATGCCGAGGAACGCGTTGGGGAAGCCGAAGACGCTGGCCTGCCACGAGAGCGCGACCCTGCCGCAGCTGAGCACGGCGTTGACGTCGCAGCTGAGCTCGGCCGTCGGGTTCGCCGCGAGCACCACGGCGTCGTACGAGAGCACGAAGGCCGCCACCAGGCTGAGGGTGGCCGACAGGAGCATCGTCCCGAAGATCCACCGGTCCGAGTGCCGGAAGCCGACCATCGCGTCGGCAGCCGCGGCGAGGCGCTCGTCGGTGAGGTCCTCGTCCGACAGGTCCGAGACGTCACGGGCCAGCAGGTCTCCCGCGGTACCCAGGTCCGCCCGGGAGCCCGGGTCCCCCGACGCAGCCCCCGGGATGTCGTCGCGGTGCTGGCTCGCGCCGCCCGTCCTGGTCCCCATGTGCGTCCCCTCAGACTCCGCGGCGGCCGGCGCGGCCAGCCCTGCGGACCATCGTGGTGCACCCCGAGGCCGCTCCGCCGGGACGATCGTCCCGAGAGGGACGTCACGGTAACGTCGTCGCCATGACCACAGACCCGACGGCCGACCAGGCCGCCCCAGCGCCCACGCGTCCGACCTCGCCGCTCGACGAGGTCGCGAACGCCTACGTCCAGGACTCGGCGCGCCTCGACCCCTTCGCCGCGACCGCCGTGGGCATCGCGGGATACGACGACCGGGCGACCGACTACTCGCCCGAGGCCGTCGACGAGCGTGCCGCACTGGCCCGCGACGTGCTCGCCAAGATCGCCGTGATCGACCCGGTCGACGACGTGGACGTCGTCACCCGCGCCGCGATGCAGGAGCGCCTGGGGCTCGCCGTCGAGCTCCACGAGGCCGGCGAGGACTACGCGCCGCTCAACGTCATCGCCAGCCCGCTGCAGGAGATGCGTGACGTCTTCGACATCACCGGGACCGACACCGTCGAGCAGTGGGAGGCGATCGCCGCGCGGCTCTCCGCGCTGCCGGGCTCGGTGTCGTCGTACGTCGAGTCGCTGCGGCACGCCGCTGCGGCCGGGGACGTCGCAGCGGTCCTGCAGGTCTCCGAGGGGGTCAAGCAGGCCGCCGAGCTCGCCGACCCCGCGACGTCGTTCTTCGCGGACTTCGTGACGGGCCCGGCCGCGCAGGCCGCCCTCGCGGCGGCGCCGGCCGGCAGCGCGCTGCGCGCGGACCTCGAGCGCGGCGCCCAGGCCGCCTGCGAGGCCTACGGCACCCTCGCCGGGTTCCTGCGCGACGAGCTCGCGCCCCAGGCGCCCACCGAGGACGCGGTCGGCCGCGAGCGCTACGCCCTGCACTCCCGCAACTTCCTCGGGGCGACCGTCGACCTCGACGAGACCTACGAGTGGGGCCTCGAGGAGCTCGCGCGCGTCATCGCCGAGCAGGAGAGCGTCGCGCGGCAGATCGCCGGGCCCGGCGCGAGCGTCGAGGACGCCGTCGCGCAGCTCGACGCCGACCCTGCCCGCACCCTGCACGGCACGGCCGCGCTCCAGGAGTGGATGCAGCGCACCTCTGACGAGGCCGTCCGCGCGCTGGACGGCGTGCACTTCGACATCCCCGAGCCCGTGCTGGCCCTCGAGTGCATGATCGCGCCGACGCAGAACGGCGGCATCTACTACACCCCGCCGAGCGACGACTTCTCGCGCCCCGGCCGCATGTGGTGGTCCGTCCCGCCCGAGGTGACCGAGTTCAACACCTGGCGCGAGAAGACGACCGTGTTCCACGAGGGCGTCCCGGGGCACCACCTGCAGTGCGGTCAGGCGGTCTACGAGCGGGCCACGCTCAACGACTGGCGCCGGCTGGCCTGCTGGGTGTCCGGGCACGGGGAGGGCTGGGCGCTCTACGCGGAGCGCCTCATGGCCGACCTCGGGTTCCTCGACGACCCCGGCGACCGCCTCGGCATGCTCGACGCGCAGCGGATGCGTGCGGCGCGCGTCGTCCTGGACATCGGCGTGCACCTGGGCAAGCCCGCGCCGCAGGTGTGGGGCGGCGGCACGTGGGACGCGGCGAAGGCGTGGGACTTCCTGCGGGCCAACGTCAACATGCCCGAGGCCTTCGTGCGCTTCGAGCTCAACCGCTACCTCGGCTGGCCCGGCCAGGCGCCGTCGTACAAGGTCGGCCAGCGCCTGTGGGAGCAGACGCGCGACGCGGCGTCCGCGTCGGCGGCAGCCCGCGGCGAGACCTTCGACATCCGCGCGTTCCACGCGCGGGCGCTGGGCCTCGGCTCGGTCGGGCTCGACGTGCTCAAGGACGCGCTGTCCTGAGCCGCCCCCTCAGGGGCCCCGCCGCTCGGCCGCTCTGCTCTCCGACCCGTGCCCTCCGACCTGCCCGGCGACCTGCCCGCCGGGCGAGGCGTCGGAGGGCCTCGGGTCGCTGAGGGGATGACGATCGAGGCTCCTCCGACACCCTTCGATTGTCCCCCGCCAGATCCTCCGCCCACGGGACGAAGGTCCACCGGCACTAGGCTGGCGCGGTGACCTCACTGCTCCTCGCCTCCGCGTCCCCCGCCCGCCTCAGCACCCTGCGATCGGCAGGGCTGGACCCGCTGGTCCAGGTCTCCTCCGTCGACGAGGACGCCGTGCTGGCCGAGGGGCGCGCACGCTTCGGCACCCTCGAGCCCGAGGACGCCGTCCTGCTCCTGGCCCAGGCGAAGGCCGAGGACGTCACCCGCGCTCTCGAGCAGCCCGCGGAGGACGCCGAGACCGCCGAGGCCGGGACGGCGCTGCCCGACCTCGTGGTCGGCTGCGACTCGATGCTCGAGCTCGACGGCGAGATCTTCGGCAAGCCGGCAGACGCCGAGACCGCCGTGGCACGGTGGCGCACCATGCGCGGCCGGTCTGGGGTGCTCCACACCGGGCACTGGGTCGTCGACCTGCGCGCGACGGAGGACGGCGGCACGGGCGGCACCCTCGGTGCGACGAGCTCGACCACGGTGCACTTCGCCGACCTGAGCGACGAGGAGATCGACGCCTACGTCGCGACCGGTGAGCCGCTCGCGGTGGCCGGCGCGTTCACCCTCGACGGCCGGGGCGGGGCCTTCGTCACCGGCATCGAGGGCGACCACCACGGCGTGGTCGGCATCAGCCTCCCGCTGCTCCGCGAGCTGGTCGGGCAGGTGGGCGTGCGCTGGACCGACCTGTGGTGACTGCCCAACGCGCCACCTCGTGGGCCCCCTCGGAGGGCCCACGAGGGATGGTTCCATAGAGGATCCCTACAAACGGCCCGGAGAGCACTTGGATCTCTCCCCAATCTTCGTCGCGACCGTGAGTCCAGCACGAGCAGTCCGGCGCGGACGGGTTACCGTGAGCCGTGCCCCTCATCTCCAAGGTCCTCATCGCCAACCGCGGCGAGATCGCCGTCCGCATCGCTCGTGCCTGTGCGGACGCCTCGATCTCCTCCGTCGCCGTCTACGCCGACTCGGACCGCGAAGCCCTGCACGTCCGCCTCGCCGACGAGGCGTACTCCCTCGACGGCATGCGTGCGGCCGACACCTACCTCGACATCGCGAAGCTGCTCGACGTGGCCCGCCGGTCCGGCGCCGACGCCGTGCACCCCGGCTACGGCTTCCTCGCCGAGAACGCCGAGTTCGCGCGCGCCGTGATCGCGGCTGGCCTCGTGTGGATCGGCCCGCCGCCGTCGGCGATCGACTCGCTCGGCGACAAGGTCAGCGCACGGCACATCGCGCAGCGCGCCGGTGCGCCGCTCGTCCCCGGGACCGCAGACCCGGTCGCCGACGCGACCGAGGTGCACGCCTTCGCGGCCGAGCACGGCCTGCCCATCGCCATCAAGGCGGCGTTCGGCGGCGGCGGGCGCGGCATGCGCGTCGCTCGCACCGCGGACGAGATCGACGCGATGTACGACGCCGCCGTCCGCGAGGCCGTCGGGGCCTTCGGCCGCGGCGAGTGCTTCGTCGAGCGGTACCTCGACACCCCGCGTCACGTCGAGACCCAGTGCCTCGCCGACGAGCACGGCACCGTCGTGGTCGTCTCGACCCGCGACTGCTCGCTCCAGCGCCGCCACCAGAAGCTCGTGGAGGAGGCGCCTGCGCCCTACCTCTCCCAGGAGCAGGTCGACGCCCTCTACCGCTCGTCCGAGGCGATCCTGCGCGAGGCCGGGTACGTCGGCGCCGGGACCTGCGAGTTCCTCGTGGGCGCCGACGGCACGCTGTCCTTCCTCGAGGTCAACACGCGCCTGCAGGTCGAGCACCCGGTGAGCGAAGAGGTCACCGGCATCGACCTCGTCCGCGAGCAGCTGCGCATCGCCGCCGGCGAGCCCCTCGGCTACTCCTCCGTCGAGGTCCGCGGGCACTCGATCGAGTTCCGCATCAACGGCGAGGACCCGGCGGCCGGCTTCCTCCCCTCCCCCGGCAAGATCACCGGGCTGCGGCTGCCGACCGGCCCGGGCGTCCGCGTCGACAGCGGCGTCGTCGAGGGCGACACGATCTCGGGGGCCTTCGACTCCCTGCTCGCCAAGGTGATCATCACCGGTGCCACCCGCACCCAGGCCGTCGAGCGCGCGCGTCGTGCGCTCCGCGAGCTGGAGATCGAGGGCATCCCGACCGTCGTGCCGTTCCACCGCGCGGTGCTCGACGCCGAGGCCTTCGTCCCCGTGGGCGACGAGCCCTTCACCGTCCACACCCGCTGGATCGAGACCGAGTTCGCCGACGAGTGCGCAGCTCTCGGCGGCACGACTCCCACCCCGGCACCCGACGAGGACGACGAGCCCCCGGCAGCGACCGAGCGCGTGGTCGTCGAGGTCGGCGGCAAGCGCCTCGAGGTCGTCATCCCCGCTGGTCTCGGCATCAGCGGACGGGCACGCGCCGGTGCGGCGCGTCGTCCTGCACGCAGAGCCGCGAGCAAGGCCAGCAGCGGGTCGAGCACCACGCTCGCCTCCCCGATGCAGGGCACCATCGTCAAGGTCGCGGTCGAGGAGGGCGCCGTCGTCGCCGAGGGCGACCTCGTCGTCGTCCTCGAGGCGATGAAGATGGAGCAGCCGCTCCTCGCCCACCGCGCCGGGACCGTCACGGGGCTGAGCGCCTCGGTCGGCGGCGGCGTGAGCGCCGGCACGGCGATCTGCGAGATCATCGGCTGACGTGACCGAGGTCCCCGGGTTCTTCCGCCACCCCGGCGACGGGTGGGTCGACTGCGCCTGCGGCCGCCGGCACTGGGGGCTGGTCGGTGCCGCGGGTCTGCTGCTCGTGCGTCGAGACGCCGAGGGCCGGGTGACCGAGGTGGTGCTGCAGCACCGGTCGCTGGAGAGCCACCAGGGCGGCACGTGGGGCGTGCCCGGCGGCGCGATCGTCCCCGGCGAGACAGCCGTCGAGGGTGCGCTGCGCGAGTCGCACGAAGAGGCCGGCATTTCCCCCGGCGCGGTCCGCGTGCTCGGAGAGCACGTCCTGGACCACGGCCCCTGGAGCTACACGACCGTCCTGGCCGAGGAAACCCCGGGAACGGTCGTCGACGTGCGCCCGACCGACTCCGAGAGCCTCGAGGTCCGCTGGGTCCCCGTCGACGAGGTGACCGACCGCGAGCTGCTCCCAGCCTTCGCAGCGGCGTGGCCGACGCTGCTCGCCGCCGTCGAGGCCGCCTAGCACTACCCGAGGCGCACCCTTCCGAGGACCGGGGCGCGACGCCGAGGGTCTCCGGGAGGACCCTCGCCGGCGCGCCGCGGCCCTCGGCTGGGGGACGGGCGGGCGGGGTGTGAGGCAGATCGCGGGACCGGCACTCCCGCGGGGGCAGGAGCAGGAGTACATTCATCTCGGCTCGCCATGAGGCAAGCCTTACCTCAGGTCTGCTCGACCTGCCTCGAAGGGCCTGCGCCGTGCTCCCCAACTTCCTCATCGGCCTGCGCGAAGGGCTCGAGGCCGCGCTCGTCGTCGGGATCCTCGTCGCCTACCTGGTCAAGACCGGTCGGCGCGACCTCCTCCCCCAGCTGTGGGCCGGCGTCACGCTCGCGGTCGTCGGGTCGCTCGCCTTCGGCGCGCTGCTGACCTTCGGCCCCCGTGGCCTGACCTTCGAGGCACAGGAGGCGATCGGCGGCACCCTCTCGATCGTCGCCGTCGGTCTCATCACCTGGATGATCTTCTGGATGGGCAAGACCGCCCGGCACCTCAAGACCGACCTGCACGGGAAGCTCGACGAGGCCGTCGCCGCCGGCCGGTGGGCCGTCCTCGTCATGGCCGTGCTGGCCGTCGGACGCGAGGGCCTCGAGACCGCGCTGTTCCTCTGGGCCGGCGCGCAGGCCACCGGGCAGACCGCCGAGCCGCTCGTCGGAGCACTCCTCGGCATCCTCGTGGCGGTCGCCCTCGGGTGGGCCGTCTACAAGGGCGCCGTCCGTCTCGACCTGCGCGTCTTCTTCGCGTGGACCGGGCTGGCGCTCATCGTCATCGCGGCCGGCGTGCTGTCCTACGGCGTCCACGACCTCCAGGAGGCGGGCATCCTCCCCGGTCTGCACCACCTCGCCTTCGACGTGTCCGCACAGGTCCCGCCGTCCAGCTGGTACGGCACCCTGCTCAAGGGCACCGTCAACTTCTCCCCCGCGACCACGTGGCTCGAGGCCATCGCGTGGACCGCGTACATCGTCCCCGTCCTCACCGTCTACATCCGCACCGTCTGGTCCGGCTCGCCCCGCACCGCGACCGCGTCGACGCCCGCGCAGGCACCCGCCGCCGCGACCGACGCCCCCACCACCGGAGGAACCCCATGAGCCCGACCACCCTGCGACCCGCGCGACCTCTCGCGCTCACGGCCGCCGCCCTCGCGACCGTGCTCGCCCTCGCGGCCTGCACCGACAACTCCGCCCCGGAGAGCTCCGCGGACGGCTCCGGCCCGTCGACGCTCACGGTCACCTCGACGGCCGACGAGTGCACGGTCTCGGCGCCCGAGGCCCCGTCCGGCAACGTCGTGTTCTCCGTGACGAACGCGGGCGACGACGTCACCGAGTTCTACCTGCTCGCCGAGGACGGCCTGCGCATCGTGTCCGAGGTCGAGAACATCGGCCCCGGGCTCACCCGTGACCTCGTGCTCACCGCCAAGCCCGGCAGCTACGTCACCGCGTGCAAGCCCGGCATGGTCGGCGACGGCATCCGCTCCGACTTCACCGTGACCGACTCCGGGACGGACGTCGCCCCGACCGGGGCCCTGGCGGACCAGATCACCGCTGCGACCACCAACTACGTGGCCTACGTCAAGGACCAGACCGAGCAGCTGCTCACCGGCACCCAGGACTTCGTCGACGCCTACACCTCAGGCGACGACGACACCGCCCGCGCGCTCTACGCCTCGACGCGCGTGCACTGGGAGCGCATCGAGCCCGTCGCCGAGTCCTTCGGCGACCTCGACCCCCGCATGGACCTCCGCGAGGCCGACCTCGAGGAGGGGCAGGAGTGGACCGGCTGGCACCTGCTCGAGAAGGACCTGTGGCAGCCGACCGCCGAGGCCAACGGCGGCACCGAGTACGTCGCCCTCACGCCCGAGCAGCGCACGCAGTACGCCGACCAGCTCCTCGCCGACACCACCGAGCTGAACGACCGCGTCCACACCGCGGACTTCGCCGAGGGCATCGACGCGGCGAGCATCGGCAACGGCGCCAAGGGCCTGCTCGACGAGGTCGCGACCGGCAAGGTCACCGGTGAGGAAGAGATCTGGTCGCACACCGACCTCTGGGACTTCCAGGCCAACGTCGACGGCGCGAAGGTCGCCTACGACGGTCTGCGCGACGTCGTCCTCGCGCAGGACGCCGACCTCGCCGAGGACCTCGACACCCAGTTCGCCGAGATCCAGACGCTGCTCGACGCGCAGCGCTCCGGCGACGGGTTCGTGCTCTACACCGACCTCACCCCCGCCCAGGTCAAGGAGCTCGCCGACTCGGTCAACGCGCTCGGCGAGCCGCTGTCGAGGCTCACCGCAGCCGTCGTCCTCTGACCCGCACCACCTCCCCGGGGCGGGCCCACGGACACGGGCCCGCCCTCCCTCCCCGCTGATCCCACCCCCGAGGCCCCGATGACGCCCCACGCCAGCCCCGACGACAACCAGTCCGCTCCCGAGCCCGGGGAGCGACGCCAGGTGTCGCGACGCGGCGTGCTCGGCATCGCCGGCGCCGGACTCGTGGCGCTCGGTGCGTCGGCCGCGACGGGGTACGCCGCAGGCCGGCGAGACCCGGAGCCCGCACCGGCCTCCCGCTCCTACCCGCTGACCGGCGAGCACCAGCCCGGCATCACGACGCCCGCACAGGACCGCCTGCACTTCGCGACCTTCGACCTGCTCACCGACGACCGCGACGACGTGGTGGCCCTGCTGCGCGCCTGGACCGCCGCGGCCGACCGCATGATGCGCGGCCTGCCCGCCGGAGAGCTCGGCCCGACCTCGGGCCCGTACGACGCACCGCCGGACGACACCGGGGAGACCGAGGACCTCGACGCCTCGCACCTGACCATCACCGTCGGGTTCGGCCCGTCCTTCTTCACCGACGCCGACGGCGCCCCGCGCTTCGGTCTCGACGGTCGCCGGCCCGCGCTGCTCGAGGACCTGCCGCACTTCCCCGCAGACGCCCTCGAGGACGCGCGCTGCGGCGGCGACATCGCCGTGCAGGCCTGCGCCGACGACCCCCAGGTCGCCGTGCACGCGATCCGCAACCTCGCCCGCCTCGCCTTCGGCACCGCCTCGGTGCGCTGGAGCCAGCTCGGGTACGGCCGCACCTCCACCACGTCGACGAGCCAGTCGACCCCGCGCAACCTCTTCGGGTTCAAGGACGGCACCGCCAACGTCAAGGCCGAGGAGCCCGAGGCTCTCGAGCAGCACGTGTGGGTGCAGCCCGAGGACGCCGGTCGCCGACCCGACGACGCCACCTCCTCAGACCCTGCCCCGGACGACGCCTGGCTCGCCGGCGGCTCGTACCTCGTCGCCCGGCGCATCCGCATGACCATCGAGACCTGGGACCGCTCCTCCCTGCGCGAGCAGGAGACGGTCACCGGGCGCACCAAGGCGAGCGGCGCCCCGCTGTCGGGCGGCGACGAGCACACCGAGCCCGACTTCTCCCGGACAGGCCGCGACGACGTCCCCCTCATCGACCCCGCCTCGCACGTCGCCCTCGCGCACCCGAGCGCCAACGGTGGGGCCCGCCTCCTGCGCCGCGGCTACAACTACACGGACGGCTCGGACGGCCTCGGTCGCCTCGACGCGGGGCTGTTCTTCCTCTGCTACGTGCGCGACCCCGCCCGCCAGTACGTCCCGATGCAGAACACCCTGGCTCGCGACGACCTCATGAGCGAGTACCTGCGGCACACCGGGTCCGGCCTGTGGGCCGTCCCGCCCGGGCTGCCCGACGGCTCGACCACGGGCGGCGCCGACGGCGCCTACCTCGGGCAGACGCTCTTCGAGACGTGAGCGTCCCGCGCCGCACCACCGCACACCGCGCAGCCCGGCGCTGTAGCGTCGGGGCATGACCGACGTCTCGCCGCCCGTCGCAGCGCGGACCACCGCGCGTCTCGTGGTGCTGCTCGCAGTCGTCACCGCCCTCACCGCCGAGCTGGTGCGTGCGAGCGGCCCGCTCCTCGACCGCGCGTTCACGACCGGCGTCGTGCTCGCCGGCGTCACGGCCGTCGGGACCTACGCCGCAGCCGGCGCGGTCCTCGCCCTCCTCTGCCTGCGCCGCGAGGTCGCCGGACGAGCGCTGCTGACCGGCGTCGTCGCGCTCGTCGTCGTCCGGCTGGCGGTCCAGGCCACCGGCGGCAGCCTCCGCTACGCCCTCGGCCTGCTCGCGGTCGCCGTCGCGATCGCCGTCCTGGTGCTCGCCGCCGCGCTGGCCGCCCGAGCCTCGGGTCGCGTCGTGGTCGCCGGCGTCGCCGGTGGGCTCGCCCTCTCGGCCGGCATCTCCCTCGCGTGGAGCACCTGGGACCCGGTGTGGCGACCCGGCGTCGCCGCGTGGGTGGTACCCGTGCTGCTCGGCGCGACCGCGCTCCTGCTCGCCTCCGGGCTCCGTGCGCTCCCTGCCGCCCCGGCCGTCCGCGGTCTCTGGCTCGTCGGCCCGTACGTGGGGCTCGCTGTGATGACCGTGGCCAACCCCGCCTTCGTGTCCTCTCAGACGGGGCTGCCGCTCTGGACGGCCGGGCCGCTCGTGCTCGTGCCGACGCTGCTCGCGACGGTGCTGCTCACGCTGCCCGTCTCCCGGACGCCGCGCACCCCGGCGTGGACCGACGGGGCGCTCGTGGTCGTCCTGGGGGCGGCCACCGTCGGTGTCTTCTTCGGGGCGACCTGGCCCGACGCCCCGGGTGCGGGCCGTACCGTCCTCGTCGTGCTCTCTCTCCTGCTGCTCGCGGTCGGCGCGCCGCTCGCCCTCGCCCGGGCGCTCACCCGGCCCGCGCACCGCCAGAGCGTCCTCCGGCTGGCGGGGGCCGCAGCGTGCGCCGGCCTCGGCGTGATCGTGCCGCTCCTCGTCTACCAGCTCGACTACGACGTCCCGCTCGGCGTCCCGAACACGGTCGTCCCCGTCCTGGTCTCCCTGCTGGTGTCCCTCATGGCGGCGCGCGCGAGGCACCGCGCCCGGACCGACGACGTCGAGGTGTCCACCTCCGGGGCGCCGCTGCGGTCCCAGCTGGCGCTGGTGGTCACCGCGTCGGCGCTGCTCGTGGTCGGCACGGCAGTGGTGCTGCCCAGCAGCGGCAGCAGCACGGCCGACAGCAGGCCGGCCCCGTCAGAGGGGACGATCACGCTCCTCGACTGGAACCTGCACTACGGTGTCAGCCCCGACCCCGGCGTCGACCTCGACGAGATCGTCGACGTGGTCGCCTCGTCGGGCGCCCAGGTGGTCACCCTCCAGGAGGTGTCCCGCGGCTGGGTCATGGGCGGCGGCGCCGACATGGCGACCTACCTCGAGCAGCGGCTCGGGATGCGGTCGGTCTTCGTGCCCGCGGCGGACCGGCAGTTCGGGAACATGGTGCTGTGGGACGACGCGCTCGGCGACGGCACCGACGTCGCGAGGACGGCGCTCCCCTACGGCGCAGGCCCGCAGCGCCGCAGCGCGGTCTCCGTCACGCTCGATCTCGACGGGACGCCGCTGCGCGTCACCTCGCTCCACCTCCAGCACCGCGCCGGGAACATCGACACCCGGCTCGACCAGATCACCGCGCTGCTCGACGCCGACCCGGTCTCGGGCGCACGCGTGGTCGCCGGGGACCTCAACGCGGAGCCCGGCTGGCCCGAGGTCGCGCTGCTCGAGTCGGCGGGCCTCGTCAGCGCCGTCGACTCCGCAGGTGACCCGGACGTCACGACCTTCCCGAGCGACGTCCCGACCGAGCGGATCGA
This sequence comes from Sanguibacter keddieii DSM 10542, assembly GCF_000024925.1. Taxonomy (NCBI): domain Bacteria; kingdom Bacillati; phylum Actinomycetota; class Actinomycetes; order Micrococcales; family Sanguibacteraceae; genus Sanguibacter; species Sanguibacter keddieii. Next base: position 2,839,539 of record NC_013521.1, read on the forward strand.
CTGGGTCTTCGGTGACGGGGTCACCTTCTCCGACATCGAGGTGCTCGACACCCGGCAGAGCGACCACCGCCCCGTGGTCACGACCGTGTCCGTGGGCGCCGACAGCCCCTGACGCGCGCACCACCGACGCCCACCCTCGTCCTCAGCCTCGTCTCACCCACACCTCTCCCCAGGAGCCCACCGTGAAGATCACCCTCCCCGTCGACGAGGCGCTCGCCCTCGCGGCGGCCAAGCAGCCCCTCCCGCCGTTCATCCGCTCGCTCAGGTGCGAGGGGTCGACGATCGTCCTCGAGGTCGACCTGCGCCTCGTCCCGGACGGCGGGACCGCGCTGCGGCTGGCGGCCGCGGCCGTGGGCACCGTCACCGCGACCGCCGTGCTGACCGGCTACGCGGGCGGCGTCGCGACCTTCGAGGTGACCGCGCAGGCCCGGTCGCTGCCGGCCCACAAGCTGCTCAACCACCTCACCGGTCCCGTGAACTCCGCCCTGGCACGCCAGGGCCTGCCCGAGGGGATCGTCGAGATCCGCAAGGGCGACGGCGACCCCGTCGTCGCCGTCCGCGTCCAGGAGGCCGTCGCGACCAAGGTCAGCGGCGTCACCCTGACCGACCTCGCCGTCCACGACGGCGCCGTGCACGCGACCGCCAGCATCGGCAGCATCGGCACAGTCACCCTGCTCGGCTGAGCGCGGCTTCCTGCTACTCGCCGCGGTGGTGGCTCATCCGGGCGACCTCGGCGATCGACCCGGAGAGCGACGGGTACACCGTGAAGGCGTCGGCCACGCTGTCGGCGGTCAGCCGGTTCGCGACGGCCAGCGTGATCGGGAAGATGAGCTCGCTCGCCCGCGGCGCCACGACCACGCCGCCGAGGACCACGCCGGCCTCGGGGTGGGAGAACAGCTTGACGAAGCCGTCGCGCATGCCGAGCATCTTGGCGCGCGGGTTGCGGCTCAGCGGCAGGATCGTGGTGACGTACTTGGACCCCTGGTCCACGAGCTTCTTCTCGGAGTACCCGACGGTCGCGATCTCGGGGGCGGTGAAGATGTTGGCCGCGACGGTCCGCAGCCGGATCGGCTGGACGGCGTCGCCGAGGGCGTGGGACATCGCGACCCGGCCCTGCATCGCCGCGACGCTCGCGAGCGGGAAGACCCCGGTGCAGTCGCCCGCCGCGTAGACCCCGCGGGCGCTGGTCCGCGAGACCTTGTCGACCTCGATGTGGCCCGAGGCCGTGAGGCGCACCCCGGCCTCCTCGAGGCCCAGCCCCTCGGTGTTCGGCGTCGAGCCGACGGCCATGAGCAGGTGCGACCCCGTGACGACCGTGCCGTCCGAGAGGGTGACCTCGACGTGCTTGTCGGCGCCCTCGCCGACGACGACCGCTGACTCCGCGCGCGACCGGCCCATGACGGTCATCCCGCGACCGCGGAAGACCTCCTCGATGAGGTTGGCGGCGTCGGCGTCCTCGCCCGGGAGGACCCTGTCGCGGCTCGAGATGAGCACGACCTCGCAGCCGAGGGCGTTGTACGCGCCGGCGAACTCGGCGCCGGTGACGCCCGACCCGACGACCACGAGCTTCTCCGGGAGCGCCTTGAGGTTGTAGACCTGCGTCCACGTGAAGATGCGCTCGCCGTCCGGCACCGCGGTCGGCAGCACCCGGGGGGTCGAGCCGGTCGACACGAGGACCACGTCGGCGTCCAGGACCACCTCGGCCTGGCCCGGCTCGGTGTCGACGACCACGCGGGACGGTCCGTCGAGACGCCCCTGGCCCATGACGACGCGGATGTCCTCGCGCTCGAGGCGAGCCCGGATGTCGGCCGACTGCGCGGCCGCGAGCGCCATCACGCGGGTGTTGACGGCGGCCAGGTCCACGTGGTGCTTCTGGCTGGTGGACCCTGCGGCGCCGTCCACCCGGATCCCGAGCTCGGCTGCGGTGTCGGCGATGGTCATCCACTCGGCGGTCGCGATGAGCGTCTTGGACGGGACCACGTCGGTGAGGACGGCCGCGCCGCCGAGGCCCTGGCGCTCGACGACGGTGACGTCTGCGCCGAGGCGGCGCGCGACCAGGGCCGCCTCGTAGCCTCCCGGTCCTCCGCCGAGGACGACGATGCGGGTCGCCTGCAGGTCGCTCGACCCGTGGGGCTGCTGGTCGGTCTCGGACGGGACGGGAGGGGTGGGGCGAGTGTGGGTCACGCGTCGAGTATCCCAGGTGCCACCCGGGGGCGGCGAGCACGGGACCCGAGTGTCCCCTCGTCGCAGCCCCTGCGGGCGGATAACCTCAGTCCATGACCACTTCTGCAGCACCCCACCAGCCCGGCGCCGACGCCGACCCCTTCGAGAGCGCTCGCGACGCCGCGGCCCACATCGCCCGGGCCACGGGCATCGAGTCCCACGACATCGCCCTCGTCCTCGGGTCCGGCTGGGGCGGCGCCGCCGACCTGCTCGGCGAGACCGTCGCCGAGCTCGCGAGCGACGAGATCCCCGGCTTCGGCAAGCCCGCCGTCGCGGGCCACGTGGGGACCCTCCGGTCGATCCGCATCGAGGCGACCGGCAAGCACGCGCTCGTGCTCGGGTCGCGCACCCACCTCTACGAGGGCAAGGGCGTGCGGGCCGTCGTGCACGGCATGCGGACGGCCGCGGCTGCGGGCGCGAAGACCGCGATCCTCACCAACGGCTGCGGCGGTCTCAACACCGACTGGACCCCGGGCACCCCGGTCCTCATCAGCGACCACATCAACCTCACGGCCACGTCGCCGCTCGAGGGGGCGACCTTCGTCGACCTCACCGACCTGTACTCGAGCCGTCTGCGCGGCCTCGCGCACGAGGTCGACGCGAGCCTCCCCGAGGGCGTCTACGTCCAGTTCCCCGGCCCGCACTACGAGACGCCCGCCGAGGTCCGCATGGCCGGGATCATGGGTGGCGACCTCGTGGGCATGTCGACGACGCTCGAGGCGATCGCCGCCCGCCAGGTGGGCATGGAGGTCCTGGGGATCTCGCTCGTCACCAACCTCGCCGCGGGCATCAGCCCCGTCCCGCTCTCGCACGCCGAGGTCATCGAAGCCGGACAGGCCGCAGGGCCGCGCATCAGCGCGCTCCTGGCCGAGATCGTGAAGAAGGTCTGACATGACCAGCACCGAGAGCACAGACAGCACCGGCGCCACCGCCACCGAGGACCTCGACGCACTGGCGCGCCGGGTCGAGGCGTGGATCGCCGACGACCCCGACGCCTTCTCGCGCAACGAGCTCACCGCCCTCCTGGCGACGGCACGCTCGGGCGAGGAGCACGTCGGTGACGCAGCGGTCGAGGACCTGCGCGACAGGTTCGCGGGGTCGCTCCAGTTCGGGACGGCCGGCCTCCGGGGTGCCATGCAGGCCGGCCCCAACCGGATGAACCGCGCGGTGATCCTGCGCGCGGCCGCCGGTCTCGCGGCGTACCTCGTCGGCTCTCTCGGTGACGAGGCCGGCGCGGAGGGCGGCCACAAGCACGGTCTGCTGCACCGCCACGAGGCGGCGCCCGCCCGACCGAAGATCGTGGTCGGGTACGACGCGCGGCACAACTCGCACACCTACGCCCTCGACAGCGCGGCGGTCTTCACCGCTGCGGGCCTCGACGTCGTCCTGCTGCCGTCGGCGCTGCCGACCCCGGTGCTGGCCTTCGCGGTGCGCCACCTCGACGCCGACGCCGGTGTCATGGTGACCGCGAGCCACAACCCGCCGGCCGACAACGGCTACAAGGTGTACCTCGGCGGACGGGCTGTGACCGGCTCGGGCCAGGGCGCGCAGATCGTGCCGCCCTTCGACGCCCTGATCGCGGCGAAGATCGCGGCGGCCCCCGCTGCCGCTCAGGTGCCGCGCGCCGAGGACGGGTGGAGCATCGCCGGGCCCGACGTCCTCGAGGCCTACCTCGCCTCGGTCGGCCGCCTGGCCGTCGACGAGGCCCCCCGTGACCTGAAGATCGTCGTCACCCCGCTGCACGGCGTGGGCGGCGCGGTCGTCGAGTCCGTGCTCCGCGGGGCCGGGTACCACGACGTGTTCCTGGTGCCGGAGCAGGCCGAGCCCGACCCGGCCTTCCCGACGGTCGCCTTCCCCAACCCCGAGGAGCCAGGGGCGATCGACCTGTCGCTCGCCTACGCCCAGACCCTCGGTGCCGACCTGGTGATCGCGAACGACCCGGACGCCGACCGCTGCGCCGTGGCCGTCAAGGACCACCGTGCGGTGCTCGACCACGCGAAGAACTCCGGCGGCGACACCGGCCCGCAGGAGGGCTGGCGCATGCTGCACGGCGACGAGGTCGGCGCGCTCCTGGGCGAGCTCGTCGCGTCGAGCGCGACGAGCGGTCTGCTCGCGAGCTCGATCGTGTCGTCACGCCTGCTCGGACGCATCGCCACGGCCCACGGTCTCGACCACGCGTCGACGCTCACCGGCTTCAAGTGGATCTCCCGCGTGGACGGGCTCGTGTTCGGCTACGAGGAGGCGCTCGGCTACTGCGTCGACCCCGCCCAGGTCCGCGACAAGGACGGCATCAGCGCGGCCCTGCGGATGGTCCAGCTCGCCGACACGCTCAAGGCGCAGGGGCGGACGCTCGTCGACGCGCTCGACGACCTGGCCCGGGCGCACGGCCTGCACCTCACCGACCAGCTGTCGGCACGGTTCACGGACCTCGCGCAGATCCCCGCCACGATGCAGCGGCTGCGCACCGCACCGCCGGCGAGCCTGGCGGGGTCGGCGGTCGTCGAGACCGTCGACCTCTCCGACGGCGTGGACGGTCTGCCGCCCACCGACGGGCTGCGGCTGCTCGCCGAGGACGGCTCGCGCGTCATCGTGCGCCCGAGCGGCACCGAGCCGAAGGTCAAGTGCTACCTCGAGGTGATCGTCCCCGTCGCCGGCGACGCGAGCGTGGACGAGGTGAGCGAGGCCCGGCAGGTCGCCTCGGCCCGCCTCCAGGCGATCCGCGCCGACATGTCGGCGGCGCTGGGCATCGCCCCGGCCTGACCGGAGCACCGGGCACGCCCCGGGCCGGACGGCAGACGACGACGGGCGGGCGAGGGAGACCTCGCCCGCCCGTCGTCGTCTGCGCCCAGGTATGCGGGTCGCAGGTCGCGGGTCGCGTCACCCGAGGGCGACGGTGACCCCACCGGAGAACAGCGAGTCGTGGAGATCGACCGAGGCCGGCGTCGCGTCGGCCGGGATGTCGAAGACGACGATCCCGTCGACCGTGTTCCCGGGGTTGACGCTCGTGAGGAAGCTGTTGGCGTCGGGGAGGTAGATCGCCGCTCCCGAGTCCGCCGAGTGCGTCCGGCCCTGACCGTCGACGAGCGACTGCGCGCTCGCGTCGAAGACCTGCGCCGAGTCTCCGACGTTGGTGACGGTGACGCGCACGAGCACGAACTGCCCCTGGGCGTCGGCGCCGAACATCTCGTCACCGACCCGTGCGACGCCCGGCTCGACACCGGTGACGACGAACTCGAAGGCTCCGTCGGCGACCGGTGTGCCGACGCCGGCCGGGGCGTCCTCTGCGGGAGCCGCGTCCGTCCCCGGCTCACCGGCGTCCGAGGCACCGGACGACGGCCCGGGCGATGCCGGTGCCACCTCGCCCGAGCCGCCCGCCAGCTGCACGACGACGACCACCGCGACGACGAGGCCGACCAGGGTGAGGACGGGGTGGCGCCGCACGAAGCGCTTCTTGCGCGGGGCGGGTGCGAGGACGTAGCCCTCCGGCACCTGGACGCCGGGCGCCGTGCCCGGAGGCTGGGAGCCGGGCTGGCTCTGGCCTGCCGGGTGCTGGGCAGGCTGCTGGGGTGACGGCTGGTGGCGCGGCGACGTGGCCATGAGGTCCTCGATCTTCTCGGGTGGGTGGTGTGGCCCTATCCGACCGCAGGGCCGCTGGTCACCACCTCGCCCGAACGGTGGGTCCGCACCACCCGACCGGTCAGAGAACCACCCTCGACACCCGCCGACCGGGCGAGGTGGGCGTGGGTGCCGGGCTCTACGCTGTCGCCGTGCGAGACACCCGAGACGACTCCCCCGACCACCGGCAGCAGCCCGGACGGTGGTCTCGCGCCGTGGACCCCTCCGACGACCAGGCCGACTCCCACCAGACCCGCGCCCACCCGGCCAGCGCCGGCGCGCCTCGCGCCGGACGTCGACCGCGGCGCACGGTCGCGCTCGACGTCCTGCTGGTCGCCACCGCGCTGTCGAGCATGCTCGTCGCCACGGCGTACTCGTCGATCCCGTACCCGGACGACACCGCGCGGACCGCGTGGGCGATCGCCGGGATGGTCGTGGGCACCGGGGTCGCCTCCCTCGTCCTCGTGCGGCGGACCTACCCGGTGCTCGTCGCGCTCGTCGGGAGCGTCTACGCGCTCGTGCTGCCGGGCGACGCCGTCGTCGCGCTCGTCGGCCTCGCAGCCGTCGTCTCCTCGCGTCCGCGGGCCCAGGCGGTGCGTGTCGGCGCACTCGTCGCGGTCGCCACGACGGTCGCGGTCCTGCGGGACGCGCTGCGTCCCGCCGTCGGCCAGGTCTTCTCGGTCAAGACGCCCACCGGTGAGCCTGCGGCGGTGCCCGGCTGGGTGCACGTAGCGGTCCTCGTCGTCGCTCTCGGGGTGGCCGTCGGCACCGGTCTCTACCGGCGCACCCGCCAGGACCTCTTCGAGGTGCGGGCCGAGCAGCACGCGCAGGCGAAGACGAGTGCGCACCTGCGCACCGAGCTCACCCGCCAGGAGGAGCGCGACCTCATCGCCCGCGAGGTGCACGACACGCTCGCGCACCGGCTCTCGCTCGTCTCGCTGCAGGCCGGGGCGCTCGAGGTCGTCGCCGCCGGTGACCCCGAGATGGAGGAGGCCGCGAGCGCCGTGCAGGCGAACGCGCACCGGTCTCTCGAGGACCTCCGTGGGCTCATCGGTGTCCTGCGGGACCCGGGCTCTGCGCGCAGCCTCGCGCCGGAGACCCCGGCCCAGCTGTCGCTCGACGACCTCGCCGAGCTGCTCACCACGACCCGAGAGGCGGGCACGCCCGTCGTGGCGACGGTCGTGGTCAACGACGCCTCGACGGCGAGCGCGCCGTTCACCCACGCCGTGTACCGGATCGTGCAGGAGTCGCTGACCAACGCCGGCAAGCACGCCGCCGGGCTCCCGCTCGACGTCGCGCTGACCGCGAGCGCCGCGTCGGGCCTCCACCTGCGGGTGTCGAACCCGCTCACCGTCACGGAGAGCACGGTGCCGGGTGCCCGCGCCGGGATCACGGGGATCCACGAGCGGGTCCGGCTGCTCGGTGGACGCGCCGACGTCGGGCCGCGGGACGGTCGCTTCGTCGTGGACGTCTGGTTGCCGTGGAGCGTGTCGGAGGCCTGAGGACGGTCGGGGCAGCAGGTCCGCGGGCGCGAGGCCCGGGAGCTGCGTCGGCGGGCCGGAGCCGTGGGCCTAGCATGTGAGGCGTGATCCGTGTCCTGCTCGTCGACGACGACCCGCTCGTCCGTCGCTCCCTCCGGCAGATCCTCGACAGCGACCCGCGCCTCACCGTCGTGGCCGAGGCCGACGACGGGGACGGCGCCGTCCCCGCCGTGCAGGCGCACCACCCCGACGTGGTGGTCATGGACCTGCGCATGCGGCGCGTCCACGGCGTCGAGGCGACCGCTGCGGTCCGGCGGCTCCCCGACCCTCCGGAGGTCGTGGCGATGACGAGCTTCGGTGCGGACGAGCAGGTGCTCCGGGCGCTCGACGCCGGTGCGCGAGGGTTCCTGCTCAAGGACGCGACGCCGACCGCGATCAAGGAGGCCGTGCACGCCGTGGTCGCCGGTGACGCGTCGCTCTCCCCCGCCGTCGCGCGGTACGTGGTCGACCACGTGACGAGCGACCCGCACGGACCGGCGCGGGCCGCCGCGTCCCGGGAGCTCGACGGGCTCACCGACCGTGAGCGAGCGGTGGCCCTGGGGGTGCACGCCGGCCTCACCAACGACGAGATCGCGCAGCGCATGTACGTCAGCGCAGCGACCGTCAAGACCCACCTGAGCAGCGTCCTCGCCAGGCTCGGCCTCGAGGGGCGGGTCCAGCTCGCGATCCTCGTCGAGCGGTCGGGTACCGCGGCACAGGGCTGACGACAGCTGAGGGCCGCCGCTGACGTCGGCTGACGACGCGGTCTGTCTCCCGGCCCTGCGCCTTCTCAGCGGCGCGTCTGGTACCGGGTGAGGACCACGCCACCGTCGAAGGTCCGCGTCTCCACGAGGTCCAGCCTCAGCCAGCGGTCTCGCGCGGCGAAGAACGGGGCACCGCCGCCCAGCACGACGGGGTGGGTGACGACCGCGTACTCGTCGACCAGCCCGGCGCGCATCGCCGACCTGCCGAGCGTCGCACCGGCGACCCGCATCAGCCCGCCGTCCCCGGCCTTGAGCCGGGCGATCTCCGCGACCGCGTCGCCGGAGACCAGGCGAGCGTCCCAGCCGAGGGCGTCAGCAGGACTGCCTCCCCCGGCCCCCGCCAGCGACGACGAGAACACCACCTTGGGCGTGTCACGCCAGTTCTGCGCGTAGGCGGCCTGGGCAGGGGTGGTCCCGGGCTGCTGGTCGCGGGTGGGCCAGTAGGCACTCATGTCCTCCCACAGGCGGCGTCCGTAGAGGAGCAGGCTGACCGCCTGCTCCTCGTGGAGCCACCACTCGAACAGCTCGTCGCTCGGCTCGCTCCAGGAGAGGTCGTCGCCCGCTGCAGAGACGTAGCCGTCCAGGGACACGTTCAGGCCGTAGGTGAGTCTGCGCACGGTGGCACCCCTCGTCGACCGGCGCTGAGATCCTCCGCTACCCGACGAGCGCCGCGTCGTCGGAGTCGACCTCAGCCTTCCACGCCGCCTTGTCGCTGCGCCAGCCCTCCTCGGTGCGGCCGCGGCGCCAGTACCCGGAGGCGGACAGCGCCTCGACCGGCACGCCGCGCTCACCGCGCAGGTACCTGCGGATCGTCTTGACGAAGCCGGCGTCGCCGTGCAGGAACACCTGCGGCTCGCCCTCCGGGAAGGCCCACCCGGTGACGGCCTCGACGAGCGGGGAGTCCTCGCTCCCCGGGACGGCCGGTCCTTCCACGGCGCGATGGACCCAGACCACGAGCGGTCCGTCGTCGGCGGAGACCCCGGGCGAGGTGAGGGGCAGCTCGCCGGACGGACCGTCGACCTCGACGAAGGCCTTGACCCGCGCCCCCGCGGGCACCGCCTCGAGTGCCGCCGCGATCGCGGGGAGCGCGCTCTCGTCGCCCACGAGCAGGTGCCACCCGGCGTCCTCCGACGGGGCGTAGGCGCCGCCCGGCCCGAGGAGCGACATCGGGTCGCCGGGCTGTGCCGAGGCGGCCCAGGGGCCCGCGAGGCCCTCGTCGCCGTGCACCACGAAGTCGATCGCGAGCTCCGCGGCCTCGGCGTCGTACCAGCGCACCGTGTAGGTCCGCTGCCGGTCCCGCTGCCCCTCGACCTCGGGCGGGAAGCACAGCTTGACGTAGCGGTCCGTCCAGACCGTGGGGTCGAAGCCGACGAGCCCGGGACCGCCGAGGACCACGCGGACCATGTGCGGGGTCAGTCGTTCGGTCCGGACGACCGCGGTCTCGGTCGGGACACGGACGGGACGGGGTTCGGGTGCCACGGTGGAGCCTCCAGGAGATTGACTAAGGCAAGCCTAACCCCGAAGGCCCGGTCCGTGCGCCCTCCAGGAGGGCGCACGGACCGGGCCGCCGTGGAGCCGAGACTCAGCCCGCGGTCCCGCGACGTCGTCGTACCGTGCGGACCGTGACGGCTCCGGCAGCAGCCAGCAGCAGCGCGAGGGCTGCGAGGAGCGTGACGTCGGCGCCGGTGACGGCGAGACCCGACCCGGGCTGGGCCGCACCTGCTCCGGCCACCGCGGGCTCCGTAGGGTCACCCTCCTCGTCACCGGGGCCCGGGTCGACCGGGACCGGCACCGGGACGGCCGTCCCGTCGTCAGCCACCGTGACGACCAGCGCCACCGACTCTGCCGCGACGAAGGCCGCGTCACCGGAGTAGGTGACCACGACCGTCCGGTCACCGACCGGCAGGTCCGGGAGCGTGAGGACGGCAGCACCGTCGACGAGCTCGGCAGCCACCTCGACGGGCGCGCCGTCGACCGTGGCCGAGACCGCACCTGTCGGGACACCCGCGGCGGGAGCCTGCGGGACGACCGAGACCGTGAGGTCGGCAGCGCTGGCCGCGAGGACCGCGGCACCGGCGTCCGTCAGGTCTGCGGTACCGGAGGAGGCCACCGCGGAGCCTGCCGACGCCGGGGGGCCCGCCGTCGCCACCAGCACGTCGACACTGCCCTGCGCCACGACGAGCGGCACCGTCCCGCTCTCGACCGGCGAGTAGCGGGAGTCACCGAGGTACCGCACGGCGAGGCTGTGGTCTCCGACCGGCAGGGCCGGGACCTCGAGGGCCACGGCGCCGTCGACGAGGGCCACCGGCGCACCGGTCGGTGCGCCGTCGACCACCAGCTCGACCTCGCCCGACGGGCCCGTCGGGTAGCCCGAGCCGACGGTCACGTCGAGGACGACCGGCTCGCCGGACACGGCCGACGTGGCCGACGCGCCGACGGCCAGCGTCGGCTCGGTGACGATGGTCGGCACCGGTACGCGCGACCAGTCCTCGGCCGTCATGCCGGACGCGAGGTAGAACCCCACGTACGACGGCTGGTTGTACGTGGTCTGCTGTCGCGCCACCTCGGCCCGGTACTGCGGGTCGTGCATGAGCGTGTACATCTTGGTCCCCGAGACCGTCGCGCTCGTGTAGATGCGGATCGCCGAGGAGTCCTCGGTGCGGACCAGCAGCTCCTCGCGCCAGTCGCCGAAGATGTCGGCGACCAGGGACGGGGTGCCCTTGGTGCCGTTGTTGGTCAGGGTGCCGGTCGCGGTCAGCAGCGCGTCGCCGGTCGCCACCTCGCGGATCACCGGTGTCTGCGTGCCCGACCCCTCGACGACCTGACGGGTGAGGTCCGGCTGCCAGAGGATGCTCATGTTCGTCCCCGGGGTCGCCGGGGTGAGGAGGTCCCCCTGCGCCGAGTGGAGCCCCGCACCGGAGGTCCCGTCCGGCATGCCGGCCCACACCTCGATGCCGCGGTTCCCCGGGACGACGTCACCGATCATGCCGCGCCCGGTGTCCCGGCCGGAGTACGCACCGAAGAGCACCTCTCCGGTCTTCGCGTCGCGCATGGCGTAGCCGTAGGGCGCCCACTCGCCGCCCTCGTGCACGGTGAAGATCTCCAGACCGGGGCGGTCCGGGTCGATGTCGGTCACGTGCATCGCGTCACCGTGCCCGAGCTTGGCCAGGTCACCGGCGTTCGGGCCGTCCGGGATCGTGTCGTACGAGCTGTAGAGCAGCGACTGCCCGTCGCTGTCGATCGTCGCGGAGCCGTAGACGATCTCCTGCTTGCCGTCTCCGTCGACGTCGGCCGAGCTGAGCGAGTGGAAGCCCTGGGTGGTGAGGGTGCCGAAGACGGGGTCGGTCCCCTCCACACCGTGCGGCCCGTCGTTGAAGGGGTTGCTCATGGGCGTCCAGCCGCTGTCGACCGTCCAGCGCTCGGTGAGGTTCGTGCCGTCCCAGTCGTAGGCGACCAGGGCGGAGCGTGTGTAGTAGCCGCGGGCGAACACGGCGCTCGGGCGCTCGCCGTCGAGGTAGGCGACCGTCGACAGGAACCTGTCGACGCGGTTGCCGGGCTCGATGCGGGACATCGCGTAGTCGCCCCACATGAGCCCGTCGTCGTGGCGCTCGGGCGTGTAGGGCACGGTCTGCAGCTCCGCACCGGTCTCCCCGTCGAAGACGGTGAGGTACTCGGGTCCGTCGACGACGAAGCCCTCGAACTCGCGGAGCTTGTTGTTCGTGCTCCGCTTCGGCGCGTACACGTCGATGAGGTAGTCCGCGACCTCGCCTGCGTCCTCCTGGGACAGCGGGTACGTCATCTCCGGCAGCGGCGTGAGCTCGGGGTGGGCCAGCGCCTCTGCGAGCGTCGCGGGCCACGCACCCGAGACGACCTCGGGGTGCTCCGACCACCCCATGAACATGTCGACCAGGTGCTCGCGGTAGTCGTCGGCGCTCATGCGGTAGTCGTCGGCGTGCGTGTAGCCCGCGTCGACGTCGGACTGCGGCATCGTCACGTAGGACTCCGCCGTCACCTGGCCGTCGGCGTCGAAGGTGGTCGACCGGGTGCCCGGCGCGGTCTTGAGCATCATCTCGGCACGGCCGTCGCCGTCGAGGTCGTAGACGAGGAACTGGGTGTAGTGGGCACCCGCGCGGATGTTGACGCCGAGGTCGATCCGGTGCAGGAGCGTGCCGTCGACCCGGTAGGTGTCGACGTACACCGGGCCGGTGTAGCCGCGCTGCGAGACGTCCTTCGCGTTCGACGGGTCCCACTTGACCACGAGCTCGTAGGTGCCGTCGCCGTCGACGTCACCGACGCTCATGTCGTTCGCGGAGTAGGTGTAGGTCTCGCCCACCGGGGTGACGCCGTCGGCCGGGCGCTCGAGCGGGACGTCGCGGAAGGTGTCGGCCCAGGGCGTGACCTCGGCGCTGGGCTCCTGCTCGACGCCGTCGACGAGAGCGGCGACCTGGTAGACGGACCCGGTCGACCCCTCGGGGTCGAGGAAGGTCGTGCTGTCGGTGACCGTGCCGATCGCCATGCCGTCGCGGTACACGACGAAGTCGGAGCCGGTCATGCCGGTCTCCGAGGAGCCGGAGACCTCCTGGCCGAGCAGGCGCCACCCGACGAAGACGCCCTCGTCGGTGAGGGCCGCGACGAGGCCGCGGTCGAGGTGCTCGAGACGAGGCACGGTCGCGGCGCCGTCTGCTGCGGTGGCGAGCGGGCCGGCTGCCGTCGCGGCGCCGGGAGCTGCCCCTGGGGAGGCGAGCGCCGCGGTGCTGGTGAGGACGAGCGCCGAGGCGACGGCCAGGGCCAGCGCCCCGCTCCTCGTCCGACGTGGGTCGAGACTCATCATTGAATCCTTTCACTACCCCCGGGCGACGCGGCTCGTCACAGGCTCGGGGTGGTCCGCGCACGGTTCGACGAGCCGCGGTCCACGATGACCGCAGCAGTCCGGGAGAGCGCTTCCCGACGATCGAGTATCGACATCACCCGGGTGAGATGTCAACCGCACGACGACAAGAGCCCTGCACGACCGTGGCAGGTCGTGCAGGGCTCTCGAGGCGATCGGGGTGTCGCGAGGGTCAGTACCCGGTCGCCCCGGCGGTGGCGCTGGCCGCAGGGCCGGTGCCGTCGTCGTCGAGCCCGTCGAGCACAGCTGCCGTCCCTGAGAGCCCCAGACGGGTGGCACCCGCGGCGATCATCGCGAGGGCGTCGGCCGCGGTGCGGACCCCGCCGCTCGCCTTGACTCCCAGACGTCCGCCGACGGTCCGGGCCATGAGCTCGACCGCGTGGACGCTCGCCCCACCCGCGGGGTGGAAGCCGGTCGACGTCTTGACGAAGTCTGCCCCCGCGGCCTCGCTGGCCTCGCAGGCCTTGACGATCTCGTCGTCGGTGAGGGCGGCCGACTCGATGATGACCTTGAGCACCGTCGGGTGGGCGGCGGCAGCACGCACGGCCTCGATGTCGGCCTGGACCTGCGCCCAGTCACCGGACTTCACGGCACCGAGGTTGATGACCATGTCGACCTCGTGCGCGCCGTCGAGCACCGCGTGCGCCGCCTCGGCCGCCTTGACCTCGGCGTGGTGCGACCCGGACGGGAAGCCGCACACGGTCGCGATCTTCACCGTGCTGCCGGCGGGGAGTGCGATCGGCAGCTTCGACGGCGAGATGCAGATCGAGTAGGTGCCCAGCGCAGAGGCCTCCTCGGCGAGGGCCGCGACGTCCGCGTCGGTCGACTCCGGCTTGAGCAGCGTGTGGTCGACGTACTGCGCGAGCTCTTCGCGGCTGAGGGTCTGGTGGCTCATCGTTCTCTCCGTGGTTCGGGTCTGTCCCGTGGGCCTGGTCGGCCGTCGGGGGTAGGTCGGCCGCTCGCGCGGCTGCGGTGGGGAGCTCTCACTCCCCCGCGACGGCTGCGTAGCCGGCGAGGATCTGCTCGCCGAGGGCGTGGCGCTCGTCGTGGTGGATGAACGCGCTCCAGGCTGCTGCCAGGGTCGCGTCGCGCAGGTCGTCGAGGGTCCATCCGGCCTCGTCGACCAGCAGGGTCATCTCGCGCGTCATGCTCGTGGCGGACATGAGGCGGTTGTCGGTGTTGACGGTCACCGCGAAGTCGAGGTCGCGCAGCCGCGAGATCGGGTGCTCGGCGACCGTGCCGGCGATGCCGGTCTGCAGGTTCGACGACGGGCACAGCTCGAGGGGGATCTGGTTGTCCCGCACCCAGTGCGCGACCCGACCGAAGACCGGGTTGTCGGAGTCGAGGTCGGTGATGTCCTCGACGATGCGCGCTCCGTGGCCGATGCGGCTCGCCTGGCCGACGTGCACGGCCTCGGAGATCGAGTCGACCCCTGCGGCCTCGCCGGCGTGGATGGTGGCGGGGAACGACGCGTCGTTGAGCGTGCGCCAGGCCTGCGGGAACCTGGAGGGCGGGAAGCCGTCCTCGGCGCCCGCGATGTCGAAGCCCGAGACCCCACGGTCACGGTTGGCGAGGGCGAGCTCGACGATCTCCTCCCAGCGGTCGGCGTGCCGCATGGCGGTGATCAGCTGACCGACCCGGATCGTGTTCCCGGCCGCCGCCGCCTCGGCGACGCCCTGGTCCAGCCCCTCCTGCACCGCGTCGACCGCGTCCTGCAGGCTGAGCCCGCGCGTGAGGTGCTGCTCAGGTGCCCAGCGCTGCTCGGCGTAGACGACTCCGTCGGCCGCGAGGTCGACGACGGCCTCGCGGGCGACGCGGGCGAGGCCCTCGCGCGTCTGCATGACGGCGATCGTGTGGTCGAAGGTCTCGAGGTACCGGACGAGGGTGCCCGAGTCAGCCGCCTCGAAGAACCAGCGACGCAGCTCCTCGGGGTCCGTCGTCGGCAGCTCGTGGCCGATCTCGGCGGCGAGCTCGACGATGGTCTCCGTGCGCAGACCACCGTCGAGGTGGTCGTGCAGGAGGACCTTGGGCAGGGCGGCGATCGGCAGCGCAGAAGTCATGGGGCAACCGTACCGCTATCAGTGCCTCAGACGGCCGTCCGACCGCGGTCTGGGAAGAGCGTCTGGTAGCACCGGCAGCAGCACCCAGGTGACGTGCGACCAACCGCCGAGCGACGGCCGTGCCACGCCCCCGGAGCGCAGGTGGTCCTCGGTCACCGGGTGCAGCCGCCCGCTGCTCGGCTCGTAGACCTCGAGGGCGGAGCCGTCCGGGCTCGTGAGCACCACGACGTGCCGTGGGACCGCAGCGGCGAGCCCGGCGCGTGTGTCGCCGCCGGTGTAGAGCGGGACCGGGACGCCCGCGCGCGCCCAGGCGACGGCGGCGTCGAGCAGGGGTCGGCTCTGAGGACGCGAGTCGACCACCAGGCGGTGCGTGTACCGCACAGGCCCGCAGCGGGCTGCACGAGCCGCAGCCCAGGGCGGCGTGCCGAGCGCGCCGGGCCACGGCAGGCCGAGCAGGGCGCGTCGGGTGGTCGCGGCCTTGGTGCGCCGCTGCGCGACCTCCGCCGCACCGGGGCGTGCGAGCTCCCGCGCGAGCGCGTCGTCCCCGACGGCGGCGGTGAGGACGAGCGCGGCCGAGCCGCAGGTGGTGCCGTCGACCTGGACGGCCCCGCGACCGAGGGCCGCCAGGACCTCACGTGCGCGGCCAGGGGCGGGGAGATCGACGCCCGAGGAGTCAGGCAGGCCTCGCCAGCCGGAGTGGTCGTGGGTGCCAGACCCGTCGCGTGGGCGCGGCGGACCTGGCGGCACGGGCGCGCGGCCGCCACCCAGCCACCACAGCAGCTCGGAGAGCTGTCGTCCCGGCCTCGTCACGCGGCGCCGACAGCCTGTGCCACGGCGAGCGTGGCACCGAGCGCACCCAGCAGGACGACGGCGACGACGAGACGCTCGAGCGCACGTCCGTCGCGGGGCCGCCCCACGACGAGGGCGACCGCGACACCGACCGCGAGGACGGCTCCGAGGAGGACCAGCAGCCACATCTCCTCACGCAGGGCCGTGAGCATGAGGACCAGGGACCCGAGCACCACCCCGAGGAGCGAGCGCTGCCACGCGAGCGCGGTGCGCTCCGGCTGTGCCCCGTAGAGGTCGGCCCGAGCCCGGTGCGGCTCGCCAGTCACAGCGCCGTGCCCCTCACGATGCCGTCCCGGTCACAGCGTCCCGCCCGTCATAGCGTCCGGCCCGTCACAGCGCCTCATCTGTCACAGCGCCGACGCGACCGCGTACCCGGCCAGCAGCAGGGCCATGACCACGACCCCGCCCGCGAGGACGGGCAGCGCGACCGGTGCGGGCAGCGGTGCGCCGGTGCGCAGCGCGCGCTCGTAGCGCTTCCACGTCCACCAGCCGTACACCGCGAGGACCGCTCCGGCGAGGCAGGAGACCGCCGCGACGACGTCCAGGAAGATCGGCAGCTCGGCGAAGGTCGCGAAGGACGTGAGGGCGACGCCGCCCGCGACCAGGCCCAGCCCGGTCCGCACCCACGCGAGCGCGGTGCGCTCGTTGGCGAGGGAGAACCGGGCGTCGGGGTCGTCGCCGACCCCGTACACCGAGCGGGGCCGTCGGGCGTCGCCGGCCACCTGTCAGTCGATCCGGGCGATGATGAGGTCCTGGTGGACGTCACCGCGGGGCTCGGCCTCGACCGTGATCGAGTGGCGGGCGATCTCGAGGGCGCGGTCGAAGCGCTCGGGGGTGTCGGTGTGCAGCGTGAGGATCGGCTGGCCGGCGACCACGCGGTCGCCCGGCTTGGCGTGGATCTCGACACCGGCGCCGGCCTGCACGGCGTCCTCGCGGCGGGCGCGCCCGGCACCGAGGCGCCACGCCGCGATACCGACGTCGAGCGCGTCGAGCCCGGTGAGGACACCGTCGGACTCGGCCAGGACCTGCTGGTTCTCGGTCGCGACCGGCAGCGGCGCGTCGACGTCGCCACCCTGGGCGGAGATCATCGCGCGCCAGCGGTCCATGGCCCGGCCGTCGGAGAGCGCAGCACGCACCTCGTCGGCGGCCACGTCGCGGCCCGCGCCGGCGAGCATCTCCACGGCGAGCGCCACGGTGAGGTCGACGACGTCGGCAGGTCCACCGCCGGCGAGCACCTCGACGGACTCGCGGACCTCGAGGGCGTTGCCCGCGGTGAGGCCGAGCGGCGTCGACATGTTGGTGAGCAGCGCGACGGTGCGGACACCTGCGTCGGTGCCGAGGTCGACCATGGTGCGGGCGAGCTCGCGCGCAGAGGCCTCGTCCTTCATGAACGCACCCGTGCCGACCTTGACGTCGAGGACGAGCGCGCCGGTGCCCTCGGCGATCTTCTTGCTCATGATCGACGACGCGATGAGCGGGATCGCCTCGACGGTGCCGGTGACGTCGCGCAGCGCGTAGAGCTTGCGGTCGGCCGGGGCGAGGCCGGAGCCCGCCTGGCAGATGACGGCGCCGACGTCCTCGAGCTGGCGCATCATCTCGTCGTTGCTGAGCGCCGCGCGCCAGCCGGGGATGGACTCGAGCTTGTCGAGCGTGCCACCGGTGTGGCCGAGGCCGCGGCCCGAGAGCTGCGGGACCGCGACGCCGAACACGGCGACGAGCGGTGCGAGCGGGAGGGTGATCTTGTCGCCGACGCCACCGGTCGAGTGCTTGTCCGAGGTGGGGTGCGACAGCGCGGAGAAGTCCATGCGCTCGCCCGAGGCGATCATCGCGGCGGTCCAGCGGGAGATCTCGTCGCGGTCCATGCCGTTGAGCAGGATCGCCATGTTGAGGGCAGCCATCTGCTCCTCGGCGATGACGCCGCGCGTGTACGCGTCGATGACCCAGTCGATCTGCTCGGGGCTCAGCGTGCCCTTGTCGCGCTTGACGCGGATCACGTCGACGGCGTCGAAGGCCTCGGCCTTGCGCTGGGTGTCCTCGGGAAGTGGCACGTCTGTGGCTCCGTTCGTGGGTGGGCGCGGGCCGCGGTCAGCGGGCCGCCCGGTGGTGAGGTCTGCTGAGGCGTGGTCAGGAGACCGCGGCGCCCCGCCAGTCTAGGACAGGGCGGGGCGCGGCGGTCGGGTGCTGCGGGGGCTGCCGTCAGGCGTCGGCAGCCCGGGTGACGAGGTCGTCCGGGCCGAAGGCGTCGGGCAGCACCTCGCTCATGGGGACGATGCCGCGCGTCGTCTCGACGAGCAGCGACGGCCCGCCGTGCTCCCACAGGAGCTGGCGGCAGCGGCCGCACGGCATGAGGGTGTTCCCGTGGCCGTCGACGCAGGTGAAGGCCACCAGGCGTCCGCCGCCCGAGGCGACGAGCGAGGACACGAGGCCGCACTCTGCGCAGAGCACGACGCCGTAGGCGGCGTTCTCCACGTTGCACCCGGTGACCACGCGGCCGTCGTCGACGAGCGCTGCTGCGCCGACGGGGAACTCGGAGTAGGGCGCGTACGCCTTGGTCATGATGTCGCGGGCAGCCGTGCGCAGGCCGTCCCAGTCGATGGTCTGGCTCACGGGTCAGCCCTTCACGTAGGGCTCGCCGGCGGCAGCCGGTCCACGGACGCGTCCGACGAGGCCGGCGACCGCGAAGATCGTCACCACGTACGGGAGCATGAGCATGAACTGGTTGGGGATCGGGGTCTCGAGGACCCCGAGCACCTGCTGGAGCTTGTCGGCGAAGCCGAACAGCAGCGCCGCGCCGAGAGCACCGACCGGTGACCAGCGGCCGAGGATCATCGCGGCGAGGGCGATGTAGCCCTTGCCCGCGGTCATCTCCTGGCCGAAGGCACCGACGGAGCCGAGCGTGAAGAACGCCCCGCCGAGACCGGCCACGGCCGAGCCGAGGAGCACGTTGCCCCAGCGCGTCTTGTTGACGTTGATGCCCACGGTGTCCGCAGCCTGCGGGTGCTCTCCCACCGCGCGGACCCGCAGGCCCCAGCGGGTGCGGAACAGCGCGACGGCGATGACGGCCACCGCGATGTACAGCAGGTACACGATGATCGACTGGCGGAACAGCACAGGCCCGAGGACGGGGATCTCGGAGAGCAGCGGGATCGGCAGGGTCGACAGGCGCGGCGGCGAGTTGAGGGTCGCCGCGTTCTCCTTGAGGACCGAGCTGAACAGGAAGCTGGTGAGCCCGACGGCGAACACGTTGAGCACCACACCGACGATGATCTGGTTCACCGAGTACTTGACGGTGAAGAGCGCGAGCAGCGAGCCGATGAGCAGACCCGCGACCGGGGCTGCGACGAGACCCAGGTAGGCGTTCCCGGTGATCGACCCGAAGACCGCTGCGCCGAAGGCCCCGAGGAGCAGCTGTCCCTCGATCGCGATGTTGACCACACCGGCACGCTCGTTGAGCAGACCGCCGAGGGCGCCGAAGGCGAGAGGCACGGCGAGGAGCAGCGACCCCTGGAAGAGGCTGACGAGCGAGGTGCTCTTGTCGGTCACCGCCCAGACGAGGAAGGTGAAGACCCAGATGACGCCGAACACGACGGGGACCCACGTGCCCACGCGCAGCCCCTGACGGACCCGCAAGAACGAGTACGCGGCGAGCAGCAGCGCGAGGACCGACAGGACCGTGGCCGTGACCTGCGACGGCAGCCGGATCGGGTCGATCATGAAGAAGTCCGTCGACGTCGAGACGCCGAAGGTGGTCGTCGACCCGGCGCTGCCGAGCACGCCGAACACCACGAGCGACAGGACGCCGAAGCTCGCGAGGACGATCGGCAGACGGTACGCGCGGACGGGACGGGTGGTCGACACGTCGCCGACCAGGACGTCGGTGGCGGTCATGCGCTGGCACCCTTCGTGAGAGCGGGCTGGGAGGGCAGCCGGAAGATC
Organism: Sanguibacter keddieii DSM 10542; assembly: GCF_000024925.1. NCBI lineage: Bacteria > Bacillati > Actinomycetota > Actinomycetes > Micrococcales > Sanguibacteraceae > Sanguibacter > Sanguibacter keddieii. Next base: position 2,859,394 of record NC_013521.1, read on the forward strand.
GCGCGGACCAGGGGCGGCGCCGCGATGAACAGGACGACGAGAGCCTGGATGACCAGGACGATGTTGATCGACGTCCCCGTGCTGCTCTCCATCACGCGGCCGCCGACGTTGAGGCCGGCGTAGAGCAGACCCGCGAAGAAGATACCGAGCGGCTTGGACCGTCCGAGCAGGGCCACGGTGATCGCGTCGAAGCCGATGGACCCGGCGATCCCGCCGGTGAGCGCCTTCTCGGTGCCGAGGATCTGCACGGCCCCGGCGAGACCGGTGAGCGCACCGGAGACGACCATGACGAGCACGAAGGACGACGAGACGGCCATGCCTGCGGTCCGGGCGGCGTTCGGGTTGGACCCGACGGCGCGGAAGCGGAAGCCCCAGGTGGAGCGCGTCATGAGCCACCAGACGAAGAACGCGGCGAGGATCGCGACGACGAACCCGGCGTGCAGCCGGAACTGGTCTCCCAGGAGCAGCGGCAGCTGCGCGTTCTCGCGGATGCCGGGGCTCTTGGGCTGGTTGGAGCCCTCACGGGTGAACGCCGAGGTCGTGAGCAAGAACGCCACCAGGTACAGCGACACGTAGTTGAGCATGATCGTGACAATCACCTCGTGCGCCCCGGTGCGCGCCTTGAGGAACCCGGCGATCCCGGCCCACACCCCACCGGCGAGGATGCCGCCGAGGAGCGCGAGCAGGAGGTGCAGGACGGGCGGCAAGGACCAGGTGAAGCCCACGTACCCGCCGATGGCCGCACCCATGAGGACCTGCCCCTGGGCACCGATGTTGAACAGGCCGGCGCGGAAGCCGATGGCGATGCCGAGCGCCGCGATGATGAGCGGCGTCGCGACGGTCATCGTCTCGGTGAGCGGTCGCAGCGCGCGTGCCGCGGTCGGGGCGTCGTAGTTGAAGACGGCTCCGCGGAACATCGCCGTGTAGGCGTCCGTGACGGAGGCCCAGGCGGCGCCGAAGAAGTCTGCCGGCCTGGCGAAGATGTAGCTCGCGGCGTCGGTGACGTCCGGGTCGACGGCGATGATGAGGAGGCCGCCGATGACGAGGGCGAGGACGAAGGCCAGGACGGTCACCCCGAACCCGCCGGTGGTCACCTCGCGCAGGACCTGGGCCGCGCGGCCCCCGGTCGCAGCGGTCGGCTGCTCGACGTCCTTCGCCGGTGGGACGGCGGGGCCGTCCTTCTCGGGCTCGGTGCGCTGGTCGTTCACTGGGTCTTCCCTGTCTGGTCGTCTCGAGGTGATGCCGGGCTGGTGGCCTGGGAGATCGCCTCGTCGTGCGGGACGCCGGCCATCATGAGGCCGAGCACGTCACGGGGGGTGGTGGAGGGGACGATGCCGATGATCTTGCCGCGGTACATCACCGCGATCCGGTCGGCGAGCTCGACGACCTCGTCGAGCTCGGTCGACACGATGATCACGGGCGTGCCGTTGTCGCGCTCCTGGACGATCCTGCGGTGCAGGAACTCGATGGACCCGACGTCGACGCCGCGGGTCGGCTGGCTCGCGATGAAGAGCTTGAGCGGACGGGACAGCTCGCGGGCGAGCACGACCTTCTGCTGGTTTCCGCCCGAGAGGCGTCCGACGTGCTCGGTCGGTCCCTGGGTGCGGATGTCGAACTCCGCGATGCGCTTCTCGGCGTTCGCGCGGATCGCCGCGAGGTCGAGAGCGATCCCGCCCTTGGCGTACGGCGGCTTGTCGTAGAGGTCGAGGACGAGGTTCTCGGCGACGGAGAAGTCGAGCACGAGCCCGTCCACCTTGCGGTCCTCGGGGACGAAGCCGACGCCGGCGCGCAGCACCTTGTCAGGGCTGAGACCGGTGATCTCACGGCCGTCGAGGCTGATGGAACCGCTCGCCGCGGGGAGCAGGCCGAGGATCGCCTCGGAGAGCTCCGTCTGGCCGTTGCCCTGGACACCCGCGATAGCGACGATCTCGCCCTGCGCGACATCGAAGGTGACGTCGTCGACGACGGCCTGACCGGTCGGTGAGGTCACCGTGAGGTGCGAGACGGTGAAGGTGCGCTCCCCCGGGGTCGCCGGTGCCTTGTCGAGACCGAGGGAGACGGCACGACCGACCATGAGGGAGGCGAGCTCGCCCTCGGAGGCCGTGGGCTCGGCCGATCCCATGACCTTCCCGCGGCGGATCACGGTGATGACGTCGGCGACGGCCTTGACCTCGCGGAGCTTGTGGGTGATGAAGACGATCGAGGTGCCCGCTGCCTTGAGCTGGCGCATGATCTCGATGAGCTCGTCGGTCTCCTGCGGCGTGAGCACCGCGGTGGGCTCGTCGAGGATGAGCACCTTGGCCTCGCGGGCCAGGGCCTTGACGATCTCGACGCGCTGCTGGACGCCGACCGGGAGGTCCTCGACGACGGCGTCGGGGTCGAGGTCGAAGCCGAAGCGGCTGGACAGCTCGCGGACGCGCCGGCGGGCGGTCTCGAGGTCGAGGAAGCCTCCGGCCTTGGTGTCCTCGCTGCCGAGCATGACGTTCTCGGCGACGGTGAACACGGGGACCAGCATGAAGTGCTGGTGCACCATGCCGATGCCGGCGCGCAGGGCGTCACCCGGACCGCGGAAGGCCACCGGGGCGTCGTCGACGACGATCTCTCCCGAGTCGGCCTGGTACAGCCCGAAGAGCACGTTCATCAGGGTGCTCTTGCCTGCGCCGTTCTCGCCGAGGAGGGCGTGGACCTGCCCTTCTTCGACGACCAGGTCGATGTGGTCGTTCGCGACGAGCGGCCCGAAGGACTTGGTGATCCCTCGCAGTTCCAACTTCACGTGCGTTCTCCTTCAAGCGCGCCGACAACCTGCCAGCGACAGTAGACCAGAAGAGGCCCAGCCGGCCCGACGTGCGTCGGGCCGGCTGGGCCGGTCGTTCAGCGGTGCGTCACGGGGCGCTCGGGGACTCCACCACGATCGTGCCGTTGATGATGTTCTCGCGGAGCTCGTCGACCTTGTCCTTGAGCTCCTGCGGGACCTCGGAGTCGAACTCGTGGAACTCGGCGATGTCCACGCCGCCGTTCTCGAGGGTGCCGACGTACGCCTCGGGCGAGAAGGCGCTCTCGGAGGCCGCCGTGATGACGTCCTCGACCGCGACGCTGATGTCCTTGAGGACCGAGGTCAGGATGACGTCGGCGAACTCGGGCTTCTCGAGCGCACCGTCCGAGTCGACCCAGATGACCGAGACGCCCTCGGCGTCCGAGGCCGCGGCCAGCGCGCCGGAACCGACCGGACCGGCGACCGGCATGATGATGTCAGCACCCTGGTCGATGAAGGTCTGCGTGAGCTGCTGGCCCTTCGACTGGTCCTCGAAGTCACCGGTGAAGGACCCGTTCTGGGCGTCCTTGTCCCAGCCGAGGACCGTGACGTCGGTGCCGTTGTCCTCGTTGTACTTCGCGACGCCGTCCACGAAGCCGTCCATGAAGATGGAGACGGTCGGGATCTGGATGCCGCCGAAGGTGGCGACCGTGCCGGTCTTGGTCATGCCCGCGGCGACGTAGCCACCGAGGTACGCGGCCTCGGAGGTGTTGAAGCTCAGCGGCTTGACGTTGGGGAGCTCGATCGGGGCGCCGTCTGCGTCTGCGGCGGTCGAGTCGACGATCGCGAACTCGGTGTCCGGGTTGGCCTGCGCGGCGTCGCCGGTCGCGGTGCCGAGCAGGAAGCCGACCGTCACGACGATGTTGCAGTTGCTCGCGATGAGGTTGTCGATGTTCGGGGCGAAGTCCGCCTCGGTCTGTGACTCCTGGGTGGTGACCTCGATGCCGAGGGCGTCCTCGGCGGCGCTAAGGCCGTTGAAGCCGGACTCGTTGAAGGACTTGTCGTCGAAGCCGCCCGAGTCGGAGACCATGCAGGCCTTGAAGTCGGAGGACGCCTCGGTGGCGCCGCTGGCGCCGGTGGTCGCGTCGTCCTCGGGTGCGTCACCGCAGGCGGACAGGACCAGAGCAGCGGCGGCCGTGACGGCAGCGAGCTGAACAACTCTCTTCACGTGGAACTCCTGGTGTTCTTGTCGAGGAGCCGTTCCGGACGGGGCCACCTGCGCGGGCGCCGTTGCAGCACGCAGGTGGGCCCGGACGACCCTTGGTGACACGCACACTAGTGGTCCGTCGGTTAACAGGGTGTTACCGGAGGGTCACAGGGGCCCTTCGTTACCAAACTGCAAAGGGACCGCATCTCGAGACTTCACCCGCGCTTCACCCGCGGCCGGTGACGGCGACGCGGGCGAGCATCGCGACACCCAGGCCGATCGCGTCCTCGTCGACCTGCATGTCGCCCTGGTGGATGTCGTAGGTGTGCCCGCCCGGGGTGCGTGTGCCCAGCCGGACCATGGCCCCGGGGACCTTGGTGAGGTACCAGGCGAAGTCCTCCCCGCCCAGCGACTGCTCGGTGAGCAGCACCGACTGCGCGCCGATGGTCTCGCGGGCCGCGGCCTCGATGGCCGTGGTGCAGCGCTCGTCGTTCTCGACCGGCGGGACACCCCGCTGGTGCACCACCTCGACGTCGACGCCGTACGGTGCCACGACCTGCTCGACGGCGTCGTGGAGGACCTGGGCCGCGTGCTCCCAGGCCCGGACGTCGAGGCACCGGAGCGTGCCGCGGACCGTGCCGGTCGCCGGGATGGCGTTGTGCGCCTGGCCGGCGTTGACAGCCCCCCAGGTGAGGTTGACACCTGAGCGCGGGTCGAGGCGTCGTCCGAGGACGGCGGAGACCTGGGTGATGACCTGTCCGAGGGCGAAGACGACGTCGCCCGTGAGGTGCGGCCGCGAGGTGTGCCCGCCGCTCGAGGTGATGATGACCGTGACCTCGTCGGAGGCCGAGGTGATCGGGCCGATGCGCGAGCCGATGGTGCCGCGGTCCGTCTTGGGGTCGCAGTGGACGGCGTAGATCTCCTCGACGCCCTCGAGCACGCCCTGCTCCAGCAGGTCGAGCGCTCCCCCGGGCTGGACCTCCTCGGCCGGCTGGAACACGAGCCGGACGGGCCGGTCGAGCTCGCCGGCGTCGTGCAGCGCGGCGAGCACCAGGCCGGCGCCGAGGACCACGGTGGTGTGGACGTCGTGGCCACAGGCGTGGGCGACGCCGTGCACGGTCGAGGCGAAGGGCAGGCCCGTGGTCTCGACGAGGGGCAGGGCGTCGATGTCGGCGCGCAGCGCGAGGCGGCGCCGTCCGCTCTCCGCGGGGGTCGGACCGATGTCGCAGGTGAGCCCGGTGCCGGCGAGCAGGCGCGGCTCCAGCCCGGCCGCCCGCAGCCGCTCGGCGACCAGCGCCGTGGTCCGGGTCTCGGTGCGCGCCACCTCGGGGTGCGCGTGGATGTCCCGGCGGATCGCGACGAGCTCGTCGTGGAGCCCTCCCACGAGGGCGGCGATGCGGTCGGCGGAGGCGACGTTCCCAGAGGTGCTCACCGGTCGAGGTTATCCCTGACCACGCCCCCGGCCACCGGAGCGACCGCTCTGCGGTCGGTGGGGCACACCCGGCGCACGGTGGGCTACCCCTCGGCCTTCGCCTCCGCGGTCAGGAAGCAGCTGGACGTGACCCTGATCCCGAATCGGTCCCCTGCCACTGCCGAGACATTCCCGCCCCTGTCGGACGTCATGTCGGCGTACTGGACGCCCGTGCCGTCGACGAACCTGGAGGTCTCGGCAAAGCCGTGCTGGGCCGCGACCTCCTCGACGATCTCGAGCGCCCGCTCGCCCTGGTCGCCTCCACCGGGGAGCGCGCCTCGCGAGCGCGCTCCCTCAGACAGGGCTCCGGGGATCTCGCTCTCCGGCGGCGTGCACCCGGCTGCACCCCTGCGCACCTCGTCGTGAATCCAGTCGACAGGACCGAGCTCCACCTCCAGGGCCGTACGGATGTCACCGAGCACCATGGCCGAGGTCCCCTGCTCCTCCTCGAACGACGGGAGACCCATGAGGACACGACGCGCATCGACCACCTCGTCGTCCGAGGGCAGTCCAGCCATACTCCTGTCAGGGACCAGCACCGTCCAGATCAGCGCTCCGGCGACGAGGAGCGCGCACCCGAGCAGCACCAGGACCAGCCCAGGCCCTCCCCGTGCACGGTCCCTGGCACCGGTGCGCACCTCGACCGACCTCGTCTGCCCGGTCACAGCAGCTCGTCGAGGCCGCGCTCTCGGAGCTCGGTGACGATGTCCTTGACCTGCTGCGCGCGGGCGCGGGTGGTGACGAGGATGGCGTCGGGGGTGTCGACCACCACGACGTCGTCGAGGCCGAGCACGGTCACGACGCGCTTGCCGCCCGGGACGACGACCGAGCCGGCGCTCTGCACGCGGACCACCAGGCCGGGGTCGCCGAGCACCTTGGAGCCGGAGCCGTCCTCGGAGGGCAGGAGCGCGGCGAGGGAGTTGAAGTCGCCGACGTCGTCCCAGCCGAAGGTGCCGGGGACCACGACGACCCCGCCCTGCGCTGCGACGGGCTCGGCGACGGCGTGGTCGATGGCGATCTTCTCGAGGGCGGGCCACACCCGGGCGACGACCTCGTCGCGCTCCGGGGTGTCCCAGGCGCGCGCGATGGTGCGCAGGCCGTCGTGCAGCTCGGGGCGCTGCTCGGCGAGGTGACCGAGGAGGACCGAGGCGCGCGTGATGAACATGCCCGCGTTCCAGCGGTACTCCCCCGTCGCGAGGTACCGCTGGGCGGTGAGGGCGTCGGGCTTCTCGGTGAAGCCGAGGACGTGGCGGGCGCTCGGCGCACCGGCCAGGCCGAGCGGCTGCCCGCCGTGGATGTACCCGAAGGCCGTCGACGGCCGGGACGCCGCGATGCCGATGGTGACGACGTAGCCCTCCTCGGCCGCGGCGATCCCCTCGCGGACCGCCTGCTCGAAGGCGTCGCGCCCGGCGATCACCTGGTCGGCGGCGAAGGACCCGAGGACGACGTCACCGTGGCGCTCCTGCAGCACGGCGGCGGCGAGACCGATGGCGGCCATCGAGTCGCGCGGGGACGTCTCGGTGAGGATGTTCTCGGCCGGCAGGTCGGGGAGCTGCGCGGCGATCTTCGGCGCGTGCGCCGTGCCCGTGACGACCACGACGCCGTCGGGCACCGTCAGCGGCGAGACCCTGTCGACCGTCGCCTGGATGAGCGACCGCCCCGACCCGGTGAGGTCGTGCAGGAACTTGGGCTCGTCCGCCCGCGACAGCGGCCAGAGCCGGGTGCCCGCGCCGCCGGCAGGGATCACGGCGTAGAACGGGGTGCTCGGCTGGTCCGGACGGGCAGGCTGCGGCGACGAGGAGGACATGGACCGAGCATAGTGACCCGCGTCGCAGCCACGTCCCTGCCCGACGCCGCCCCGGGACGAGCACCGACCTCCTGGTTGACGCCAGCCCCGCGACGCACGAGGCGGCCAGGAGACCTCGATCTCCGCAGAACTGCCCCGCAGCACCGCGCCGCGCGTCCCAGAGGACGAGACGAGAGAGAGATAGATCACATTCGGACCGCCATCGCGTCGCGAGAGGGCCGGTTCGACAGCACCACCACAGTTCGTTCACTAGAGTGATGTGGGACAGACGGTGCCGGGTAAGGATGCTCGGTTCCACAACGGGAGCCCCGGACTCGCCAGTTCCGCCCCCCTGACTCGCCACAGGAGGCGCTCAGTGCCCAGTGCACCTGCCGGCACGTTGTACCGCGGCCGCGAAGGCATGTGGTCGTGGGTCGCGCATCGCGTGACCGGCGTGCTGATCTTCTTCTTCCTGCTCGTCCACGTCCTCGACACGGCGCTCGTCCGTGTGTCCCCCGAGGCGTACAACGCCGTCATCGGCACGTACCAGACGCCCATCATGGGCCTCGGCGAGGCGGGCCTCGTGGCCGCCATCGTCTTCCACGCCTTCAACGGTATCCGCATCATCCTGGTCGACTTCTGGGCCAAGGGTCCTAGGTACCAGCGCGTCATGCTCTGGGTCGTCATCGGCCTCTTCGTCGTGACCATGGCCGGATTCCTGCCGCGTCACCTCATGCACGTCTTCGGGGGGAACTGATGACCGCCACTGCCCCGACCATCGCGGACCCGCGCGAGCCCTACAAGCGCCTGCGGACCACCCGGTCCAACTTCGAGCTCTACGGCTGGGTCTTCATGCGTGCCTCCGGCGTGATCCTGCTCGTCCTCATCTTCGGCCACCTGTTCGTCAACCTCATGGTCGGCGACGGCGTCAACGCGATCGACTTCGCGTTCGTCGGCGGCAAGTGGGCCTCGCCGTTCTGGCAGATCTGGGACCTGCTCATGCTGTGGCTCGGGATGATGCACGGCACCAACGGTGTGCGCACCATCGTCAACGACTACGCCGAGCGCCCCCTCGTCCGGCTGTGGCTCAAGGTCGCGCTCTACACGGCCTTCGTGGCGGTCACCGTGCTCGGCACGCTCGTGATCTTCACCTTCGACCCGTGCCCGGTCGACGCCCCCGCCGAGCTGCTCGCGTCGTTCTGCTCCGCGTAGCCCCCCTCTGCGCAGCTACCCACAGACACTGACACACACCTCAACTCGCCTCGAGGAGGCATCGACCCCGATGCAGACCCATCAGTACGACGTCGTGATCGTCGGCGCCGGCGGCGCAGGCATGCGCGCGGCCCTGGAGGCGTCCGGCGAAGTCCGCACCGCCGTGATCTCCAAGCTCTACCCCACGCGCTCCCACACCGGCGCGGCGCAGGGCGGCATGTGCGCCGCCCTCGCCAACGTCGAGGAGGACAACTGGGAGTGGCACACCTTCGACACGGTCAAGGGTGGTGACTACCTGGTCGACCAGGACGCCGCCGAGATCATGGCGAAGGAGGCCATCGACGCGGTCCTCGACCTCGAGCGCATGGGCCTGCCCTTCAACCGCACCCCCGAGGGCAAGATCGACCAGCGCCGCTTCGGCGGGCACACCCGCAACCACGGCGAGGCCGCCGTCCGCCGCTCGTGCTACGCCGCGGACCGCACCGGTCACATGATCCTGCAGACGCTCTACCAGAACTGCGTCAAGCAGGACGTGGAGTTCTTCAACGAGTTCTACGTCCTCGACCTCATCGTCGACCACGACCTCTCCGAGGGGCACGTCCCCGACGGCGAGGAGGTCAACGCGACCGGTGTCGTCGCCTACGACCTCGCCACCGGCGAGATCCACGTCTTCCAGGCCAAGGCGATCATCTTCGCGACCGGCGGCGCCGGCAAGATCTACAAGACGACCTCGAACGCCCACACCCTCACCGGTGACGGCATGGCGCTCGCGCTGCGCCGCGGCTTCCCGCTCGAGGACATGGAGTTCTTCCAGTTCCACCCGACAGGCCTCGCCGGCCTCGGCATCCTCCTCTCGGAGGCGGCCCGCGGCGAGGGCGGGATCCTGCGCAACGGCGACGGCGAGCGCTTCATGGAGCGCTACGCCCCAACCATCAAGGACCTCGCCCCGCGCGACATCGTCGCCCGGTCGATGGCCAACGAGGTCCGCGAGGGCCGCGGAGCCGGGCCGAACAAGGACTACGTCCTCCTCGACCTCACGCACCTCGAGCCGGCTCACATCGACGCCAAGCTCCCGGACATCACCGAGTTCGCACGCACCTACCTCGGCATCGAGCCCTACACCGAGCCCGTGCCGGTCTACCCGACCGCGCACTACGCGATGGGTGGCATCCCCACCAACGTCGACGCCGAGGTGCTGCGCAACAACACCGACGTCGTCCGCGGCCTCTACGCCGCCGGCGAGGTCGCCTGCGTGTCCGTCCACGGCTCCAACCGTCTCGGCACCAACTCGCTCCTCGACATCAACGTCTTCGGCAAGCGCGCCGGCCGTACCGCCGCCGCGTACGCCAAGACCGCGACCTTCCGGGACCTCCCCGAGGACGCCGCGGACTCCGTGATCGCGACGCTCGACGAGATGCGTGGCCGTCCCGACGGCGAGCGGGTCTCCGACATCCGTCGTGAGCTGCAGGAGACCATGGACGCCAACGCCCAGGTGTTCCGCACCGAGGAGTCGCTGCGCACCTGCCTCGCGGACATCCGCACGCTGCAGGACCGCTACAAGAACGTCTCGGTCCAGGACAAGGGTCGGCTGTTCAACACGGACCTGCTCGAGGCCCTCGAGCTCGGGTTCCTCCTCGACATCGCCGAGGTCGTCGTCATCGGCGCCCTCAACCGCAAGGAGTCTCGCGGCGGTCACTTCCGCGAGGACTTCCCCGACCGCGACGACGAGAAGTTCATGCTCCACACGATGGCGTACCGGCGCCCGCTCGACGACTCGGCCACGGTCGAGAGCGTCGACGGCACCGAGGGCGTCTTCTCCGAGCAGAGCGTCTTCGACACCTACAAGGTCATGCTCGGCGGCAAGTCCGTCGTGCAGACCCGGTACGAGCCCATGGAGCGTAAGTACTGATGACTGCCACCATCGACGAGGCCCCGGCCTCCTCCGTCCCCGAGATCCCCAGCTTCGAGGTCACCCTCAAGGTCCGCCGCTACTCCCCCGAGTCGGCGCACGGCGACGAGGCGTACTGGGACGAGTTCACCGTCACCGCGCACGGTACCGACCGCGTCCTCGACGCCCTCCACAAGATCAAGTGGGAGCACGACGGCTCCGTCACCTTCCGGCGCTCCTGCGCGCACGGCATCTGCGGATCTGACGCCATGCGCATCAACGGCCGCAACCGCCTGGCGTGCAAGACGCTCCTCAAGGACGTCAACCCCGACAAGCCCATCATCGTCGAGCCCATCAAGGGCCTCCCGGTGATCAAGGACCTCGTGGTCGACATGGAGCCGTTCTTCGCCTCCTACCGCGAGATCATGCCGTTCCTCGTCACCACCGGGAACCAGCCCTCGGGCGAGCGCCTGCAGTCGGCCGAGCAGCGCGAGCGCTTCGACGACACCACCAAGTGCATCCTCTGCGCCGCGTGCACGTCGTCCTGCCCCGTGTTCTGGACCGACGGTCAGTACTTCGGCCCCGCGGCCATCGTCAACGCGCACCGCTTCATCTTCGACTCCCGCGACGAGGGAGCCGAGCAGCGCCTCGAGATCCTCAACGACAAGGAAGGCGTGTGGCGCTGCCGCACCACCTTCAACTGCTCCGAGGCCTGCCCTCGCGGCATCGAGGTCACCAAGGCCATCCAGGAGGTCAAGCGGGCGATGATCACCCGCGCCTTCTAGTCCACGGCGCCCCGGCGCGGAGGACACGACGCAGAAGAGGTCGGCACCCCTGGGGTGCCGACCTCTTCTACGTCTGCGGGGCCCGCTCCTGCCGCGCTCAGCCTCGACGGCGCCCGAGGAGATAGCCGCCGACGCCTGCGGCAGCGAGGGTCAGCAGACGGCGTCCGACCGTCACCGACGCGACCTGGACCTCGGCCCGCCGCCCCTCGGCAGCCGTCACCGGGTCTGCCTCGCCGGACCGCGCACGCTCGATGGCCTGCTCCGCCGCCTCGACGTCCGAGACCTTCTCGAGCAGCTCCAGCGGCAGGTCCGCGCTGATGGCAGCAGCAGTCAGCAGGATCCGTGCCGACAGGTTGATCCAGATGAGGAGGGTGATGATCGCCGCGAAAGAGGTGAGGACCGGGTTGGTGCTCGCGCTGCTCGCCACCACGGAGGTCCCCAGGAACCGGATGACCCCGAAGCCCACCGCGGCGACCACAGCGCCCAGGAGCAGGTCGCGACGTGCGGGGTGCACGGCAGACAGCAGGCGCACGATGAGCACGAAGGTGCCGACGTCCACGAGGAAGGCGACCAGGAGCCCGAGCACGGGCAGCAGGTAGCGACCCGTGCCCTCGAGGCCGAGGAGGTCGAGGAGCCAGCTGCTCACCGAGCCCACCACGATGCCGATCACGGCGGAGGCCAGGACCGCCAGCCCGATCACCACGAAGCCGCCCAGCTGACGCACCTTGACGAGCACCGGGTTGCCGACGCCCGGGGGGAGCCCGAACATCGCACGGACGGCCACCTGGACGGCTCCCATGCAGGAGATCGCCGAGACCAGCAGCACCACGACCGACACGATGCTCGCGACGCTCAGCGAGGTCGAGGTGACGAGCTCCTGGGGATCGATCAAGCCGGTCGTGGAGTCCCCGGAGACCGTCTGCAGCATGCCGGGCAGCGCGGTGTTGACCGAGTCGATCACCGAGTCGAGCAGCTCGTCGTTGTTCCCGAGGAAGCGCATGAACACCGTGAAGCCGATGGTCAGCCCGGCGAACACCGAGAAGATCGCCGAGTAGGCGATGCCACCGCACAGCAGGGCGCCGTTGACCTGCCCGTAGCGGGTGAGCGCCCGCGCCAGCCGGGTGGTCTTCCACCAGGCGAGGAGCGCCTGGACGCGCTGCGCCAGGCTCGGGCTCTCCACGGGTGCCTCGGTGCCGTCGTCGGCCTTCTCGGTGCTCCTGCGCACGTCCTGCTCGTCGTGCGTGTCTGCCGCGAGGTCCTGGTCCTGCGTCTCTGCCGTCGCGACCTCACCCGGTCGCCTGCTGTCCTTCGAGGTGGTGGTCACCGGACGAGCCTATGAGGTCGGCCGCGACGTGGCATCCGGGGACGGTTGCCGCGGGCGGGCGCTACGCAGCGGTGGGCCTGCTCGTCCGGCTCAGGCCGCCCCGAGCGGGTACGCCCGGACCGGGCGCCACACGCTGTCGTCGCCGTGCTCGAAGAGCGACACCGACTCGACCGAGAAGGTCGCCTCGTAGCCCGCCATCGCCTCGAAGGCGGCGTCGAGCGCCTCGTCGGGCACCTCGTGCGCGACCGTCACGTGCGGGTGGTAGTTGAACCGCAGGTCCTGGGCGAGCGGCCCCGAGCGCACCATCGCCTCGAGGGACTCGCACTCGGCGATCCCCTGCGCCACCTGGACGAACACGACGGGCGAGACCGGGCGGAAGGTCCCGCTGCTGCGGAGCTGCACCACGAAGGGCGCAGAGCGCGCCGCGATCGAGGACAGGTGCTCGTCGACCTGGGACATCTGCCCGGGCTCGAGCACCGTCGGGCCGAGGATGGTGATGTGCGGCGGGATGTGGTCGGCGAGCGGGTCTCCCGCCGTCCGCCGCGCCTCCTGCAGCTGCGCGCCGAAGGGGTCGGGGATCTCGACCGAGACGCCGATGCGGCGCTGGTCCCCGACCCGCTCGGGCAGGTTCACGACCGCGACCCCGAGGCGGGCAGCAGACCGACCTTGTCGTACACGCGGGCCAGGGTGACGCTCGCGATCTCGCGAGCCTTCTCCGAGCCCGCGGCGAGCACACGGTCGAGCTCGGCCGGGTCGGACAGGTAGGAGTCGACGCGCTCCTGGAACGGGGTGAGGAAGTCGACGACCACCTCGGCGAGGTCCACCTTGAGGTGGCCGTACTGCTTGTCCGCGTACTCGGCCTCGAGCTCGGTGACGCTGCGCCCCGAGAGTGCCGAGTAGATCGTCAGCAGGTTGGAGACGCCCGGCTTGGTGGCGGGGTCGTAGCGGACGACCGCCTCGTCGTCGGTGACGGCGGACTTGATGCGCTTGGCGGAGACCTTGGGCTCGTCGAGCAGCCAGATGACGCCCTTGCCGGTCGCCGACTTGCTCATCTTCGCGGTCGGCTCCTGCAGGTCGTAGATCTTCGCGACGGCCTTGACGATGTGCGCCTCCGGGACCACCACGGTGTCCTCGCCGAAACGGGAGTTGAGGCGCTCGGCGATGTCACGGGTGATCTCGAGGTGCTGGCGCTGGTCCTCGCCCACGGGGACGCGCTCCGCGCCGTAGAGGAGGATGTCGGCAGCCATGAGCACCGGGTAGGTGAACAGACCGACGGTCGTGCCGTCGGTGCCCTGCTTCGCAGCCTTGTCCTTGAACTGCGTCATGCGGCTGGCCTCGCCGAAGCCCGTCTGGCACGACAGGATCCAGGCGAGCTCCGCGTGCTCGGGGACGTGCGACTGCACGAAGAGCGTGGAGCGCTCCGGGTCCACGCCACCCGCGAGGTACTGGGCCAGGGTGCGGCGGGTGCGCTCGCGCAGGCGGGCCGGCTCGGGGTTGACGGTCAGCGCGTGGAGGTCCGCCATCATGTACAGCGTGTCGTACGAGTCCTGGAGGGCGACCCACTGCGTCAGCGCACCGATGTAGTTGCCGAGGGTGAGGGAGTCGTCGGTGGGCTGCATGCCCGACAGGATGCGCGGGCGCTGCACGTCGTTGACCATCCGCTCATTCTGGCACCGAAGCGCGGGCTTTACCGAATCGCTCAGGTCGCCTCGGGGTCGAAGGGCGCGGCCTCCCCGGCCTGGAGGGCCGGCTGGGGCTCAGGCCACCGCGCGGCGCCCGCCTGCGGCGTCGGGTCGGTCGTGTCGCGGGACACCGCTGCGCCCGTGGCCGCAGCCGCTGCGGTCGCGGCACCCACGGCGGTCTCCGCCGCCTTGGCGGCGGACGCGGAGGGGGCGGCGGGCGACCCGGTCGGCCTGGCGGGCTTGCTCGGCTTGGAGGGAGACACCGGGGTGTCGTCCAGGAGCGCGTCCCGGACGATCCGTCGCGGGTCGTAGCGTCGAGGGTCGAGCTGAGCCCAGTCCACGTCGGTGATCTCGGGCCCGAGCTCTTCGCTGACCTTCTCCTTGGCGTCGGCCATGAGCACGCGGGCGCGCTTGACCAGCCCGGCGAGCTGCTCGGCGTACTTGGGGAGCCGCTCCGGGCCGATCACCAGGACGGCGATCACCAGGATGATGATGGCCTCACCACCGTTGATTCCGAACACGCTCAACCCTCGCCGCTCGTCGCCTTGTCGAGCACTATCGACACGTCCCGCTCATCATCGCCGGAGCGCACGCGCAGCACAACAGTGTCGCCGGGTGCCTTCGCCCGGATCGCGACGATGAGCTCGTCGGACTGCGTGACCGGACGGCCGTCGACGGCCAGGATCACGTCGCCCGGGGCGATGCCCGCCGCCTCGGCAGGACCACCGGGGGTCACCGGGGGCTGGTCGCCCTGGGAGTCCTGCACCACCTGGACGCCCTCGCCGTCGTACGCCGAGTCCAGCAGCACCCCGATGATCGGGTAGCTGGCCGAGCCCGTGTCGATGATCTCCTGCGCAGTCCGCCGCGCCTGGTTGGACCCGATGGCGAAGCCGAGCCCGATGTTCCCCGCGCTCGTGAAGGTGCCGGGCGGCTGCGCGATCGCCGAGTTGATCCCGATGACCTGCCCCGAGCCGTCGACCAGCGGGCCGCCCGAGTTCCCCGGGTTGATCGCCGCGTCGGTCTGGAGCGCGTTGATGAAGGCCTGGTCGGTCGCGTCGCCGGCGGAGACCGGCCGGTTGAGCGCGCTGATGATCCCGGAGGTCACCGTCCCGTCCAGACCGAGCGGGGCGCCGATCGCGATGACCGGGTCTCCCACCGCGACCGCGTCCGAGTCTCCGAGGACGAGCGGCACGAGGCCCTCGCGGTCCACGCGCACCACGGCGAGGTCGTAGTCGGCCGTCCGACCGATGAGGGTCGCGGTCTCCTCGGTGCCGTCGACGAAGGTCACGCGGATGGTCCCGGCGCCCACGGCACCGGCGATCACGTGGTTGTTGGTGAGGATGTAGCCGTCCTCGCGGATGATGAAGCCGGAGCCGGTCGACTGACCGTCCGGTCCGGAGACGTAGAGCGAGACGACGCTCGGGGCGACCGTCGCGGCGATGTCGGCGATCGACCCGTCGGGACGGGTGATCGACGGGTCCGCGGAGACCGTCGGCAGCGGCTGCCCTGCGGTCGGGCCCGTCACCGCGTCCCAGACGCGTTCGCCAGCGATGCCGCCGACGGCCCCGAGCAGGAGCGCACCGACGAGCAGCCCGGTCACGGCGGGCCGACGACCACCCTTCCGCTGCTCCGAGGGCGTCCCCGTCACGACCAGCGCCTCCTGCTGCGTGGCGGCGGACTCGAACCAGTGCGCGCTCGGGGTCGCCCCGGGCGCGTAGGACGGAGGTCGGAGCGGGGAGGACGACGGTGCCACGGGGACGCCCTGCGCGCCGTCGGCCACCGGGCCTGCTGCGAGCGTCTCGACGGGTGACGGCTCGTGGTCTGGACCTGTTCCTCCCGGCGCTCCGTGCTCGGCGGCGATGGCACCGGCCTCGGCCCCCAGCCGGTCCCCGCCTGCCTGCGGCTCGGCCGGCTGCGGGTGGGCCGGCTGCTCGGGCGTCGCCGGTCGGGCAGCCGGAGGCGCGTAGCGCAGGTGCTCCGGGGGCGTCGGCGAACCCTCCTGACGCGGCTGGTACGACGGCGCCGCGTGGACAGGCGGGAGCGGGACCGGGAGGACGCTGCGCCCCGGGTCGCCCTGCGGCTGCGACGGTGGGCCGGCGGCCTCGCTCGTGGGGTCGTCCGTGCTCGGATCGGTCACGAGAGCACTCCTGTCAGTGTCGTCCACCCACGCCCGACGCGCGCCTGGAACCCCGGGTCGTACTCGTCGACCGGGAACGTGGACACAAGTTGTAGCACGTCGTCCAGGGAACCGGGGGCCACGAGGTCGACCACGGTGTCCGACGACTGCCACACGAGGTGCACCGGGGCGTCCGAGACCACGTAGACCGGCGCTCCGCCCGCGTCGACCGTCCGGAGGTCCGACACCTTGTCGGGGTCGAGCCGGCCGTGCTGCTCACGGAGCACCACGTCGCCGAAGGGGGTGTCGAGGTCGACCTCGAGCACGTCGTCGTGGGTGCCGCTGTAGCGCACCGCGGACACCGTCACCGTGTCCGGCAGCGGGTCGGGGCGGGGCCAGCCCTGCTCGGACATCCACTCGAGCACCTCGTGGTCGTAGCCGTCCGTGCCGGGTCCGCTGACCGTGGCACCGTCGCCCGAGGCGAGGACGAGGCCGTCGCTCGAGCGCAGCTGCGCGGCGGCCGCGAGGGCGGAGAGCGCCTCGGTCTGCTGGCGGTCGGGGGCGACCATCGGGCGGTCACCGAGGGTGAACAGGCTCACCGTGACCATGGTGGTCCCGAGGATCGCGGCGATCACGGCGCGCCCGCGGCGTCCCCCCCGGTGGTCGACGTCGCCGCACAGCGCGCGCCACCGGGGGGGGAGCTGCTCGTGCGGCACCAGCGGCGAGGCGCTCGCTGCGCGCGGGCCGCCGCCCTCACCGCGTCCGGGCTCGTCGAAGCCGACGACCTCTCCGGCCGCCGGTGCCGGCGGCTCGGACATGGACAGCAGACGGCTCATGAAGTCGGGGGCCGGGCGCACCTCGTCGATGTCGAGCACGAGGGCGCGCCGTGCCGCACGGGCGTCCTCCACCTCGCGCGCGCACACCGGGCAGGCCGCGAGGTGGGCGAGGCACCTCTCCCGGTCCGCAGGCGCGAGCTGGTTGTCGACGAGCGCGCTCACCCAGTCCCCCAGGTGCGCGCTCACGCAGCGCCGTCCGCGGCCCGGGCTCCGTGCAGCGAGAGCTCGCCGTCTGCCTCGGCCGCCGTGCCTTCGGGCGACCGGCGACGCGGTGCCCTGTCGGCGAGCGCGAGGCGCAGCTGCGACCGGGCGCGGTGGATCCGCGACCTCACGGTGCCGAGCTTGATGCCGAGGGTGACCGCGATCTCCTCGTAGGAGAGCCCCTCGATGTCGCACAGCACCACCGCGGCGCGGTACTCCGGGGCGAGCGCGTCGAGCGCGCGCTGTACGTCGTGGTCGAGGTTCGCGTGCTCGTAGCCGCGGACAGGGTCGTGGAGCTCGCCGCGTGCCGGGTACCCGGAGGAGTCGTCGCCCATGGCGTCCATCCGGATCCGCTGGCGCCGCCGCGCCTGGTCGAGGAAGAGGTTGGTCGTGATCCGGTGCAGCCACCCCTCGAAGGTCCCGGGCGTGTAGCTGCTCAGCGAGCGGAACACCCGGATGAAGACCTCCTGCGTGAGGTCTTCGGCGTCGTGCTGGTTCCCCGTGAGCCTGTAGGCGAGCCGGTACACCCGCGACGAGTGGTCCCGCACGACCGACTCCCAGCTCGGAGGCCGCCAGGCAGCCAGGTCCGCGGCAGGCTCTGCCGGTGCCGTGGTGCCGGGCGCCGCGAGGGGCGCCCCGACGTGCTCCTCGACGGGCACGTCGCGGAGGACCGCGTGGGCGGTCACCGCCGCGGGGGGCGTGGCAGCAGGCGCAGACGTGGAGGGGACCGGATGGTCAGAGGGATCGTGCACCTCCCCAGTGTCCCAGCACCAGGGCCCTGGCGCCGCACCGCAGCACGAACCTTCACCTGCTGCGCACACGTGACGGCCCGGCGCACGCACCCGGCTCCCACGCGGGGCCCCCGTGCGACGGTACGATCTGGAGCGTCAGGCACCCGTCCACGACCCCCTGGAGGACACCATCTCCGCCGACAGAGCTCAGAGCTGGGCGTACGCCGAGGACTTCGTCACCGAGGACGAGGTGCTCCTGCGAGCCCGCGGTCGCGCCGCACAGCTCGGGTGCCACGCCATGCTCCCCGGCTCGAGGGCAGCCCTCACGCTGCTCACCGCTGCCCTCGGGGCCCGGTCCGTCGTCGAGGTCGGGACGGGCACCGGCGTCGCGAGCCTCTCGCTGCTGCGGGGCATGCTCCCCGACGGTGTCCTCACCACGATCGACGGCGAGGTCGAGCACCAGCGTGCCGCCAAGGCCGCCTTCGCCGAGGCCGGGATCCGCCCGACCCGGGCCCGGGCGATCTCGGGCAGGGCGCTCGACGTGCTCCCCCGCCTGACCGACGGCGCCTACGACCTCGTCCTCGTGAGCGCCGCGGAGACCAGCTGCGCCCTGTACGTGGACCAGGCCCAGCGTCTGCTGCGCGAGGGCGGGATGCTCGTGGTCGACAACGCCCTGTGGGGCGGGAACGTGGCCGACCCGGCCCGCCGCGACGAGACGACGACCGCGGTCCGCGAGATCGGCCGCAGGCTCCGTGACGACGACCAGATGCTCTCTGCGCTGCTCCCGGTCGGCGACGGCCTGCTCGTCTCGGTCAAGCGCGCCGCTCCCGCCTGATCACCCGCGCAGCGGCTGCCTATCCGGCTGCCGCTGCCGTCAGCGCAGGGTCTCGAGGAACCTCAGGACCAGACGTGCCCCGTAGCCGGTCGCACCGGCGGGCACCTCGTGCCGCCGCGAGGTCGCGCGAGCCGGGCCCGCGATGTCGAGGTGGAGCCACCGGCGCTCGCCCACGAAGGACCTGAGGAACAGCGCGGCCGTCACCGCGCCACCGCCCTGCGGGTCGGCCGGGACGTGCCGGAGGTCGGCCACCGAGGACCGCAGCGCCGGCACGTAGTCCTCGACGAGCGGCATGTGCCACACCGGCTCACCGGTCTCCCGACCGGCGGCCTCGACGTCGGCCACGAGACCGGCGTCCTGGCTGAAGAGAGCGGCGTGGCCACGCCCGAGGCCGACGCTCGCGGCACCGGTGAGGGTCGCCACGTCGACGAGCACGTCGGGGTCCAGGGTCGCGTCGGCGTAGGCGAGCGCGTCGGCCAGCACCAGACGGCCCTCTGCGTCGGTGTTGGCGACCTCGACGGTCGTGCCGCCGTAGAGCCGCAGCACGTCGCCGGGGCGGAACGAGGAGCCGCCGACGTGGTTCTCGGCCAGCGGGAGGACCGCCGTGACCGTGTGGCGGACGCGCGCGCGGGACGCACCGAGGACCGCGGCGAGCGCGACGGCGGCACCGGCCATGTCGGTCTTCATCGGCACCATGGCCTCGCGCGGCTTGATCGAGAGACCGCCGGTGTCGTAGGTGATGCCCTTGCCGACCAGCACGACGTGCTGCCCGCCGTCACCCTCGACCGGGGTGTAGGTGACGGTCACGAGGCGCGGCGGGCGGGCCGAGCCGCGCCCGACCGCGAGCACACCGCCGAAGCCCTGGCCCTCGAGGGCCGGGACGTCGAGCACGGTCACGTCGAGCCCCTCGGCCTGTGCGAGGTCGACGGCCCGGTCGGCGAACCACTCCGGGGACTTGATGTTCGAGGGGGTCGCGGCGAGGTCGCGGACCAACCACGTGGCCCACGCGCTCTGCGTCGCCTGGTCGACCGCGTCCTGGGCGGCGTCGCCGAGGAGCACGAGCTGCTCGGCGGGCCCGGGGGCCGGGTCCTGCGCCGAGAGGCGGACCGGGGTGTAGGCACCGAGCAGGTATCCCTCGACGAGGGCGCGGGTCGCGGACGCGTCGCCCGACGCGGCGACCGGGGTGAGGACGCGCTCGAGACCGCGGGTGGCACGCGCGAGCGCGGCCCCGGCTCGGCGGAGGTCGCCGGTGCTCTCGCGCCCGACACCGACGAACACGATCCGGTGCGGGAGGTCGACCCAGGGCAGGGACGCACCCGAGCCCACGTGGACCCGCGGGAGGTCGATGGTGTGCGTCGTCCCGGCGGCGCCGGTGAACGAGGCCCGCTCTGCGAGCTCGGCCAGGTCGACGCCGTAGCGCGTCGAGGCGTCGACCGTGCCCGCCCGGGGCTGCAGCTCGTCGTCGCCCTCGACGGGCGACCCGACGGCCACGGCGACAGCGTCGACGTCGCCGAGGAACGTGCAGGACGCGAGCGAGCCGTCGGCGACGACCACCTCGGGCAGACCGCGCCCGATGCCCTCGCGGGCGGTGGCCGAGGCCGAGAACGTGGTGCGAGGAGCCAAGGTCAGCCCACTACTGCCTTCAGGGCCTCGCCCAGCTCGCCCGCCTCGACGGCGTTGAGCTCGACCACGAGGCGGCCTCCACCTTCGAGGGGGACGCGCATGACGATCCCGCGTCCTTCTTTGGTGACCTCGAGGGGGCCGTCACCCGTACGGGGCTTCATCGCAGCCATTGGTGGCTCTCCATTTCCGTCGATACCGCCGTGTGTCTCGAGCCATATTCTAGTTCACCCCGGGTGTGACCTGCGCCCTCGTCGTGCGGCGACGCGCCGCAGGATCCCCGCACGGTCGTCTCCAGGGCGCCCGGACCTCCCTCGTCCGGGTCAGACGAGGCCGCGCAGGACCCGGGCGGGAGCCTCGTCGCCGCGCACCGCGGCGGTCATGTCGAGCACGCGCCGGGTCGCCCGGACGTCGTGCGCGCGGAAGACCGTCGCCCCCATCCACGCGGCCAGCGCGGTCGCGGCCAGCGTCCCCTCGAGCCGGTCCTCGGCCGGGAGGTCGAGCGTCTCGCCCACGAAGTCCTTGCGCGACAGGGCCATGAGCACGGGAAAACCGAGCCCGGTGAGACGTCCGGTGCTGCGCAGCAGGTGGAGCGAGTGCCAGGTGCTCTTGCCGAAGTCGTGGGTGGGGTCCACCAGCACGGACTCGCGCGGGACACCGCAGGCCACCGCGCGCCGCGCCGCCGCCGCGAGGGTGGCGAGGACGTCCAGGACCACCCCGTCCCGGGGGTCGGTGCCGGCCGGGGCGTCGAGCGGCACGGGGTACCGGACCTGGAAGGGGTCCGTCCTCGGGACCGCTCCCCCGGTGTGGGAGCACACGACGCCCGCGCCGGCACGTCCCGCCTCCTCGACCAGGCCGGGGTCGTGACCGGCCCAGGTGTCGTTGAGCAGGTCGGCCCCCGCACCCAGGACCTCCCGGGCCACCTCGGACCGCCAGGTGTCGACGCTGACGAGCATGTCGGGGAACTCGGCCCGGACGCGCTCGACGAACGGGACGGTCCGGCGGATCTCCTCCGCGACCGTCACCTCCGGCCCGGTCCCGGCACGGACTCCCCCGACGTCGACGATCTCGGCACCCTCGAGGCTGGCGCGCTCGACCGCGCGGAGCGCCTCGGTGTCGTCCGCCTGCCGGGCACCCGAGTAGAAGGAGTCCGTCGTCCGGTTGACGATGGCCATGATCGCGGCCGACGTCGCCCCGACGGTCCGCCCGCGCAGCACGAGCGCGGCCGCCCGGGGCGGGAGCGCCGCCCCGGCCGGCGGCTGCCCTGGGGTGGTCAACCGGCTGCCGGCCGTGACGCCTCGTCGACCGTCTCGGCGCTGGACTCGGCGGCCGCGGTCTCGTCGGCGGCAGCCTGCTCGCGGGCGCGGAGCTCCTCGTTCCGGTCGCACACGATGCGCACGGCCTCGTCGGCGTCGTCGACGATCGAGAACAGCGCGAGGTCCTTGGCGTGGATCATCCCGCGCTCGAGGACCGCGGTGCTCAGCCAGTCGAGGAGGCCGGTCCAGTAGTCCTTGCCCACGAGCACGATCGGGAACTCGGTCACCTTGTGCGTCTGCACCAGCGTCAGCGCCTCGAACATCTCGTCGAGCGTCCCGAACCCGCCGGGCAGCACCACGAACCCGGAGGCGTACTTGACGAACATCGTCTTGCGGGCGAAGAAGTAGCGGAAGTTCACGCCGAGGTCGACGTACTCGTTCATGCCCTGCTCGAAGGGGAGCTCGATGCCCAGCCCGACCGAGAGGCCGCCCGCCTCGCGGGCGCCCTTGTTGGCGGCCTCCATGATCCCGGGGCCGCCACCGGTGATGACCGCGTAGCCGCGGTCCACCAGACCGCGACCGACAGCGACACCGAGCTCGTAGTCGGGGTGGTCCCGCGGCGTCCGTGCCGAGCCGAACACGCTCACGGCCTGGCCGACCTCGGCGAGGGCGCCGAAGCCCTCGACGAACTCGCTCTGGATCCGCATGACGCGCCACGGGTCGGAGTGCACCCACTCCGTGTCGTGCTGCCTGTCGAGCAGGCGCTGGTCCGTGGTCTGCGCGGGGATCTGCTGCCCCCGGAGGATCACCGGTCCCTTGCGGTAGCCGGTCCCGGTCTGTGCCAGTCCTTCGTCCGTCATGGTCCGAGCCTACGTGCTCACGGGCCGCCCACCAGGTGCGACACAGGACCGGCCGGGCGAACGTCAGGAGGCGGTCTCGCAGACGTGCGGTGAACACCACCGCCGGCTGGCCCGTCGGCCCGGCGGCGGGCCGACCGACCGACGTCCCGAGAGGTCAGCGCAGCAGCCAGGTGCGCAGCGCCTCGTAGCAGAGCACGATCTGCGACGCCGGGCAGTGCTCGTCGTCCTTGTGGGCGAGCAGCGGGTCACCGGGGCCGAAGTTCACCGCGGGGACGCCGAGCTCGGAGAAGCGCGCCACGTCCGTCCAGCCGTACTTGGGGGCGGGGGCGCCGCCGGTGACCTCGAGCACCGCCTCGGTGAAGTCGACGGCGAGCGGCGCGTCGAGCCCGGGGCGGGCCCCGGCCGCCGCGTCGGTGACCGTGACGTCGAAGCCCTCGAAGAGGTCGCGCGTGTGCTGCTCCGCCTCGGCGAGCGAGCGCGACGGCGCGAAGCGGAAGTTCACGGTCACGACGCACTCGTCCGGGATGACGTTCCCGGCGATGCCGCCGCGCACGCCGACGGCGTTCATGCCCTCGCGGAACACGAGCCCCTCGACCTCGGTCGAGGCCGGCTCGTACGCGGCGAGCCGGGTCAGGACCTCGGCCGCCCCGTGGATCGCGTTGGTCCCCATCCAGGAGCGCGCCGAGTGCGCGGCCTCCCCGGGGACGCGGACCTCGACGCGCAGGGTGCCGTTGCAGCCGCCCTCGATCCCCGCGGCCGTGGGCTCGCAGAGCACGGCGAAGTCGCCCTCGAGCAGCTCGGGTCGGGTCCGGACGATGCGGCCGAGACCGTTGAGGGAGGACTCGACCTCCTCGTGGTCGTAGAACACCCAGGTGACGTCGCGCGTCGGCTCCACGAGCTCGGCGGCCAGCGCGAGCTGGACGGCGACGCCGCCCTTCATGTCGACGGTCCCCCGTCCCCAGAGCTCGGCGTGGACACCCTCGCCCACGACGCGCACGGGGAGGTTGTCGGCGACCGGGACCGTGTCGAGGTGCCCGGCGACGACCACGCGCTCTGCGCGGCCCAGCGTGGTCCGCGCGACCACGGCGTCGCCGTCGCGGACGACCTCGAGGTGCGTGAGGCCCGAGAGCGCCGCCTCCACCGCGTCGGCGACGGCACGCTCGTCGCCGCTCACCGAGGGGATGTCGCAGAGGGCCCGGGTGAGCTCGACCACGCCTCCGGTGAGGTCGAGCACGGGACGGTCGGCGGGAGCAGGAGTCTGGGAGGTCACCTGCCCGACCCTAGCGCGCACCCAGGGCGGGACGCCCAGCAGGTCTCGCCCGTCGGCACCTGCACACGGCCTCCACGCGCCGCCGCATAGGCTGAGCACCATGACTTCATCGACCTCACGCTCCGCCTGGGGCCACGGCCTGGCCACCGTCACGACCGCAGGGACCGTCCTCGACGTCTGGTACCCGAGCCCCGCTCTCGGCCACGCACCGGAGGACGCCACCGAGCCCGCCGAGCTCGCGGCCCTCGTGGGCCGCGACGAGGACCGCGGCGTCGACCTGGTCCTCGTCCAGGTCGAGATCGACCTCGACGAGGCCCCGACGGACGCGACCGACGCCTACCTGCGCCTGCACCTGCTCTCCCACCGGCTCGTGGCACCCCACGGGCAGAACCTCGACGGGCTGTTCGGCGTGCTCACCAACGTCGTGTGGACCAACCACGGGCCGTGCGCGGTCGACGGCTTCGACCTGGTGCGCGCCCGGCTGCGCGCCCGTGGCCCGGTGACGGTCTTCGGCATCGACAAGTTCCCCCGCATGGTCGACTACGTCGTGCCGTCCGGCGTCCGCGTCGCCGACGCCGACCGGGTCCGCCTCGGCGCGCACCTCGCGTCCGGCACGACCGTCATGCACGAGGGCTTCGTCAACTTCAACGCGGGGACGCTCGGCACCTCCATGGTCGAGGGCCGTATCTCGGCCGGCGTGGTCGTGGGCGACGGCAGCGACATCGGTGGCGGCGCCTCGATCATGGGGACCCTCTCCGGCGGCGGCACCCAGGTCGTCTCGATCGGACGACGCTCGCTCCTCGGGGCCAACGCCGGGCTCGGCATCGTGCTCGGCGACGACTGCGTCGTCGAGTCGGGCCTCTACCTCACCGCGGGCAGCAAGGTCACCCTGGTCGGCTCCACCTCCGGGCCCGACGGCGGCCCCGCCGTGGTCAAGGCCCGTGAGCTCTCCGGCCGGGACAACCTGCTGTTCCGCCGCAACTCGCTCACGGGCGGGGTCGAGGCCGTCGCCCGGGACGGCGTCGGCATCGAGCTGAACGCCGCGCTGCACGCCAACTAGCCGTGGCACCACCACGCACCCGGCCCCCACGGACGGCCGCGCGCACGGCGCGCGCGGCCCGTTCGCGGCGCGCCGCGATCCGGCGCGCCCTGCTGACGACGGTCTCGGTGGTCGCCCTCGGCGGCCTCGCGGTCGGCGGGGTGGTCTTCTTCCTCGACCGGGTGCAGCCCCAGGCCTCGGAACGTCAGGGCTGCGTCGCGACCCTCGACGACACCTCGTGGCGGCTCTCGGTCACGCAGGCCGACAACGCGGCGCTCATCGCCACCATGTCGCTGCGCCGTGAGATGCCGGCGCGCGCGGCGACGATCGGGCTCGCGACGGCGCTGCAGGAGTCGAGCCTGGTCAACATCGACTACGGGGACCGTGACTCGGTCGGGCTGTTCCAGCAGCGCACGTCGCAGGGCTGGGGCACGATCGAGGAGATCATGGACCCCGTCTACTCCACCACCAAGTTCTACGAGGGCCTGGAGACGGTCGACGGCTACCTCGACCTCCCCGTGACGGTGGCCGCCCAGGCCGTCCAGCGCTCCGGGTTCCCGGACGCCTACGCCCAGCACGAGTCCCGCTCGCGGGCCTGGGCCGCCGCGCTCCGCGGGCAGACTCCGGCCGGGATCACCTGCACGCTCCCCGACGCCGCGCGGGTCGAGGCGGGGAACCCGACGAGCGTCGACGCGGCGCTGGCGACGGTCGAGGCACGCGTGGCCCGAGACCTCGGCGACGGGGTCGCGAGCCGCGGTGACGGTCTCTCCGTGGTGCTCGACGCCGCGCCGCTCAGCGGCCGGGACCCGGTCGACGCCGTCGCGCAGGCGCTCGGGTCCTGGTCCGTCGCGACCGCCTCGGCGACAGGGGTCCAGACGGTCTCGGTCGGCGACGCACGGTGGGACCGCACGTCCCGCGCGTGGACGACGGTCGACCCGGCTGCGGCCGTGCCCGAGGGACAGGTGCGCCTCACCCTGCCTGCAGCGGGCTGACCCTCGAGCCAGGACCACCAGCGACGACGACGCCCGCCGTGCCAGAGGGCAGGGCGGGCGTCGTCGTCGGTGCTGATCGAGCGGGTCAGACCTGCTCAGCGCTCCGAGACGGGGCGGTAGTCGCGCTCGGTGGCGCCGGTGTAGATCTGGCGCGGGCGGCCGATCTTGGTCTGCGGGTCCTTCATCATCTCGCGCCACTGGGCGATCCAGCCGGGCATGCGGCCGAGGGCGAAGAGCGGCGTGAACATCGCGGGCTCGAAGCCCATCGCCTTGTAGATGAGCCCCGTGTAGAAGTCCACGTTGGGGTAGAGCTTGCGCTCGATGAAGTAGTCGTCGTTGAGGGCGATCTCCTCGAGCTGCAGCGCGATGTCGAGGAGCTCGTCGCGCTTGCCGAGCGTCTGGAGCACGGCGTCCGCGCTCTTCTTGACGATCGCCGCGCGCGGGTCGTAGTTCTTGTAGACCCGGTGGCCGAAGCCCATGAGGCGGACGCCGTCCTCCTTGTTCTTCACCTTGGTCATGAAGGTGTCGACGTCGTAGTCCGAGGACTGGATCGACTGGAGCATCTTGAGCACGGACTCGTTGGCGCCGCCGTGCAGCGGGCCGGAGAGCGCGTTGATGCCGGCAGCCACGGAGGCGTACAGGTTCGCGTGGCTCGAGCCGACGATGCGGACCGTCGACGTCGAGCAGTTCTGCTCGTGGTCGGCGTGCAGGATGAGCAGCTTGTCGAGCGCGTCGACGACCGTGGGGTCGGAGTCGTACTGCTGGTACGGGACGGCGAAGGTCATCCGCAGGAAGTCGTCGACATAGCCGCGAGAGTAGTCCGGGTACAGCAGCGGCTCGCCGACGCGGCGGCGGTGCAGGTACGAGGTGATGGTTCGCGACTTGGCGAGCAGGAGCACCGTGGCGAGCTCGATCGTCTCGTCGTCGAAGGGGTCGAGGGACTCCGGGTAGAACGTCGACAGCGCGTTGATCGCCGACGACATCACGGCCATGGGGTGACCGTCGCGCGGGAAGGTCCCCATGAAGGTGCGGAAGTCCTCGTGGACGAGCGTGTGGCGGTTGACGCGCTCGACGAAGGCCTCGCCCTCGCTCTTGCTCGGCAGCTCGCCGTGGATGAGGAGGTAGGCCACCTCGAGGAAGGTGGACTTCTCGGCGAGCTGGTCGATCGGGTACCCGCGGTAGCGGAGGATCCCTGCGTCGCCGTCGATGTACGTGATCTCCGACTCGCACGAGGCGGTGTTCATGAACCCGGGGTCGACGGTCACCATGCCCGTCTCGCGCAGCAGCGACGACACGACGATCCCGTCGTTGCCGTCTGTCGCCGGGACGACGGGGAGCACCTGTGACCGTCCGTCGACGTCGAGGGTGACGGTAGGTGTCTGAGAGTCCGACATAGCTTCCTTCCTGCGCACGCGGCACCACCCTGTCGGGCAGAGCGGTGCTCCTCCTGCTCGACGCCGGAGGGCGCCGCTGACTGCCGGCGTCGACCTGGGTGAGGACGACACTGGCCCACTGCGACGGTACCTGGCACCGAAGGCTTGTGCCCAATCAGTGAAGGGCCGAACGACCTAAACCGACCGTGAGACAGGTCACACTCTCAGCCTGCGGTCAGGCGCGCAGCGGCCTCCGCGACGCGCTCGTCGGTGGCCGTGAGGGCCACGCGCACGTGCGCGGCACCCGCCGTGCCGTAGAAGGTGCCCGGGGCGACGAGGATCCCGAGACCGGCGAGCATGTCGACCGTCTCCCACGCCACCGGGTCTCCGGGCGCGGCCGACGCCGGGCGGCTCCAGAGGTAGAGCCCGGCGTGCGACCCGTCGACCTCGAGACCGGAGGACCGCAGCGCGGGCAGCAGGACCTCACGGCGCCGGCGGTACGTCTCGCGCTGCGCCGCGACGTGCGCGTCGTCCCCGAGCGCGACCGCGGTCGCCGCCTGGACGGGGGCGGGGACGATCATGCCCATGTGCTTGCGGAGCTCGAGCAGCCGTGCCACGAGGGCGCCGTCGCCGGCCACGAAGGCGGAGCGGTACCCGGCGAGGTTGGACTGCTTGGACAGCGAGTACGCGGCGAGCAGCCCCTCGTGCGAGCCGCCGTTGACCCGCGGGTCGAGGATGCTCGGGACGCCGGACCCGGCCCAGGGCTCGTCCCAGGCGAGCTCGGCGTAGCACTCGTCGCTCACCACGACCGCGCCGACGGCACGGGCGGCCGCGACCACGCGGGCCAGCTCGGCGACCGACAGCACCTCTCCGGTCGGGTTCCCCGGAGAGTTCACCCAGACGAGACGGACGTCGCTGCGCCCCTCCCACTCGTCGACGTCGGAGGACGCCACCGCCGTGGCACCCGCGAGGCGGGCGCCGACGTCGTAGGTCGGGTACGCGACCGAGGGGTGCACGACCACGTCGCCGGGGCCGAGCCTCAGCAGCGACGGGAGGAGCGCGACGAGCTCCTTGGAGCCGACCGTCGGCAGGACGGCTGCCGGGTCGAGCCCGACGACGCCGCGACGGCGGGCGAACCACGCCGAGACCGCCTCGCGCAGCACGGCGGTGCCGTGCGTCGTGGGGTACCCGTGGGCGTCACCGGCGGCGGCGAGGGCGTCCTGGACGAGCGACGGCGTCGCGTCGACCGGCGTGCCGACCGACAGGTCGACGATGCCCCGGGGGTGAGAACGCGCGCGGGCTGCTGCCGACGCGAGGGTGTCCCAGGGGAACGGGAGGTCGCTGAGGTCCGCGAAGCCCACCGGCGTGCCTCAGGCCTGCGGGGGCAGGGCGAGGATGACGGCGTGGTCCTTGTCGATCTCGCCCATCTTGGCTGCGCCGCCGGGCGAGCCGAGGTCGTCGAAGAACTC
Organism: Sanguibacter keddieii DSM 10542; assembly: GCF_000024925.1. NCBI lineage: Bacteria > Bacillati > Actinomycetota > Actinomycetes > Micrococcales > Sanguibacteraceae > Sanguibacter > Sanguibacter keddieii. Next base: position 2,888,099 of record NC_013521.1, read on the forward strand.
CACGTTCGCCTTGTAGTACTCCGACCACTCGTCGGGCACGTCGTCCTCGTAGTAGATCGCCTCGACCGGGCACACCGGCTCGCACGCACCGCAGTCCACGCACTCGTCGGGGTGGATGTACAGCGACCTCTTGCCCTCGTAGATGCAGTCCACGGGGCACTCCTCGATGCACGCCTTGTCCTTGACGTCGACGCAGGGCTGCGCGATCACGTAGGTCACTTCGATGTCCTTCCCGGGGGCGAGTCCAGGCGATGGGCGTGCCTGGACAACGACGCTCTATTATCGCCTAGATCCGCACCGCGCGTCTCCGGTGCCCGCACCGACCCACCCCGAGGACCTGTGACCTTCCCGACAGACCACCCGAGCGAGCCGGACGACGTCACGACGGCGCCACCGGAGCGAGGCGTCTGGGAGGGCTGGGAGCCCGGCGTCCGGGTCATGGTGCGCACCCGGCTCCCCGCCGGCTCGACCCACCTCTACACGGACGTGCTGGGGACGGTCACGGCTCGCACCGCGGACGCCCTCACCCTCGAGACCCGGTCCGGGACCGTCGAGGTCCCCGTCGGGACCATCGCGACCGGCAAGGTGGTGCCGCCGGCGCCGGCGCGCCGTCGTCCACGAGACGGCTGACCGCCCTCCGGTACACCTGAGCCCTCAGGACTCAGGTGTCAGGCCTCGGCGGAGCCCGCCTGCGGCGTGGGCAGCGCCTCGCTGAGGACGACGGAGCGTCGTGCCGCGTCGACCGCGACGAGCCGGGCCCCCTGCCGGCCGCGCTCCGCGAGCCCGTGCTGCCAGCCGTCGTCCAGCACCACCTCGACGGTCTGCCGGGTCTCGCCCGCCGCCCCGCCCGCACGGAGCACGTCAGCACGGTCGAAGAACGCGTCGGTCGAGCCGTTCGCGTCGAGCGTGTCCGCCAGCGCGACCAGGTCACGGGCGGTGAGCCTCAGCGCTGCCGAGACCCAGGCGGCGTTGTCGGTGACCATCGCCTGCGTGCGGCGGGGGGTCGTCCGTGCCACCCGCGTACCGTCTCTGAAGCTCCCCGCCGCGAGACCCTGCGCCACCTCGGACACCGGTGAGCCGACCACGAGGTTGAGGAGCTCCGTGGCGACCACGTGCGGCACGTGGCTCACGAGGGCCACGGCCTCGTCGTGCACGGCGTCGGCGAGCGGGTGCACGACGCCGGCGAAGGCCGAGGTGACCATGCCGGCGACCGCGAGGAACGCCTCGAGGTCGGTGGTCGGGTCGACCGTCAGCGCCCAGCGCGCCCCGCGCAGCAGCTCCGGGTCCGAGGCCGCGAAGCCGCTGTGCTCGGTGCCGGCCATCGGGTGCGCCCCGACGTACCGACGGTCGAGGCCGGCGGCGCGGACCGCGTCGCGGACCGGCTCCTTGACGCTGGCCACGTCCGTGAGGACGGCGCTCTCCGGGAGGACCGGGGCGAGCCGCTCGACCGTGCTGCGGACGGCGCGGAGCGGCACCGCGAGCACGACGATGCTCGCACCGGCCGCCGCGAGCCCTTCGAGGGTGGGGACGACCTCGACGCCTGCCTCGCGGGCGAGCCCGCGGGTCGGGGCGTCAGGGTCCCAGCCGGTGACGCGCCAGCCCTGCGCGACGAGGGTCTGCGCGGCTGAGCCGCCGATGAGGCCGAGCCCCACCACGGCGACGTGTCCGGTCATGCTCCGCTCCCCCACAGCAGCGCCCGGCGCTGCTGTGCCTCGGTCGAGCCGGCGCGCACGCTGCCCGTCGGGACGCGGTCGACGGCGACGGTGTCGTCGAGCTCCCCGCGGGCGGGGACGACCCCGAGCGTCTTGACCGAGTCCCCCGCGGCGAGCAGCCCGGAGAGGACCTCGCGCAGGTCGGCCGACCACGGTGCGGCGTCGACGGTGAGGATGAAGACGTAGCGGCCCTCGAGCGCCTTGACCGGCCGGGTGATGAGACTCGACATGTTGACCCCGCGTGCACCGAAGGCCTCCGTGATCCGCGCGAGCACGCCGGGTCCGGTGACGTGCGGCGTGACGGCGAGCATCGAGCGCCAGGCCGTCAACGGGTCGGCGCGGTCGGGGACCGGGGCGTCGTCCCGCCGGGCGAGCAGCAGGAACCGGGTCCGCGCCCCGGCGAAGTCCTCGACGGCGGTGGCCCAGCGCGTGAGGCCGTAGAGGTCACCGCACAGCGGTGGTCCGAGGGCCACCTGACCGGGTGCGATGTCCCGGCACGCCGCGGCGTTGGACGTGGCCGGGACGGGAAGCAGCCCGTGGTCGTCGACGAAGCCCTGGCACTGCGCGAGCCCGTGGGGGTGCGCCGTCGCCTGGGTCGGGCTGACGTCCGCGCCGGGGAGCACGAAGGCGTCGAAGGTGATCTCCACGAAGGCCTCGTCGACCGCGACGACCTCGGACGACGCGACGATCGCGTCGAGCGAGGGCACGACGTAGCCCTCGACCGAGCTCTCGATGGCCACGACTCCGTGGCTCACCTCCCCCGCGGCGACCGCCGCGAAGACCTCGGGGACGGTGCGCAGCGGGAGCAGCTCCGTCGCGCCGGGGGCCGCCCAGCCCGAGGCGGCCTGGTGCGTGAAGCTTCCCTCCGGGCCGAGGTACGCGAGACGGCGCACCTCGGTGGTGGCCCCGGGCTGAGCGGCTGCAGGGACAGGTGCGGGTGGCGCGAACCCGTCGCTCACGGGACGGCGACCTCGGTGCCCGACCAGACCGGGGTCAGCGCGTCGGGCCCGGGCGAGAAGCTGTGGCCGGGCAGGACCGCCAGCACGCGGTGCTCCACGCCACGGGCCGCGAACTCGGCGAGGACGCCCTCGAGGGCGGCGGAGCTCGCGCAGGTGAAGGAGGTGAGGAACACGTGGGGACCGGCCTGCGACCGCTGGCTGCGCAGGTGCTGGAGGTCGATCTCTGCCGCCGCGAAGACGCCGAGCGACTGCTGGAGCGACCCACGGTGGTCGTCGCGCGGGCCGAAGGCGAGCCACACCTGGGCGGGGCTGTCGAAGCCGGGGAGGGTGGAGGTCTCGAGCAGGCCGTACCAGAGCAGCGGGACGGCCTGGAGGCCGGCGCTGCCAGGGAGCTCCTGGAAGCCGGCCGGTGTGGCCGAGCGCTCGACCACGAGCGTCCCGTGCTCGCCGGCGAGCTGGATGCGCTCGGCGACCGACGTGGTGGTGGGCACGAGGTGCGGGCTCACGCCCATGGTGCGCAGGGCGTGGCGGCAGTCCCGCATCCCCGACTCGTCGACGATCGCGACGCCGGTGGCCTCAGCGGTCCGACCGACCCAGACCCACTCCGAGGGGACGGCGACCGCCGAGGTGAGCATGAGCGACCGGTCGCTCGAGAGGAGGGTCCGCTCCAGCTCGGGGGTGGGCTGCGCGGGGTGGCCGATGTGCACGACCGCCGAGAGGTTGTCGAGGTGGGCGACGGTCGAGAGCGTCGCCGACGTGGACCCGAGGTCGAGCATGTCGACGTCGGGCTCGGACCATCCGCCCAGGGTGGCGGCCCGCCGTGCGTGCGGACCGGACTCGCGGGCACTCTTGCCGAGCATGGGTGTGTTCCTCGCCTGTGTCGGGCCTCTCGGGCCACTCGGGTGGAGCAGGTCAGCCCTCGGACGCGTCGGGCGCCTCGGGCTCTGCGGGGGGCGGCGCGTCGCAGACGACGCCGTTCTGCGGACGGTACCGCCAGGAGTTGGTCTCGTCGATGACCTTCTCGCCGGTCGCGGTGATCGTCACCGTGCGGGAGATCGAGACGGAGAACCCGCTGTTGCCGCGGCTCTGCGCGACGCAGCCCGGGCCTGACTTGTGCTCGACGGTCGCCGCCACGACGTCCGACCGCGAGCTCGTGCTGTCGGTGACCGTGTAGTACGGGGTGCTCCACGCCACCACGTGCAGCTTGCCGTCCGCGATGTAGGACTGCATGAGCACGCCGTAGGGCGAGTCGTTGCGCCACCGCATGTTGATCTGGCCGACGGCCAGGGTGGACTCGCGCCCCTCGGGGTACCGGTCGAACCAGTAGCTGTGCGGGCGGTGCTCGAGGTCGACCATCCCGGCGAAGAAGCCGACGTTGTACGTGGTGGTCGACATCTGCGAGAGGCCGCCGCCGATGCCGTCGACGATCTGGCCGTTGGAGATGATGTGCGCGGCCTGGTAGCCGTTCGCCGCCGTGATGGGCCCGATCACCTGGGTGAGGTCGAACTCCTCGCCGGGCAGCACCAGGGTGCCGGTGACGCGCTCGGCCGCGACCCGGAGGTTCTCCGTGCGCACGGGCTCGTTGGTCAGCGGGGTGGCGAACTGCGACACGATCTCGGTCACGCCGAGAGCCTCGAGGGCCTCGGTCGACTGGGCAGGGTCGCTCTCCACGAGCTCGACCGGGGCGGTGCGGTCCTCACCGGTCGCAGCGGTCTGGACCGCTGCCGCGAGAGCCTCGGGGTCGAGGGTCGTGCCGGGCAGGCCCGCCTCGATCTGCGGAGCCCCGTCGACGAACACGAACTTGGCGTCGGCCGCGTCGGAGAGCAGGTCGGTGGTGCGTGCGACGACGTCCTGGACCAGGAGCTCCCCGTCGAAGGTCAGCTGCAGGGCCCCGTCGACGGGGGCCATCGACGCGGCTGCCGTCATCACGTCGACCGGGATCTCGGCGACCTGGTCGGCCACCGCGACGGTCACGGGCGCCGAGGCGACCGTCTGGGCCACCGCGTACGCCTCGTCGGTCTCGGCCTGGTTGATGTCGGGCTCGATCGGCTCGGTCGGGAGCACGAGCGGGCGGGTCGCGGTGAGCCACGTGTCGCGGATGAGCTCGGTCGACTCCTCGAGGTCGGCCCCGCTGCCCTCGACGGCCTCGGTCGCGACCGCTGCGCCGTCGACAAAACCGACGGTGCCGCTGGTGGCCTCGACCTCGAGGTCGAGCCCCATGGTCTCGACCGCCGCGGCGAGCGCGGCGTCGTCGATCACGGACACCGGCGCCACGGCGTCGCCGCCGGAGATCTGGGCGAGGAGCCGCGACGGGGCGAGGGAGAAGGAGGTCAGACCGTCCACGGTCGCCTCGGCGTCGAAGGTGAGCCCTGCCGCGGCCGGGTCGACCGTCGTGGTCGCCTCGCCCGCGGTCACCGGGAGGGGGGCCGCGGCGATGCCACCGAGCTCGCTCTCGAGACGCTCGACCGCGGCGTCGTTGGACAACCCGCCGATGTCGATGCCGGCGACGGTCGTCTCGCGCGGGATGCGGTCGGCGAAGTACCACTGGGCAGCCACGTAGGCGCCCGCGAGCACGAGGACGGCGCAGCCGGCCCAGAGGAGGTTGCGGGGCCAGCGTCGGGCCGGCTCGGTCCGGTCGAAGTCGTCGAGCACTGAGTCCCCTGCTGCTGGTCCGGCCGCGTCCGCGGCGGACGACGATGCCGTAGACGGCGTGGATGGCGAGGTCGTCGCGTCGGTGGGCGCGGAGGTGGAGGTCGTGGTCGTCGCAGGCTCGGCACCAGGGTCTGCCCCGTCGGCGGCGAGCGGGACCGGGCTGATGACCTCGGTCCTGTCGCCCGAACGGATCACGACGGTGTCGTCGTCAGACTCGTCGTCGGCTTCGTCGAAGTCGTCGTCGTCGGCCGACCGGGTCTCGTCGGGCGCCGTCTCGACCGAGGGGGTGTCGTCGTCGGTCGTGTGCTCGTCCGCCACGGGGTCGACAGCCACGGCCTCGTCGCCCTCGGACAGCTCAGCATCGGCGTCGACCTCAGACGAGTCGTCAACCGTCGCCTCGTCAACCGTCGCCTCGTCGGACGTCGCGCGGTCCTCCACGGGCGGGCGGTTGAGCACGGGATACCCGGGAGCCTGCGTCGTGACCTCGTCAGGGTTCTGAGGGGTCGGCCCGGTGGGCGGTCCGGACGCGGCGCTCGTGCCGTCGGGACTGCTGCTCATCAAACGTGCTCCGCTCGCGACTGCTCAGGGGCGTGACCCCGTGGACTGGCGTGGGATGCTCTCCCCCTTGCGGGCCCAGTGTACGGGCCGCACCCGACAGGGAGGCGACGGACGTCAGTCGGTGAACCAGCGTCGCGGCGCGAAGGCGGCCACACCGATCATCAGCATCCCGCCCCCCATCCACACGTAGCTGATGGCCTGGCCGGGGAGCAGCACGTCTCCTCCCGGCCCCGTGGTCGCGGCGACCTGGACCAGCACGAGCCACCCCAGACCGTAGGCGACGAGCCCACCGGTGCCGATCCAGGCACGCACCATGACACCCGCCGCGAGCACGACGACCAGCGCGAGGACCAGGACGGCCGGCACCCAGAGCCTGTGGGCGACCGTCCCGACGGTCGCGACCACGCCACCGAGCAGGAGCGCGACCACGTAGCCGAGCACGATCGAGCCGCGTCCGCGCGGGGCCGGGCGCGGCGCCTGCGGCCCCGACGACGTCGGGACGGGGGCGGCCGAGGACAGAGGAGCTGACATGGTCGCTACGCTACCGGTCGCTGCTGGGGGTCGCCTGGACCTCGCTCGCGACGCCGCCGTCTGGCCCGGCAGCCGGACCGGCGACCGGCGCGGAGACGGTCGCGGTCGCGTCGGCGTAGTGCTCGTGGGTGAGCCACGGGACGATCACGTCGTTGCTCAGCGCGTACCAGCCGAGCAACGAGCCCGGCGCCGCCGTGGCCAGAGCAGCCTCGCCCGGCTCGGAGTCGTCCGCGGGCGCCGGCGCGACCGTGTCGACCCAGTGCACCTGGGTCGCGTGCGCGGTGAGCGCTCCGCGCACCTGCTCGAGGACGGGCCGCACGTCGACGGTCGCGACGACGTCCCGTGCGGGCTCGGCGACCGCGGGCAGCGGGCCCTGCGGCAGCGCGGCGGTCGGCTGCGAGTCGAGGAGAGCCTGGAACCACGGGTCCTCGGTGGCACGCCGGGCGAGGTCGGCACGGGCGGCGGTGAGGACGGCAGGAGGGACCACGACCCACCACACGTGCGCGGGCTGGTGCCCGGGGACGGTCTCCGTCCCCGTGGTCGCGTCCTGCGCGGCGAGGGACAGCGCCCGGACGGTGATCTCGTGGGCGCGGACGTGGTCCGGGTGCCCGTACCCTCCGCCGGGCTCGTAGGTGACGACGACCGTGGGGCGTCGGTCCCGCAGGACCGTCGCGAGCCGCTCGGCGCACTCCTCGACCGAGGCCCGGACCAGTGCGCCCGGCGGGACCTCGGTCGCGGCTCCTGCCTGGCCCGTGGCGCCCGGTGCGCCGTCGCCGACCCAGGCCATGCCGGAGTCCTCGAGGCGCGCGCGGCTGGTGAGCGCGTCGGCTGCCGGGGGCACGGAGTCGAGGAACGCGTGGTCGGTGACCCCGAGAGAGGCCAGCGCGGCGGCGAGCTCGGTCTCGCGGTGGGCGGCGAGAGCAGCACCGTCTCCCTCGAGGTGGGACAGCGCGGTCCCGATGACCTCGCCGCGCTCACCGCGGGTGCAGGTCACGAGCGTGACCGGCTGCCCGCTGGCCGCCCAGGTCGCGAGCAGCCCGCCGGTCGCGAGCGTCTCGTCGTCGGGGTGCGCGTGCACGACGAGCAGGGGGCCGTCGGGCAGGGTCGTCTCGGTGATCATGCGTGTCCTTCGTCCGTGCTGGTGCGGCACGCCCCCGTGCTGCGCGGCCGTCTCGGGCCGCGCGTGCTCGCCTGAAAAAGCCGATGGCTGCCGGGTCGGTGGACCTGGCAGCCATCGGCGCAGGACCCGCGCGCTGGGCGCGGGTCTCGGTGGATCAGCCGTTCTTGTTGCGCGAGTAGGCGCGCGAGCGCTCGTTCTGGTCGAGGATGACCTTGCGGATGCGCACGACCTCGGGGGTGACCTCGACGCACTCGTCCTCGCGGGCGAACTCGAGGGACTCCTCGAGGGTGAGGTGCTTCGGCGGGGTGAGGTTCTCGAAGGTGTCAGAAGACGCTGCACGCATGTTGGTGAGCTTCTTCTCCTTCGTGATGTTGACGTCCATGTCCTCGTTGCGCGAGTTCTCGCCGACGATCATGCCCTCGTAGACCTCCTGCGTGGGGTCGACGAAGAAGGAGCCGCGCTCCTGCAGGTTGATCATCGCGAACGGGGTGACGACGCCGGAGCGGTCCGCGACGAGCGAGCCGTTGACACGGGTCTCGATCGGGCCGGCCCACGGCTCGTAGCCCTCGGCGATCGACGACGCGATGCCGGTGCCGCGCGTGTCGGTGAGGAAGCGGGTGCGGAAGCCGATGAGGCCACGCGCGGGGACGACGAACTCCATGCGGACCCAGCCGGTGCCGTGGTTCGACATGGTCTCCATGCGGCCCTTGCGCTGGGCGAGGAGCTGCGTGACGGCACCGAGGTACTCCTCGGGGACGTCGATGGTCATGCGCTCCATCGGCTCGTGGCGCTTGCCGTCGACGGTGCGGGTGACGACCTGCGGCTTGCCGACGGTGAGCTCGAAGCCCTCGCGACGCATCTGCTCGACGAGGATGGCGAGCGCGAGCTCTCCACGGCCCTGGACCTCCCAGGCGTCAGGACGCTCGGTCGGCAGGACGCGGAGCGACACGTTGCCGATGAGCTCCTTGTCGAGGCGGTCCTTCACCTGGCGGGCGGTGACCTTGTGGCCCTTGCCGCCCTTGCCCGCGAGCGGGGAGGTGTTGATACCGATGGTCATGGAGATGGCCGGGTCGTCGACCGTGATGAGCGGCAGCGGACGCGGGTCGTCGGGGTCCGTGAGGGTCTCGCCGATGGTGATGTCCTCGATGCCGGCGACGGCGACGATCTCACCGGGGCCCGCGGAGTCCGTGGGCACGCGCGAGAGCGCCTTGGTCTCGAGGAGCTCGGTGATCTTCACGTTCTGCATCGTGCCGTCGGCACGGGCCCAGGCCACGGTCTGGCCCTTGTTGATCGTGCCGTTGAAGATGCGGAGCAGCGCGAGGCGGCCGAGGAACGGCGACGCGTCGAGGTTGGTGACGTGAGCCTGGAGCGGCGCGCCCTCCTCGTAGGTCGGCGCGGGGATCTTGTCGAGGATGACCTTGAAGAGCGGCTCGAGGTCCTCGTTCTCCGGGGCGGTGCCGTCGGCGGGCTGCTCGGTCGACGCGCGGCCGACCTTGGCCGCGGCGTAGACGACCGGCATGTCGAGGATCGCGTCGAGGTCGAGGTCGGGGACCTCGTCCGCGAGGTCGCTCGCGAGGCCGAGGAGGAGGTCGGTCGCCTCGGCGACGACCTCTTCGATGCGCGAGTCGGGGCGGTCGGTCTTGTTGACCACGAGGATCACGGGGAGCTTGGCGACGAGCGCCTTGCGGAGCACGAAGCGCGTCTGGGGCAGCGGGCCCTCGGACGCGTCGACGAGGAGGACGACACCGTCGACCATGGACAGGCCGCGCTCGACCTCACCACCGAAGTCGGCGTGGCCCGGGGTGTCGATCACGTTGATGGTGATGCCGTCGGGCTGGCCGGCGGCGATCGCTGCAGGACCCGCGTAGTGCACGGCGGTGTTCTTCGCGAGGATCGTGATGCCCTTCTCGCGCTCGAGGTCACCGGAGTCCATGGCGCGCTCGTCGACGTGCGCGTGCGAACCGAACGCGCCGGACTGGTGCAGCATCGCGTCGACGAGGGTGGTCTTACCGTGGTCGACGTGGGCGACGATCGCGACGTTACGCAGGTCGGAGCGCACAGACATAGAGAAACTCATTTCACCGTGTGGAAGGAACGGGGCAGCGCACAGGTGCGCCGCTGGGTACCCGAGGAGGCCACGCGTCAGCGGTTCGACGGCGGTCCAGGTGCTGGGTCGTACTGCACCTGACGAGCGCTCGTCGACGAAGAGACGACGTTGACCTATGCAACTGTACCCTCGCCGCAGAGGGCGGCGCGAGAGTGTGTCAGGAGACACGTCCGTCGTGGAGGGTGAGGACCCGGTCCGCCCGCGCGACGAGCACGGGGTCGTGGGTCGAGACGACCGCCGCGACCCCCTCACGGTGGACGAGGTCGTGCAGCAGGTCCATCACCGTGGCCGCCGTGGCCGAGTCGAGCTGTCCGGTCGGCTCGTCGGCGAGCAGGATCGACGGCCGTGCGACGAGCGCCCGGGCGATGCCCACGCGCTGCTGCTGCCCTCCCGAGAGCTCGTAGGGACGCTGGTGCCCGTGCCGCTCGAGGCCGACCATGGCGAGCGCCGCCCGTACCCGGGCGTCACGCTCGCCCGCCTCGGTGCGCAGCAGGCGCAGCGGCACCTCGACGTTCTCCGCGGCGGAGAGCACCGGGACGAGCCCGAAGGACTGCAGGACGTAGCCGATCCCGGTGGTGCGCAGGCGCAGCCGAGCGGCGCTGTCGAGGGCGTCGAGCCGCTCCCCCGCGACCTCGACGTGGCCGGCGGTCGGCTCGTCGATGCCGCCGAGGACGTTGAGCAGCGTGGACTTGCCCGACCCCGACGTCCCCCGGAGCACGACGAGCTCGCCGGGCTGCACCTCGAGCGACACGTCGACGACCGCGTGCACGTCGCCCGCGGGGGTCGAGAACGTCCGGCTCACCGCGACCGCGCGCAGCGCAGGTGTCGGCAGGACGGCTGAAGGCTCGGCACTCATGAGAGTCCTCCCTGGTCGGTCGTCCCGGGCGTGGCGTGTCGCCCGCGCGGGTCGGCAGGCAGCGCCCGCTCGGTCGAGCCGCCGGCGGGAGGAGCACCGTCGGGAGACACCCGGACGTGGTCCGCCTCGAGCGAGAGCCGCACCCGGTCGCGCAGCCCGAGGGTCTCCACGTGCTCGGGTGGCAGCTGGAACCGCCCGACACGGTCGAGCACCGCGAACTCCTCGGCGACGTGACGCTCGGACCCGTCGGCCGCGCGCTCGGTACGACGCAGGACCTCGGTCGAGGTCCTGCCGTCCCGGATCTGGACGGTGCGGGCGACGTGCTCCGACACCGTCGGGTCGTGGGTGACGATGAGCGTCGTCACGCCGGTCTCGGCGTTGACCGCCCGGAGCATGTCGAGCACCTCCCCCGAGGTCGTCTCGTCGAGCTCGCCCGTGGGCTCGTCCGCGAGCAGGACCCGGGGCGAGTTCGCGACGGCCACCGCGATGGCGACGCGCTGCTGCTGCCCGCCGGACATCTGGGACGGCAGCCTGTCGTGGCAGTGCGCCACCCCCAGCAGGTCGAGGAGCTCGAGGGCACGCGCGCGCCGACCGGCCGTCCGGGTGATGGTCAGCGGGACCGCGACGTTCTGCACGGCCGTCAGGTAGGGCAGGAGGTTGCGGGCCGCCTGCTGCCACACGAAGCCGACCGTGCTCCGCTGGTACTCGACCCGTGCACGCCGACCGAGGGCCAGCAGGTCGGCCCCCGCCACCTCGGCGGACCCGCCGGTGGGGCGGTCGAGGCCGGACAGGATCGACAGGAGCGTCGACTTCCCCGAGCCGGACGCGCCGACCACCGCGACGATCTCCCCCGGGTCGACGCGGAGGTTGAGGCCCTGGAGCGCCTGGACCTCGAGGCCCTCGGTGACGAAGATGCGCACGAGGTCGCGGCAGAGGATGTCCGGGGCGTCCGGCGCGGCTGCCAGCGCCGGGGCGCTCGCGTGCCGCGCCGCGGGAGGGGTCGAGGTCCGGCTGTCCATGTCGCTCACTCCTGTACCGACCGCAGCGTCGCTGCGGAGCTGACGCGCCGCCCGAGGGCTGCGGACACGAGCCCGCACACCCCCACGACGACGACGAAGACCGCGGTCACGCCGAGGAGCGCGAGCGGGTCGTAGACGAGCGGCGGCGCGGACGCACCACCGGTGAAGGCGCTCAGGTCGACGGAGCGCGAGACAACCAGCGGGAGGATCCCGCCGACCAGCAGCCCGGTGACGATCGCGGGCACCGCCCAGGCCGCGATCTCCCAGGTCGTGATGACGCGCGGACCCCGCGGCGGCATCCCGAGGAGCTGGAGCACGGCGAAGAGACGCTCCCGTCGCCCGGACGCCATGAGCTCCCCGAGGACCATCGTCGCCGCACCGACCAGCAGCGACACGAGGGTCGCGACGAGGAGCGCGGCCTGCAGACCCGCGAGCGTCGGGTCCTCGAGCCGTCGGTCGACCGCGTCGGAGCGCAGCTCGACGGCGCTCTGCCCCGTGAGCCGGCCCACCTGGGCCACGACCTCGGCCTCGTCGGCTGCCGAGAGCCCGTCGTCGAGCCGGACCAGGAGGATCCTCGGCAGGTACTCGACCCCTGTGAGGGCCGAGACCGTCTCGCGGTCGACGAGCACCCAGCTCGAGGTGCTCGACCCGCCCGGGACCGTCTCCACCTGGTCGAGCACGTCGATGCCGATGCGCCGGTTGTCGACGGTGACCGTCGCGTCGGCGCCCAGGTCGAAGCCCGTCGACACGAGCGCCGGGACCAGGCCGTCGGGATCGGCCGGCGGGGTGAGGTCCGGGACCTCCCAGCCCGGCACGTCCGCCTGGACCTCGGCGAGGTCCGCCGGGTCCACGAGCAGGACCCGCGCCTGGAACCGGCCCTCCCCGGTGGTCAGCGCGGCAGGGGTCCGGTCCGTGACCGTCGTCGCGGCGTCGACCCCGGGGACGGAGCGCACACGGTCGAGGGTCTCGGCGTCGACGATGGGCCCCGTGGACCGGAGGTCGGCACCGACCCGGTCCCACGCCTCGGTCTCGAGCCCGCCCCGGACGGTCGTGAGCAGCACGACCGACAGCACCGCCACCGTCACCGCGACGACCAGGCCGACCAGCGGGGGCAGCTGGCCGCGACGGTCGCGCGTGGCCGAGGCGGCCCCGACGAAGCCGAGCGCACCACGCCCGGCCCGGGCGGCCCGGACCACCGGCGCGAGGAGCACCGGCGCGAGCCGGGCGACGACCACCGCCGCCGCGACGGCGACGAGGGCCGGCGTCGCCGCCAGCAGCGGGTCGGTGCCCGCCCCGGTGTCCTCCGCCCCTCGGCGCAGCACGAGGACCGTCGCGGTGACCGCGACCCCGAGGGCGAGCAGCTCCCACACCCGTCGCAGCCGGCTGGCCGAGCGCGTGCCGGCGTCGGCACGCTCCGCCCGCAGGCCTGCGGGCGGCACGCTCGCCGCGAGCACGACGGCCGGGGCGGCCGCTGCCAGCAGAGGGCCGACGAGCGCCGCGGGGTGGAAGGCCGTCGGCACCAGCAGGACGGCGCCGAGCAGTCCGAGCCCTCCCCCGAGCACGCCGAGGACCAGGCCCTCGACGGCCATGAGACCGCGGACCTGGAGCCCGGACCCGCCTCGGGCCCGGACCAGGGCGAGGGCCGGCCTGCGGCGCGTGGCGACGACCCGGGTGGCGACGAGCAGCAGCAGCCCGAGCCCGGCGACCGGACCCGAGGCGAGCAGCGCGACCACCGTGGTGGTCGCCGACACGTCGCGCAGGGTCGAGTCGATCACGGGAGGGAGCTCGGAGTCGAACGTGACCGGCCAGCCGTCGGGTGGCGGGCCGACGTCCTGCTGGACGGCCGTGAACCCGCGCAGCTGGTCTGCCACCGTGCTCAGCTCGCCGTGCGACCACGGCGGCGGCTGGACCTCGAACCAGACCCGCATCTGCTGGATCCTGAAGTCCTCTCCCGGACCTCGGTAGAGAGCCGCCGTGAGGACGACCCCGATGTTCGGGTCCTCGACGATGTACGGGCCCGACGCCGAGGGGCTGTGGTACCAGTACCCCTCGTCGGGGTCGTCCGCCACGTAGGTGCCGACCAGCAGGAGGTCACCCTGCCCGAAGGTCTCCCGCGTCTCGGAGACGCCCCAGGCGAGCCGCTCGGCAGCCGCCTCGGACATCACCACCTCGGTCGGCACGGCGAAGACCTCGGCGGGGTCCTGCGCAGCCCCCGTCCCGGTCGGCCATCGGCCCTCGGTCAGCGTGACGTGCTCGGACAGGTAGGGGTCCTGGCTCAGACGGAGCTCGGTGCTGGTGACGTCGGAGCCGGGGAACTCGCGCCCCGACAAGACGTCCGTGGAGTACGTCCGAAAGCGGCCGTCGCGCACCCCGGCCCGCAGGGGCTCGGGGATCGCGTCGTGCACGGCGCGCAACCCTCCGTCGAGCGCCCCGAAGGTCGACCGCCACTCCTGCGGCAGCCCGGGGCTCGCAGGGACGCTCGCGTCTGCGGGCCCGTACTGGGCGACCTGGTTGGTGGCGGCGATGTCTCGGACGATGGGCGAGGTCGCCTCGAGCCGGTGCGTGACGATGTCGTCGGAGACCACCTGGACGGCCCGCGGCCAGGCGGCCAGCAGCATCGCGGCCACGAGGGTGACGAGCACGATCACCGCGCCGGCCCGCAGGTCGTCGGCGAGGAAGCGTGAGACCACCCGGTCGTGCCCGGGAACCCGGGACTCTAGGGACAGAGAGGTCCGCGCCGGCACGTGGCTCATCGGGCGTCCTCCCTGTGGTCGAGGTCGAGCGCCTGGCGCCGGACAGTCTGTGCCTGGGCCGCCGCGAGGGCGACCGCGCCGAGCAGCAGCGCCGCGAGGAGCACGACCAGCGGCAGGGGGTCGAGGTGCACGCCGCTGCTGAGCCCGGCGAAGGCCTCGGGCACCGTGATCCGTGCGAGCAGGTCGGCGACCGCGACGGTGACGGCGGACCCGGCGAGCAGCCCGGCGACGAGGGCGCAGCCCAGCACCAGCCCGAGCTCTGCCGAGCGTGACCGCGCCTGCTGGCGGGCGCTCAGCCCGACGGCCCGCAGCGCCACCACCTCGCCACGACGCTCGCGACCGAGCGCCCCGGCCACGGACCACGTCCCGGCGAGGGCCAGCACCACGGCACCCGCGGCAGCCACCCAGAACGCCACGCCGATCGAGGTCGCCGGGACCGCGGCGGACGTGGCTGCGCTCGTCACGGTCCACCCCCGGGGCAGCTGGTCCTCCACGACGTCGACGAGGTCGACGACCTGCGTGGGGTCGGAGGCGGCGAGCCAGATCTCGTCTGCGGCGACGGGAGCGCGGGCGGTCCGCAGGCCGAAGGCCTGGAGCGCGTCGAGGTCGACCGCCAGGGCCGGCCCGGCGAGACCGCCCGGCAGGGCGGGCGTCTGACCGACGATCTCGAGCTGGACCCGCTGTCCGGAGACGGTCACGTCGACGGTGTCGCCCGTGGTGGCCTCGAGCCGTTCGAGCAGCTCGGGGACGGCGACCGCCCGCACTCGGGGAGTCACCTCGGCTCCTGCGCCCGAGGTCCCGGGGGCGAGGAACCTCAGGACCTGCTGGGGTCCCCTCGCGAGGAGGTCGCCGCCGACGGCTGGGAGGCTCGCCCCCGGCGGGGCGGCCAGAGGGGTGGCCGCTCCTGTCAGGCCTGCCTGCTGGACCTGCTCGTCGAGGAGCTCCCACCGTCGCCCGCCGTCATCGAGCGGCGCCGTCCCACCGATCCCACCGGCGGAGAGGGCGGTCACCTCGAGGTCGAGGGCGACAGGCCCGCGGCGGGGGTCGACACGGAGCTCGAGCGCGACGACCCGCCAGGTGCTCGCGGTCGCAGGCACCGGGACGGCGACCTCGTGCTCCACGGGTGCGCCCGGCTCCTCCACGACCGGCACGTCGACCGGCGCTGACACGAGCTGGAGCGTGCCGCCGCGCTCGTCGGCGAGCCACACGACAGCCGTGACCGGGACCGGCGGCCCACCGGCCGCAGGCTCGGGCGCAGGGTAGGAGAAGTCCGGGGATGGGAGCTCGAGCGCGACCGCCTGGCCCGACAGGGAGAGCACCACTTCGTCCGTGCCCTCAGGGAGCGCGGCCCCGGGGAGCGCACCGGGCGTGACGACCTCCGAGAGCGCACGGAGGTCGACCGCAGGGGTGCGTCCGAGGAGCGGCGCAAGCTGGTCTCCGGGGATCCCCACCACCCTGGCCGAGATGTCGCCGACGGTGCCCTCGACGTCGAGCACGAGGGAGGAAGCCTCCGCGAGACCTGAGTCGTCGACGGCCGGCACGGTGCTGACGGGTGAGACCGTCCCGCTGATGGTCGTCTGGACCCGGACGTCGCTGCCGTTCGCGAGACCACCGACCTGTGCCCGCAGGTGGTCCGTCGTACCGGCGTAGCCGCTCGCGAGGAGCACCGCGCCGGTGGCGAGCGCGACGAGCACGGCCGGCACCGTGAAGGCGACGAGCCTGCGGGACACCTGGCGGGCGGCGAGCACCGGGGACAGCCCCGGGCGGCGCCGGGCACGGCGCTCGAGGAGCCGCAGGACGGGCGCGAGCAAGAGCAGCACGACGAGCACGAGCGCGAGCAGCAGGACGCCGGGGGCCGCCACGACGAGCGCCTCGGCGTCGGGCTCGGACATCCCTGCCGAGCGCCACACCCGCCACCCGAGCAGCGCGGCGACGGCGGCGAGGAGCACAGCACCCGAGAGCCCCACGGCGGTCCGGGCCCGCCCGGAGGCGTCGACCGCACGCACCCGCGCGAGCGACCAGGCGTCGGCCGCCGCCACGGCGACGAAGACGACGACCACGAGCAGCGCGGTGACGACGACGGTCGCCACGACCCCGGGGAGCCCGAGCGCCGACCACCCGCCCGTCGGGCCCACGAGCCCGAGCACGCACCAGGCGACGAGGCCACCCGTCGTGGCACCGACGACGGCGGCCGGGAGCGACTCGAGCAGGGCGACACGGGCCAGCTGTCGGACCGAGGCACCGCGCGCCACGAGGACCTGGTTCTCCCGGACCCGGACGACCACGAGGAGGCGTGCCACCTGCACGACCGACACGAGGCTGACCACGAGGAGCAGCACGACAGGGACCGTCGTCACGGCGCGCGCGGTCGTGGCCTGCTGGTCCAGGGCGGTCACGGTGCCGGTCAGCGCGCCGGTCTCCACGACTCCGCGGACCTCGGCAGGTCCGGCGGCGACGGCGCCTCGCACCGTCGGCAGGCCCGCCGCGAGGGTCGCGACGTCGGTGGTGGTGAGCGTGGAGGGGCGGGTCGAGACCGTCCAGCTGACGAAAGGGTCGTCCTGGACGGCGAGGAGGGTGTCCTGGTCGACGAGCACGGGACCGTACGGCGGCTCGTCGCCGAGGAGCACGGAGTCGAGGGTCCAGGTGGGCGACGACCCGTCGACGGGCTCCCAGAGGCCCACGACCGTGAGCACGACGCCGCCGACCTCGACGGTGCCGCCGACGTCGAGGCCGAGCTCGCCCGCTGCAGCCAGCGGGACCACCGCCTCGCCCGGGCCTAGGTCCACGGCGCCGTCGACGACGGCCTGGCCGTCGAGCACAGCCTGGGTGCGCAGGACCACCTGTCCCAGCGGCTCTCCGTCGGAGGAGGTCGCCGAGGTCGCCTCGGTGGACAGCGCACGGACCACGTCGACGGGAGCCGTGCCCGTCGCGTCCTGGAGGACGCGACGTACCTCCGAGTCCTGCGCGTCCCGGGCGTCGGTGTCGGGCGCCACGCGGGTGGTGAGCCGGAGCACCGACGCCGCGCCCGACACGAGGTCGGGCGCGGTGCGGACCGCCTGGGTGCTGCTCTGCTCGACGAAGGCGACGGCACCGCCCACGGCCCCCGAGACGAGGGCCGTGAGGGCGGCCAGGCCCACGAGCGCGGCGCGGTAGGCACCGAGGCGCGCGACCGCCAGGCTCGGCAGCGCGGGTCGCGCTGCTGGCTCGCTCCTGGTCATCTCCGGGGCCCCCTCCCGTCGAGCGTCCGCATCGTCGCGTCCTGCCCCGCGCCGCGTCGAGCGGCGCGGGGGTCTCGCATCACCTCGGGTCGAGGTCCTCCGGTCCGCTCGGGACGACGTCCAGGCGCGAGCCCGGGATCGCGCCGAGCAGCTCGCGCGTGTACTGCTCGCGCGGGGTGTCGAAGACCTCGTCGGTCGTCGCGGACTCGATGATCCGACCGTTCTTCATGACGCACACCTGGTCGGCGATCTGGCGGACCACCGCGAGGTCGTGCGTGATGAACAGGTAGCTCAGGTCGAGCTCGGACTGCAGGTCGTTGAGCAGCTCGAGGATCTGGGCCTGGACCAGCACGTCGAGGGCCGAGACGGCCTCGTCGCACACGATGATCTCCGGGCGCAGGGCGAGCGCACGCGCGATGGCGATGCGCTGGCGCTGGCCTCCCGAGAGCTCGTTGGGGAACCGGCGCATCGTCGACTGCGGCAGCGCCACCATGTCGAGGACCTCGCGGACGCGGGCCTCACGCTGCTTCTTGCTGCCGACCTTGTGGATCCGCAGCGGCTCCTCGATGGTCCGGAAGATGGAGTACATCGGGTCGAGCGAGCCGTACGGGTTCTGGAAGATCGGCTGCACGCGCCGGCGGAAGTCGAAGAGCTCCCGCTGGCCGAGCGTCGAGAGGTCGACGCCGTCGAAGTAGATCTTGCCCTCGGTCGGGTCGAGCAGGTTGAGCATGATGTTCGCGACCGTGGACTTGCCGGAGCCCGACTCCCCCACGAGCGCGACCGTCGTGCCCTTCTTGATCGTGAACGACACGTCGTCCACGGCCTTGAAGTCCTTGTTCTTGCCGGACCCACGGATCTGGAACACCTTGGTGAGGTTCTCCACCACCACGACGTCCTCGCGGTTCGCGCGGACGCCGTCACCACCGGTGGCCGCGAGGAGGTCCTGCGACTGCTCGCCGCGCTCCTTGGCCGACTGGATGCGGCGCGAGGCGAGCGACGGGGCCGCGGCGACGAGGCGCTGCGTGTAGGGGTGCTGCGGGTTCGCGAGGATCTCGCGCGACGGGCCGGACTCGACCACACGACCGCGGTACATGACCACGAGGTGCTCGGCCCGCTCGGCCGCGAGACCGAGGTCGTGCGTGATGAACAGGACGGCCGTCCCGAGCTCACGGGTCAGCCCCTCGAGGTGGTCGAGGATGGTCCGCTGCACGGTGACGTCGAGCGCCGAGGTGGGCTCGTCGGCGATGAGCAGCTTGGGCCGCGACGCGAGACCGATGGCGATGAGCGCACGCTGGCGCATGCCGCCGGAGAACTCGTGCGGGT
The DNA here is from genome assembly GCF_000024925.1 of Sanguibacter keddieii DSM 10542. Lineage (NCBI taxonomy): Bacteria > Bacillati > Actinomycetota > Actinomycetes > Micrococcales > Sanguibacteraceae > Sanguibacter > Sanguibacter keddieii. Next base: position 2,906,907 of record NC_013521.1, read on the forward strand.
ACTGCTTGGCACGGCGGACCGCGTCCGGCAGCCCGGCCTCGGCGAGGAGCCCGGCGACGCGGTCGTCGACGTTCGCCACGGAGGTCTCGGCCTCGACGACCGAGCGCGCCGAGGCGAGCCCGACCTCCTCGAGGATGCTCACGGCCGAGGCCTTGGTCGTCGAGCCGACGACGATGCGCTCGTCCGCCGTCGCGACGGCGGAGTCGACCGCTGCGGCGTCGAGACCGGCCTGCGCGGCGAGCGAGGTGCGCAGCACCTCGAGCAGCGAGGCCTTGCCCTTGCGGCCGATGAGCAGGTCGCCGCCAGCGACGGAGTCCTCGCTCGAGCCGATCGCCTGGGCGAGGCCCTTGCGCGTCCCGCGGGAGACGTCGATGTTGTTGGCGGCCAGCGCCTCCTTCACCTGGAAGCCGATGCTCCACACGGGGTTGAGGTTCGACATCGGGTCCTGCGGGACGAGACCGATCTGGTCCCCGCGGAGGGCCACGATCTCCTTCTTCGACGCGGTCGTGATCTCCTGGCCGTCGAAGCGGATCGACCCACCGGTCACCTTGCCGGTGCCCGGGAGCAGGCTGATGATCGCGTGCGCGGTCGTCGACTTCCCCGAGCCGGACTCGCCGACGATCGCGACGGACTGGCCGGGGTAGATCGTGAGGTTGGCGCCGCGGACAGCGGGCACCTCCCCGTTGAGGGTGGTGAACGTGACGTCGAGGTCACGGATCTCCAGGAGCGGCTCCTGGCGTGCTGTCGCGCTCATCGCTTCCGCGCCTTCGGGTCGAGGGCGTCGCGGACGGCGTCACCCATCATGATGAAGCTGAGGACCGTGAGGGCGAGCGCGACCGACGGGTACAGCAGCACGCTCGGGTTGGTCCGCAGCGAGGACTGTGCCGTCGCGATGTCGTGCCCCCACGACAGCACACTCTGCGGCAGTCCGAGGCCGAGGAACGACAGGGTCGCCTCGGCGACGATGAACGTCCCGAGGGAGACCGTCGCCACGACGATGATGGGCGCGGCGGCGTTCGGCAGGACGTGACGTCCGAGGATGCTCAGGCGCGAGGCCCCGAGCGCCTTCGAGGCGGTGACATAGTCGTTGTTCTTGACGCTCATGACGGCGCCACGGGTGATGCGGGCGACCTGGGGCCACCCGAAGACCGTGAGGACGGCGACGACGTTGAGGACCGTGCGGCCCTCGGTGAAGACCTGGCCGAGGACGATCGCGGCGAGCACGAGCGGGATCGCGAAGAAGATGTCGGTCACGCGGGACAGGACAGAGTCGAACCAGCGGCCGTAGAAGCCCGCCAGCGCACCCATGAGCCCGCCGAGGAGCACCACGCCGATGGTCGTGAGGACACCGACCGACACCGAGGCACGTGCCCCGTAGATGACGCGCGAGTAGACGTCGCAGCCCTGGCGGTCGAAACCGAAGGGGTGGCCGGCCTGGGGGTTGCCGAGGGAGTTGCGGAGCTCGCAGAAGCGCGGGTCGACCGAGGTGAACAGCCCGGGGAACAGCGCGACGAGGAGCACCGCGAGGATGAGCGCTGCGGACACCCAGAACAGCACGCGGTGGCGCAGGTCGCGCCAGGCGTCGCGCCACAGGCTCGAGGCGGGTGCGTCCTCGTCGACCTTGTCGACGACGGCCACCGGGGTCTCGGAGACGTCGGCGACGAAGTGGGTCTGGCCGGGGCGAGGGTTGCTCGCCGGGGTGCCCTGGGAGGGCCGGCTCTGAGCCGGCGTGGTGCCATCAGGCATAACGGATCCTTGGGTCCAGGACTGCGTAGAGCAGGTCGACGAACAGGTTCGCGATGATGTAGACGACCACGAGGATCGTCACGAAGGTGACGACGGTGGTCGGCTCACCACGGATGATGGCCTGGTACAGCGTGCCACCGACCCCTGCGATGTTGAAGATGCCCTCGGTGACGATCGCGCCACCCATGAGGGCGCCGAGGTCTGCTCCGAGGAAGGTGATCACGGGGATGAGCGAGTTGCGGAGCACGTGCACGTTGACCACGCGGCCGCGAGAGAGGCCCTTGGCCGTCGCGGTCCGCACGTAGTCGGCGGACAGGTTCTCGGCCACGGAGGTGCGCGTGAGGCGCAGCACGTAGGCGAAGGAGACTGCGCCGAGCACGATGGCCGGCATGAGGAGCGCCTTGAAGCTGGCGTCACCGCCGACGGTCGGTGGCAGCCACCCTGCCTTCACCCCGATGAAGAACTGGAGCACAAAACCGATGACGAAGGTCGGCACGGCGATGACGACGAGGCTGACGAGCAGCACGCTCGCGTCGAAGATGCCGCCCTTGCGCAGGCCCGCGATGAATCCGATGCCGACGCCGAGGATCGCCTCGAAGGCGAGGGCCATGAGCGCGAGCTTGACGGTGACCGGGAAGGCCCGGGCCACGACGTCGAAGATCGGCTGCCCCGAGAACGAGTTCCCGAGGTCGAAGGTGAAGATGCCCTTGAGGAAGAGCAGGTACTGGACCAGGAGGGGCTTGTCCAGGTTGAACTGGGCCCTGATCTGGTCGGCCACGGCGGGCGAGAGACCGCGGTCTCCGCCGAGCGCCTGGATGGGGTCGCCCGGGAGCGCGAACACCATGAGGTAGATGAGCAGGGTCGCGCCGATGAACACCGGGATCATCTGCAACAGCCTGCGTCCGACATATCGGACCATGGAGGCAATCCTTCCTGGGGGCGAGCCGCTCCTTGTGAGGAGCGCGCCCGCCACTGTACTGGACGTCGTGTCACCTGCCGAGACACGACGGTGGGGTGGAGGGCCGTCGGGCCCTCCACCCCACCTGGTGCACTGTGCGTGCAGGTACTACGGGTACTGCGGGTAGCTCAGGTACTACGGGTGCTGCGGGTCGTGCGTCACGAGGACGTCACCACTGGCTGATCGCGTCGGCCTGGGCCCACAGCTCCTTGGCCTTCTCGGGGTTGTAGACGAGGACGTCCACGCCCGGGAGGGTGTCGCTCCAGCCGTCGATCACCGGCGAGGTGAAGTCGGAGGCCGGGGTGCGGGTGCCCTGGAAGATCGTGTCCGTGATGGACTCGCGGTCGATCGCCATGGAGAGCGCCTGACGACGGAGCTCGCCCTCCTCGCCCTCGAAGTGCTCGAGGTTGCCCGGGATGGTGAAGGACTGGAACACGGCGGCGGGCTGGTTCACAGCACGGTCACCGAGGTCGGTCTCGAAGGTGCCGAAGGCCGAGTCGGGGATGCCGTCGAAGACGTCGAGGTTGTTGGCCAGGAGGTCGTTGTACGCCGAGTCGAAGGAGTCGTAGAACACGAAGGTCACGCCGGCGTTGGCCGGGGTGCGCGGGCCGGAGTAGTCGGGGTTGACGACCAGGTCGACAGCCTCGTTGTGACGCCATGCACCGTTCATCATGTACGGGCCGTTGCCGATCGGGGCCTCGCCGTAGGCGGCCATGTCGTCGTAGGCGACGGACGGCAGCGGCAGGTACGCGCTGTAGCCCAGGCGCAGCGGGTAGTCCGCCTGCGGCTCGTTGAGCATGATGGTGAAGGTCGTGTCGTCGACGACCTCGAGGCCGGTGAGCGGGGACTCCTCGGTCTCGGACCAGCCCTGGATGTCCTTGAAGAAGTACTGGGACAGCTGGGCGTTGCTCGTCAGCGCACCGAACTGCCAGGCGTCGACGAAGGACTGAGCGGTGACGGGCTCACCGTTGGTGAAGGTGGTGCCGCCCTTGATCTTGACTGTCCAGAGCTGGTTGTCGTCCGAGGTGATGGACTCGGCGAGCTCGTTCTGAGACGCACCGGTCTCGTCGTAGGACACGAGGCCCTGGAAGAGGGCGTCGACGATACGACCGCCACCCACCTCGTTGGTGTTGGTGGGGACGAGCGGGTTCTGGGGCTCGGTGCCGTTCGCACGGATCGGCGTGCCGTCTGCCTTGGTGACCGCGTAGTACAGCGGCACGCTGTTCCAGCCGAAGGCGACGTTCTCGACGGTCTCGGCGGAGCCACCGGTGACGTTCGCGTACCACAGCGGGATGGACGGCAGGTCCTTGAGGAGGATCTCCTGCGCCTGGTCGAAGAAGCCGTTGGCCTCCTCGACCGAGCCGGCGGCGTTGCCCTGCGTCAGGAGGTCGTCGAACTCGGGGTTCGAGTAGTCGCTGTCGTTCGAGCCGGCGCCGGTGCCGTAGAGCGGGCCGAGGAAGTTGTATAGACCCGGATAGTCAGCCTGCCACCCGGTGCGGAAGGAACCGGTCATCTTGCGGTCGGTGACGTCCGAGCGGAGCTCGGCGAAGGTCGCGTAGGGCTTGCCCTCGACGTTGATGCCCAGCGTGTTCTTGATGCTGTTCGCGGTCGCGTCGACCCAGGCCTGGTGGCCACCGTCGGCGTTGTAGGCGATGGTGAAGACGTTGTCGGACGACGATGCCGTCGTCCCGCCGTCACTGCCGGAGTCGCTGCCGCACGCCGTGAGCGCGAGCACGCTGACGGCTGTGGCGGCCGCGACCGCGCTGAGCTTCCTGATCTTCACTGTTCCTCCTGGAAGGACTGGGGGCCCCCGTGACGCATGGATCCCTCCCGTCAGACCCTGGACTGGCCCAGGCGTACGGGAGGGAGGGAGACCGTCGTATGTGAGGAAACTATCTGCTCTGCGATCGGCTCCTGACCACGAGGGCACCCAGACGTCGTTTCGTTACCGAAGTGATACTGGTCAGTAACACTGGAGACACCTGGTTCACATGCTGGACACGGAGGGTGAAAATCGTTGGGAACAGTGTGGTTTCAGGTTCTCTCAAGTGGCACATAAGCGCAAGTACAACGGGCATCGGGCGGACTCGACCCTCGTGCACGGGAACGGCACCGCGGCCCCGCCGACAACCTCCCCCCACCGCTCGAGGTCTGGAGCCGGACGCACGAGAGGCGCGCACCGGCCGTGGCCAGTACGCGCCTCTCGTGGGCTGACGGTCGGGACCGTCAGGTGTGGAGCTCGGTGATGTCGTCGCCCAGCTCGGTGAGCAGGGTGTGCCGCGCCTCGCGACGACGGCGCTGCTCCCCCGGCTCGGGGACCGGTGCCGCTGCGAGAAGACGCCTCGTGTACTCCTCACGCGGGTTGAGCAGCACCTCTTCACGCGTGCCCTGCTCGACGATCTTGCCGTTCTGCAGCACCACGACGCGGTGCGCGAGCATGTCGATGACCGCGAGGTCGTGCGAGACGAAGACGCAGCCGAAGCGGTAGCGCTCCTGCAGCGCGGTGAACATCGCCAGGACGCTCGCCTGGACCGACACGTCGAGCGCCGAGGTGGGCTCGTCGGCGACCAGCAGCTCCGGGTCGAGCGTGAGCGCGCGGGCGATGCTCACGCGCTGACGCTGACCGCCCGAGAGCTCGTGCGGGTAGCGGTTGATGACGTCGCGCGGCAGCTCCACGGCGTCGAGCAGCTCGTAGACCTTGGCCAGCCGGGACTTCTTGTCGCCGATCTTGTGCACCACGAGGGGCTCGGCGATGAGGTCACCGATGGGGAACCGCGGGTTGAGCGACGACGCGGGGTCCTGGAACACCACACCGATGCGCTTGCGCAGCGCCTTGGACTGCTTGCGGTTCATCTCCGCAAAGCTGGTCCCGAAGATCGACACCGAGCCGCCGACCGCCGGGATGAGACCCAGCGCGCAGCGAGCGATGGTCGACTTGCCCGAGCCCGACTCCCCCACGACACCGACGATCTCGCCCGACCCGACGGTGAAGGTCACGTCGTCGACCGCCCGGAACGGCGGCTTGCCCAGACGCTGGTACTCGATGACCAGGTTCTTCAGCTCGAGCGCCGGCTTGTCGCCCTCGGGCGCTTCCCCGACCTCGGTGACCGAGGTCCCGAGCTGGCCCGGCCCCGATCCGAGACGGGGCACGGACCCGAGCAGCTTCTTGGTGTACTCGTGCTGCGGGTGGTTGAGGACCGCGTCGGCGGTCCCTGTCTCCACGATCGAGCCCTTGAGCATCACGGCCACACGGTCGGCCATGTCGGCCACGACCCCCATGTTGTGCGTGATGAGCAGGATCCCGGTGTTGAGCTTGTCCTTGAGGGAGCGCAGCAGGTCGAGGATGTCGGCCTGGACGGTCACGTCGAGAGCCGTGGTGGGCTCGTCGGCGATGATCACCTTGGGGTCGCAGCTGATGGCCATGGCGATGACCACGCGCTGGCGCTGACCACCCGAGAGCTCGTGCGGGAACTGCTTGACGCGACGCTCCGGCTCGGGGATGCCGACCATCCGCAGCAGCTCGACGGCCCGGGCCAGCGCCTTCTTGCCGAAGGCGATGCCGTGCAGCTCGAGCGCCTCGGTCAGCTGGGACCCGATGGTGAGCACGGGGTTGAGCGCGGTCATGGGCTCCTGGAAGACCATGGCCACGTCGTTGCCGCGCATGCGGCGCAGGCCGCGGTCGTCGAGCTCGCCCACGACCGTGTCGCCGACCGTGATCCGGCCGGAGACCCGGGCGTTCTTGGGCAGGAGACCGAGGGCCGTCATCGACGTGACGGACTTTCCGGAGCCGGACTCGCCGACCAGCGCGAGGACCTCGCCCGGCTGGACCGCGAGGGAGATGCCCTTGACGGCGTGCACGGTGCCGAACTCGGTGCCGAACTTGACGTCGAGGTCGGTGAAGGACAGGACTGCCGTGCTGGTGGCGTCCACGGGAGCGGGTGCAGAGGTGCTCATCAGTCCTTGTTCCTGTTCTGACGGGGGTCGAAGGCGTCACGGAGGCCGTCACCGATGAAGTTCACGGTGAGCGCGATGGCCAGGATGAACAGACCGGGGAACCAGAAGAGCCACGGCCGGTTGGTGAACGCGTTCTGGTAGTCGCTGATCAGCAGGCCGAGCGAGACGTCCGGAGGCCTCACGCCGAAGCCCAGGAAGCTCAGCGCCGTCTCGAGCAGGATCGCCGAGGCGGTGGCGAGCGTGGCCGAGACGATGATGACGCCGATCGTGTTGGGCAGGATGTGCTTGACGATGATCCGGGGTGAGCCGGTGCCGATCGCGCGGGCCGAGGCGACGAACTCGCGCTCACGGAGCGAGAGCACCTCGCCGCGGACGAGCCTCGCCAGACCCGTCCAGGTCACGAGCCCGAGCATGACCGCGAGAGGGATGATCCCCAGACCCGAGGCGATCTGGCCGAGGACGGCCGCGAGCACCAGGAGCGGGATGACGATGAGGAGGTCGGTCAGACGCATGAGGATCGCCTCGACCCAGCCGCGGAAGTACCCGGCGAGCCCACCGACCACCGTCCCGATCACGGTCGACAGGATGCCGACGGTGAAGGCGATGATGAGGGAGACCTGGGTCCCCTTCATGACGAGCGCGAAGTAGTCCTTGCCCGTGGAGTCCTGCCCGAAGGGGTGCTCGCCGAGCGAGAACGGGAAGGCGAAGGTCGGCCGCCCGCCGTCGATGACGTTCGCAGCCTTGGTGTAGTCCTTGTCCCACCAGCCGGGGACCGGGCCGAAACCGATGGACGTGAAGGCGAGCAGGGTGATGAGCACGAGGATGACGAGCGAGATCATCGCGCCCTTGTGCCGGAGGAAACGCCGGACCACCAGCTGGCCCTGGCTGTAGGACTTCTGCTCGGTCTTGGACGGACCGGGGTCGTCGTGCATGTGGCCGGCGACCGGGTCGATCCCGCCGGCGGCCGGGGTGGGCACGCGCTCCGGGTCGACAGGGGTGTTGGGATCAGTCATTGCGCTCTCCGGTGGTCGTGGAGCATGCCGTGGGCACGGTGGTGAGGGTCGAGATGGTCATGACCGTCACCTCCTGATCCGCGGGTCGAGGGCCGAGTACGCGAGGTCGGCGAGGAGGTTCATGATGATCGCGGCGGTGCCGGTCACCAGGAAGAACGCCATCACGGGCGCCGGGTCGACCTGCTTGAGGCCCGTCTGGAAGAGCTCTCCCATGCCCTTCCAGCCGAAGACCTGCTCGGTGATGACCGCACCGCCGATGAGGCCGGCGAAGTCGAAGGCCACGATCGTGGTGATCGGGATGAGCGCGTTGCGGAAGGCGTGCTTGACGATCACCACACGCTCGGACAGGCCCTTGGACCGCGCCGTGCGGACGTAGTCCTGGTTCATCACCTCGAGCATCGAGGACCGCGTGTACCGGGTGTACGAGGCGACCGAGATGAGAGTCAGCACGATGGTCGGCAGGATGAGCTGCGTCCCCTTGTCGAGGAACCCGTCCCAGAACGTCCCGACGAGGTTCGGCGTCTCGGAGCCGATCGTCGAGATCGGGCGGGGCTTGAGGCGCAGCAGGCTGCTCCAGTTCGAGACCGCGTAGTCGGCGACGGTGAGGATGCCCATCATCACGGCGGTCGAGATCGAGATGCTCATGGCCAGACGGCGGGACTCGCCGCCCCAGAACCACCCGACGACGGCACCGACGACGACGGTCACGAGGCCGAGGACCACGAGGATGGTCCAGCTCGGGTCCTCCAGGATCGGTGCGGTGACGAAGTAGGCGACGACGCCGACCGCGACGGTCGTGAGGCCCGCGTAGAGGACCCGGCGGTTGCTCAGCCCGACGATGAGGACCGTGAGGCCGACGGCGAAGGCCGCCGCGACGAGGGTCACCACGCCGATGCCGAGGGCCGGTCGACGGAACCACTCGACGGCGGAGAAGTAGAACATCGCCGCGACCACGAAGACGATCGCGACGCCAGCGGTGAGGAGCCGCCGCTTGAGCCTGCCGCCCAGCACGCCCTGGAGCACGATGCCGATCACGAGTGCTGTGATGACGATCTGCACCGGTGTGAAGGTCGGTTCGACGATCCAGTCGTTGAACCTGATGGCGCCGTACTCCTTGAGGAGCACCGCGACCCAGAACACCGGGAGCGAGAAGAAGAGGAAGGCCATGAAGGTCACGACGTAGTCGAACCCCGAGTACTGGCGGATGGCGGTCATGATGCCGACGAGGATTCCGACGATGATCGCGAGCACCGTTGCGAGGATCACGAGCCGGAGGGTCGAGCTGACCGCGTTGCCCAGGAGGGCGGTGACGTCGGTGCCGTTGCGGTTGGTCCCGAGGTCGCAGTTGAGGGTGAAGCACTTGCCGACACCGCGGAGCCAGTCCCAGTAGCGCGAGTACCAGGGCTGGTCGAGGCCCATGAAGGAGGTGCGCTGCTGGATGAGGTATTCGCGGTTCTTCGCGTTGCTCTCGCGGAGATCAGCGATGGGGTCACCGGAGTTGATCACCAGGACGTAGAGCAGGAGTGAGCCGCCGAGCAGGACGAGGAGTGACTGTCCTAGTCGACGCAGGATGAACTTGGTCACGAACTAACCCTTCAAGTTCCATTGGAAGCCGCGGACCGGCTGCGCGCCCCTGCACGCGACGGGCCACAAAACTTCTCCATAGTGCCATGACCGAGAGGCTTCTGGCTCACACGACGGCTGGGGTGGGGGCTGTGCGCCCCCACCCCAGCCTGTGCGGTGGTCAGGCGCGGTCGGCGCCCGACCACCGGGGCCTCGCAGCTGCGAGACCCCGATGATCACGGGTGATCAGGATGCGCGGACCCACTGCTCCGCGTTCCACGCGACGGTGTTCTGCGTGGCGGTCCGACGGACGTTCGAGATCGTCGAGTCGAAGGCGCTCACACCAGGGTGCGCGAAGACCGGGATGCCGTAGAGGTTGTCCCACAGCAGCTTCTCGATGGTCTTGATCTGGGTGAACTGCTCGTCCTCGTCGAGGGTGGAGGCGAGTGCCTGCCACGCCGCGTCGACCTCGGCGTTGGAGAAGCCACCGTAGTTCTGGGCTCCGGTCGAGGAGTAGATGTTCTGACCGGAGACGATCTGGCCCGATCCGGCCCAGGCGAAGAGGGCGACCTCGTAGTCACCGCGCTCGAGCGTGCCGCCCGGCGCGAAGAAGTCCTGGTTGCCCGCGTCGGTGACGTTGAAGCCGGCCTCGTCGCAGCTGGACTTGATGAGCGCGACCTGCTCGGTGCGACGCTGGTTCGGAGCCGAGTAGCCGATGCGGACGTCGATCGGGCCGGTCACGCCGGCCTCCTCGATCTTGGCCTTGGCACCGTCGATGTCGACCTCGTCGTAGCGGCCGTCGTAGGACGTCTCGAGGAGCTCGGAGTAGCGGTCCTGGAACGGGAAGACCTCGCGGGCGTTCATGACGACAGCCTCGGGGTCGACGGGCTTGACCAGGTTGTCGACGATCTGCTGGCGCGGCACGCACATGGCGAAGGCCTCACGCAGCGCGAGGTTGTCCGCGAAGACACCGTTGTTGAAGTTGAAGTCCAGGTGCTCCCAGGTGAGCGACTGCCCGGTCTCGAGGGTGACCGAGTCGCCGATGGCCTCGAGCTGCGCGACGGTGTCGACGGTGGCCTGCGGCTCGATGACGTTGAGGTCACCGTTCTGCAGCGCCTGCACCTGGGCCTCGGGGGCCACGAAGCGGTAGACGAGGGTCTCGGTCGCAGGCGGGGTGCCCCAGTAGTTCTCGTTCGCGACGAGGGTGATCGACTGGCCGGCGCTCCACGACTCCAGCTTGTACGGGCCGGAGGACGGGGCGATCGCCTCGTCCGGGAGGGTGCCGGGGTTCGGGGAGAGCCATCCGGTGTTCCAGAACTCGGCGACCGGGCGGAGGGTCTCGACGTCCTTCGCCTTGATGGCCTCGACGAGCTCTTCGATGGTCAGGCCACCCTGCTCGGCGGCGACGTGCGCGGGGAACGCGCCCGTGACCTGGAGCTGGTAGTCGGGGTACGGAGCCTCGTAGTCGTACGTGAAGGTCTTGCCGCCGATCTCGCCCTGCGGGCCGTCGAGGACACGCCCGCCGAACTCGAGGCCCGAGACGCTGTTGAACAGCGGGACCGGGTTGCCGTCGGCGTCGGTGCCGTCGGTGATGGCCTGCGTGGCCCAGTCGAGGAGGTAGTCCTCGTAGGCGATCGGGGTGCCGTCAGACCAGACCGCCGCGTCGTTGAGCGTGTACTCGACCGACATGGGGTCCTCGGACGTGAGGGTGAAGGTCCCGTAGTTCTCGTCCTGGTAGATGGTGCCGTCCGTACCGAAGTACATGAAGCTGCCGAAGATGCGGTCGTTGACCACCGAGTTGTAGGTCGAGTACGTCTCCGGCGTGTTGCCGTTGTACCCGAGCCACTCCTCGCCACCGAGGCTGTACGAGATGGAGTCGCTGGCGGTCGTGACCTCGCCGAGGTCCTCCTTGCCGGCGCTGGTCGGCTCGGAGGAGCCGCCGGTCCCGGTGGTGGCCGTCGCGCTGGGCGAGTCGTCTCCGCCGTCGTCGGACGACGTGCAGCCCGAGAGCACGAGTGCTCCCACGGCGAGCATGGCGACCGTGGCGTGAGTGCGCCTGATCTTCAATGTTCCTCCTCGAAGGATGTGAGATACCCGCGGTCCTGCGACGCGTCCCCCTCCGGCCGGGAAGACCGGCCGGGGGGTGCTGGCCTGGGCATGTTGCGTATGAGAAAACTACCCATGCGACCTGCGTCACCCTGACAGATCACGGAGAAAGAGGACTATCGTTACCGAGTTGATACTGGTCGGTAACATTGGTCATCTGCTGTTCACATTGTGAAATCAGCACCGCGAGACCGTTGGCAGCGCAACGTTTTCAGGCCCGCTGAACTGGGACGCAAGCGCCACTACACCCGCCGAACCGCATTGACACGCGGAACGAAACGGTCTAAAGGGGACCGTCGGCGGACGCGCCTTGTCCCGGGCGGAGCCGCCTCCGGCGGCGGTGGCTCCGGAGTGGTCGCACCACGCACCCGCGCACCACGTCTGCACCCGTCGTGTCGAGCATCGGTGAGCACCCTGTGGACAGACGCAGCGGCGCGCCAGGACGCCCCGACGCCGAGGATAGGCTCGCAGACGAGACAGGCTCCCGGACTCCAGGAGCCACGTCGTCGACGACAGGAGCACGAGACCCCCATGAGCGCCGGAACCCACCAGGCAGGATCCGTCCCCCCGCAGCGCAGCGTGGTCCCGGCGCCACCGCCGCTCCCCCTCGGCGGCCTCACCTCCGAGCAGCGCGCCGCGCTCTCCACGGCACGCGACGAGCTCACGCGGTTCGTCATGGCGTACCAGTTCGGCATGGAGGAGATGCTGACCAAGGTCAACATCCTCAAGGACGAGTTCCACTACGTGCACGACTACAACCCCATCGAGCACGTGAGCTCGCGCCTGAAGTCGCCCGAGGGGATCCTCACCAAGGCGCTGCGCAAGGGCTGCCCGTTGCGCGTCGACGCGATCCGCGAGCAGATCTTCGACATCGCCGGCATCCGGATCACGTGCAGCTTCATCGCCGACACCTACACGATCCGCGACATGCTCATGGCGCAGGAGGACGTGACGGTCGTCGAGGTCAAGGACTACATCGCCGAGCCCAAGGGCAACGGCTACAAGAGCCTGCACCTCATCGTCCAGGTGCCCGTGTACCTCTCCGACCGCGTCGAGCGCGTCAACGTCGAGATCCAGATCCGCACCATCGCCATGGACTTCTGGGCGAGCCTCGAGCACAAGATCTACTACAAGTACGACGGCGACGTCCCCCAGACTCTCCTCGACGAGCTCCGCGACGCCGCCGACGCCGCCAACCGGCTCGACGTGAAGATGGAGCGGCTGCACCAGGAGGTGAGCACGCTGCACCAGGAGCAGCCGGCCACGAGCACCGACGGCGCCCAGCCCGACGGGACCCTCGAGTCCGTGCCCGCCGAGCTGCTGCGGTCGCTGTTCCAGCAGATCGGGCGCGAGACCGGCACGTAGGCACTCACGGTCCAGGGTCGTCACCGAGGCGGCAGCACCCGGACAAGCCTCGATCCGCTGCCCGGGTGGAGCAGCGCGTCGGCTCGGCCGCGACGCCCGTCTCGCACGGCAGGGTCGGCACGGTCGAGGAGCTCGACGGACATCTGGGTGCGACTGTTGCCCTCGAGGACCTCGCGGTGGTCCTCGACGAAAGCCCAGTAGAGGGCGTCCCAGTCGCAGGTCCACTCCCCCGCGGGCAGGTCGGACATCTTCCGCAGATAGGCGCTGCCCGAGACGTAGGGCTTGGTAGTGACCGCGTCGCCTGCGGCGAACTGGCTCATGGCGTAGACGTTGGGGACCATGACCCAGTCGTAGGCGTCGACGAACATGGCCGTGAACCACTCGTAGACCTCGTCGGGGTGCACGCGCAGCAGGCACATGGCGCTGCCGAGGACCATGAGCCGCTCGATGTGGTGGGCGTACCCGGTCGTGAGCACCCGCGAGACCACGAGGTCGACGGGAGCCAGCCCGGTCGTCGCGTCCCTCCAGCCGTCCCCGAGCCTGTTCTGGTGGTCGAGCCGGTTCGACGTCCGCATCCGTCGACCGTGGACGCGGTACGTGGCGCGCATGTACTCCCGCCACCCGATCACCTGCCGGACGAAGCCCTCGACCGAGGCCAGCGGCGTGTCGGGCCCCGCGTCGTCGAGCACCGCCTGCACCACCTCGCGGGGGTCGAGCAGCCCGACGTTGAGCGAGGCGGTGAGGAGGCTGTGCGCCACGAAGGGGTGCTGCGCCGAGATCGCGTCCTCGTAGGGGCCGAAGTCCCGCAGCCGGTCGCGCACGAACTCTGCGAGGTGCGCCCGCGCCTCGGCCGCAGAGGTGGGCCAGGCGAACAGGTGCGGGTCTCCCGGTGCGTCCGGGAACTCCGCGGCGACCCAGGCGATCGCGCGGTCCACCTCGGGGTCGCGGGGAGCCTCGCCCCCGGGCTCCTCGTCCCCCATGAGGGCGTCGAGGTCGAAGACGTCGTCCCGCGCGAGGGCGGGGTGGCCGGCGAACAGCCCGACCCGCGGTGGCTCGTGCCCCCGCGGCAGCCTCTTGCGGTTGTCCTCGTCGAATGACCACCGACCGCCCCGGGGCCCGGAGCCGTCGAGGAGGATGCCGAGACGACGGCGCTGCCACACGTAGAAGTCCTGCATCCGTGCCTGGTCCCCCTGGAACCAGCCGTCGATCTGGTCGCGGTCCGTCAGGAAGCCGGGCGACTCGAGCACGTCGGCCACCTGGACCGCGTACCCGCCGTCCGCGAGCGCCGCGGCGAGGTCCTGCTCCATCCAGTCGTCGACCACGTCGAACCAGGTGACCCGGGTCGGCGCCAGGGACCGGACGAGACCTGCCAGCTGGTCGCGGGAGCTGCGGTGCGCGTCGCTGGTCAGGACGTGGACCTCGAGGCCGTGGTCGCGCAGCGTCTGGGCGAAGCGCGCCGTGGAGGCCCGGTGGAGCACGAGCTTGTGGGAGTGGAAGGCGTACTGACGGTAGAGGAGGTCGTGCTCGACCACGACGACCACGGTGCCGGGGTGGACCTGGAGGTGCTCGGCGAAGAGCTGGTGCGGGAGCACCAGGCGCAGGTGCGGTCCGTCCGTCACGCGGCGAGCGCTGCGGCGACGGCGCGTCCGGCGCGGTCGCCCGAGACGAGCGCGCCCTGGATCGACCCGGTGCCCTGGTGGTCCCCGGCGACGAGCACCCGGTCTGCGGTCCACCGTGGGCGACGGTCGTGCAGCGGTGGGGGCTGCGCGGGGAGGGTGTGCGGTACGACGTGGTGGGCGAGCACCTCCCAGCCGACGGTGGAGGTGCGGTAGAGGCGTGCGAGGTCGCGGAGCACGTCGGCCTCGGTGGCCTGTCCGTCGGGTCGGTCGAGCAGGGTGGTGGCCTGGACGAGGTGCTCGCCGGGCGGGGCGTAGGAGGGCGCGGCCTCGGAGATGACGGCGGTGTTCCACACCGGACCGGCGGGGCCACCGCCGGGTCGTGAGGCGTCGAGCAGCAGGAAGCGGCCGGCGAGCGGGAGCTCGGTCGCCCGGAACCACCAGGTGGTGAGGCCGTGGGTGACCGGGGTGGGGAGGTCGGTGAGCTCCGAGACGTCCTGGGGGCCGACGGCCACGACGACGGCTCGGCTGCGCACGGTGCCCTGGTCCGTGGTGACCTCGACGCCGCCCGGTGTCTCTCTCACGGTGCGTGCGGCGGTGCGCAGACGGACGGGTCCGGTGATCCAGGCGGCGAGCTGGTCGGGCAGCGCCTGCATGCCCTCCTGCGGCAGTCCCGGGGCGCCGAGAGCGAAGATGCGCATCAGCAGACGCACGTACCCGGCCGAGGCGGTCCCGCTGCTGTCGGCGAGGACGCCCGCGAGGAAGGTGTCGAGCAGGTCGGTCCGCAGCCGGCCGGTGAGCCCGGCGTCGTCGAAGGACGCGTGGAGCGTCTGGTCCTGCCCGGGCCGGAACACGGTCTTGGGGCGGAGCAGGGTCGGGCCCAGCCAGCGGGCGAGCGCGACCACGTCCGAGGGCGGGGTGTGGTGGCTGCGGATCGTCTCGAGAGCGTGCTGCGGGTGACGGACCGGGTGGGCGAGCGTCGTCGTGGTGTCGCCGTCGCGGACGACGGCGCCCACACCGAAGCGCTGGAGCCGGAGGGACCGCACGTCGACCCAGTCGCGGACCGCCGGGTAGGCCGGGTTGAGCACCTGGAACCCGCGGTCGCAGAGGAAGCCGTCGACGCGGTCGGTGCGCACGCGACCGCCGACGGCGTCGCCCGCCTCGAGCACGACCACGCTGCGGCCGCTGCGCTCGACCCGGCGGGCGCACTGCAGCCCGGCGAGTCCTGCGCCGATGACGATGACGTCGGTGTCCATGGGGCTCCATCCTGTTGCCGGTCAGTCTCGCCGCGGTGGACAGGGCGGGCAACCGGGCAGGTGTCGGTCGTGGCGCCGCCCGCTAGTCGGTCGAGCCCGAGGCCTCGTAGTCCGCGCGCAGGATCACCGCGCGGTCGAGGAACGCACGGTCAGAGGTCATGAGGGCGAGGGTCTCCACCTGGCGCACGACGCCACGGTGGTAGCTGCCCGGCTGCCACTCCCGGTCCTTGCAGTACTGGCCCGCGCAGTAGTACGAGACGTCGCCGCGGGCGCGGTACGCCCCGAAGGAGTGCAGGACGGTCGTGGCGGCGCCGTCGAACAGCTCGACGGCCGCCTCGTCGTCGGTGAGGCGTGCGTAGTCGTAGAGGCCGAAGGTCGCGTAGATGTGGCCGTTGACCACCTGGACGGGCTCGACCGACCCGACGTACTCCTCGAACCACAGGCACCCGGACGCGTCGACGTGCACGAACCACGGCGTCGAGGCGTCGCCGTCGGCGGGTCCCTCGACCTCGAAGGTCCGGAAGGTCTGCTCGGCGGCGTCCGCCCACAGCGGGTCGCCGGTCTGGTCGGCGAGCCTCGTGAAGAGCGAGAGCCCCTGCCCCTGGGCCATCCCGGAGTACCAGGGGGCCTCGAGCGTCATGCTCTCGTCGCCGTGCATCGAGTACTCGAAGGGGTAGGCGAACCAGAGAGCGCCGTCGTCGGCGGTGGTCGCCCCGTCGAGGAGCCGGGTGGCCGTCGCCAGCGCCCGGCGGAGGTACTCGGGATCCCCCGTGAGCTCGTAGGAGCCGAGCGTGGCGAGCCCGTACTGCGCGAGCGCCACCGGGTGGTAGTCGGGACCCCGCCCGTGCGTCGCCTCGCTGACCAGCGCCCCGTCGTCGTCGACCGCGGGGTCGTCGAGGTCGACGAGGGTCCGCTCGGTCACCGCGTAGTAGTCCGGCGTGACGGGACCTGGGCGCAGACCGCTCACGCCGAAGCCCGCGACCGGGCCCGCGACGCCCGGCGCCGGAGAGAGCCCGGGCCCGTCGACGCACGAGACCGCCTCGACGACGTCAGGCTCCGTCGTGCAGGACGTCAAGACCGGCGCCGCGAGGAGCCCGAGCGCGACGAGCGCGCTGGTGAGTGACGGATGGATGGTTCCTCGACGACGCACTGCTGCCCCCCGGCTGTCGTGCACCCGACGGCTCTGGCCAGCGGGGCCCGGCCCGGCTGGCACGACCGTCGACGGGCAGGCGCGGCGCTCTGACCTCGGTGTACGTCCACGACGCTAGTGAGGAGCGGCGTCGACGCCATCCACCTCAGGGTCGATAGGAAAGGCCCCAGGGCGTTTCTCCCTCCACCCCCGGGTGCTCCGCCCTCCACCCTCGGGTGGACAGCCTGGAGAGCGCGGCGCGTCGAGGGCCACGACTGCCGTCCTGAGCACCGGGGGCTGCGTTCATGAGGCCGGGCAGACCATTCAGGTCGTTCGCCGTCTTGTGGTCCCGGGGGATGTGAGCGGCCCGTTCTCCGCTCGCTGCGCTACCGTTCTCAGGCGTGCTGCACTACCGTTCTCAGACTGTCAGCCCCATCGATGTCAGCGTCCGACATGCTCCCGCGACGCCCTGACCAGGCGCTCGACGAGCGCGTCCGGGATGGGTCGGCGTGAGGTGAAGGTGATGCCGGTCTTGGTCGCCTTGAGGCCGGCCGCCGAGATCTCGTCGGACAGCCCTGCGACCGCCTCAGGCAGCACGTACAGGCCGCACTGCTTGCTGAACGCCGCATAGCTCGCGACGACAGTCCCGTCGACCGTGAACCCTGGCATGCCGTAGGCAACCATCTCCTCCGCCTCTGGGAGCACCCCCGCGACCAGCGCGCGCAGCCGCTCCAGCTCGAGACGGAACGGCTCGGGCGCCGCGGCGATGTAGGCGTCGTGGTCGGCGGGGGTCGTCATATCGGTCTCCTGGCGTGGAGCGGGAAAGTCGGAGCCATCGTCTCATCGCCTGTCCGCGACGGCGGAGGCACGACGGACCGGGCCTCGCGGACGAGACAGCCTCGGAAGACCGGGGCGCGTTCTCACCGGTCAGAGCAGGAACAGCCCGAGCACGTAGATCGCGGCGAATGCTGCGGTGCCCTCGATGGCCGTCGCGACCGTGAGCGACCTGTAGGCCGTCGCCACCGGGATGCCGCTGAGGCGCGAGACCACCCAGAAGTAGGAGTCGTTGGCGTGCGAGACGACCATGGCTCCGGCACCGACGGCGAGGACCGAGAGGGTCGCGCCCATGGTGGAGCCCAGGCCGATCGAGTCGAGCAACGGCGCCACGAGGGCCGACGTGGTCACCATCGCCACGGTCGAGGACCCCTGCGCCGTCTTGAGCGCAGCGGCGATGAGGAACGGCACGGCCAGGCCGATGCCGAGCCCGGAGAGGCTGTCGCCGAGGACGTCCATGAGCGGGGACGCGGCGAGGACCGCTCCGAAGGCTGCGCCGGCCGCGGTGATGAGCAGGATGGGCGCCGAGACACGGATCGCCTCGTCGATCTGGCTGTTGAAGGTGTCGAGCTTGCCGTTGCCGCGCAGCAGGGATGCGGCGACGACCAGGCCGAGCATCAGGGCGATGACGGGAGTCCCGACGAAGCCGATGATCTCGAAGGGCACACCCTCGCCGAAGGGTCGGCCGGGGAGCTTGGCGATCGAGCCGAAGCAGATGAGGAGCAGCGGGACGAGGATCGGCATGAAGGCGGCGAAGGCGTGAGGGAGACGGCCGTACCCGGCGCGCAGCTCCTCGTAGGTCTGCTCCGCCTCCGGGGTGTCCATGTCGTCGCCGCCGGTGGTGATCGGGGGGAGCTTCGTGTGGAGGAACCTGTTGGCGTAGAGCATCCCGGCGAGCGCTGCGACGGCAGCGACCGGAAGGCCGATGCCGATGAGCAGCCCGAGGTTCTCGACCCCGAGGTTGGAGGCCGCGGCCAGCGGTCCCGGCGTCGGCGGGACGAGCGTGTGCGTCGCGTACAGACCGGTCATGAGCGCGACCGAGGTGGCGAGCGTCGAGACGCCGGTCCGCAGGGTGATGGCCTTGCGGAGCGAGTTGAGGATGACGTACCCGGAGTCGCAGAAGACCGGGATGGAGACGAAGAACCCGATGACCGTCATGGTGAGGGTCGGGAACCGGGTGCCGATGAGCCGGATCAGTGCCTCGGCCATCGCGATGGCCGCGCCGGACCGCTCGAGCAGGACGCCGATCATCGTGCCGAAGAGGATGACCAGGCCGATGTTGCCGAGTGTCCCGCCGAAGGCCGTCGTGATGGTGGTGACGATGTCGGCAACGGGGATCCGGTAGGCGAAGGCACCGAGGAGCGCGGCGCCGAGCAGCGCCAGCACCGGGCTGACCTTCCAGCGTGCGGTGACGAGCACGATGCCCGCCACGAGCACGAGGAGGATGAGGATGTCGAGCATGAGGAGGGCTCCTTTGCCGCTCAGGTGCGCGCTGCGTGCGTCGTGACTCGAGGTGCGTGCTGCGCGCGGTCGGGGGGGTTCGACGTTCAGGGTGCTGCGGTCAGGTGGTGCGGTCAGAGCCCGAGGAGTCGGGTGACCGCGGCCGTGGCGTAGGTGATGTCGTCGGCGGCGCTGCGGGTGAGCTCGTCGAGGGTGCGGGGGCCGCGGGCGGTCGCGAAGGCCGCGGTGATCCCGTGGACGTGCATCTGGCCGACCGGCACGGCGACCTCGCCAGCGACCACGACGACCGGGACGCCTGCCGGGGTCCGGGAGGCGACGGCGTCGACCACCTTGCCGTGCAGGGACTGGTCGTCGAAGCGCCCCTCCCCCGTGAGGACGAGGTCGACGCCGTCGAGGATGGCGTCCAGGCCGAGGGTCTCGGCCACGAGGGTGCTGCCGGCGACGAGCTCGGCGCCGCAGATCGCGGTCAGCAGCAGAGCGATCCCGCCTGCGGCCCCCATGCCGGGGCGGTCACGGAGGTCGAGGCCTGTCTCGACCGCGACGACCTCGGCCAGGCGGGTGAGGCCGGCGTCGAGCGCGACGACGTCGTCGGGCGTGGCGCCCTTCTGCGGGCCGAACACCGCGGCGGCGCCCTGCGGGCCGACGAGGGGGTTGGTGACGTCGCAGGCGACCCGCCACGTGACCTCGCGTGCGCGGGGGTCGAGCCCGGTGAGGTCGATCCGGTCGAGGGCTGCGAGGCTGCCGCCGCCGGGCGGCAGCGGCTGTCCGGCGGCGTCGAGGAAGCGGGCCCCGAGCGCCGTGAGCAGACCGGTGCCTCCGTCGGTCGTGGCCGAGCCGCCGACGCACAGGATGATCTCGCGCGCGCCCTGGTCCAGCAACGTCTGGGTGATGCGGCCGACCCCGCGGGTGTCTGCGACGAGCGGCTGGAGGGGGACGTCGGAGACCTGGGGCAGGCCGTTGGCCTCGGCGGCCTCGACGACGCCGGTGCCGTCGGGAGAGAGCCCGAACCTCGCGGTGACCGGGCGGCCGAGGGCGTCGGTGGTGGGGCAGGACTGCGCGCTGACTCCCCAGGCGTCGAGCAACGCGTCGAGCGTTCCCTCCCCGCCGTCGGCCATGGGGCAGGTGCGCAGCTCGAGGGACGGTGCGACCGAGGCCTCGCGGACACCGCGGACCATGGCCGTGGCGACCTCCAGGGCGGAGAGGCTCCCCTTGAAGGAGTCGGGGACGATGGCGATGCGGACACCGCGGCCGGTCTGCTCGTCGTTGGGCATGCACAGAACCGTAGATGTGACCCGGACCACAGCACTACGGCACTGTGCACTTCTCTGGACCGGCACTGGGGTCCACCGCTGTGCACTCTGCACAGGTCGGCAACGTCGGCCGCAGGTCAGGCGGCTGGTGTCCCGTCGAGCGCCTCTCGTGCCAGCAGGCCGGTGTGCAGCGCGGCGAGGTCGCCCGGGACCCTCGGGTCGAGCGAGGTGAGGTCGCGGATCCGCTGCACGCGGTGGAGCAGGGTGTTGCGGTGCACGAACAACGCTGCCGACGCCTCGGCGAGGGTCGTCGAGCGCGTCAGAGCGAGGACCGTCTCGGCGTCAGACGCGCTCAAGCGGGCGACCGTCGCCGCACGGCGCGCGAGGGAGGCCGGCGGGAGGTGCCCGAGCCCGAGGAGCAAGGCTGCGCCGTCGTCCACCACCTGGCCGCCGACCGGGAGGAGCCGCGGGTAGCGGGACAGGGCGCGCAGGTCGAGCGCGTGCGCGAGGAGCTGGTCGGGTGCGGCCACCTGTGTGACGCTCAGCCCCCGTGCCCCGGCGACCACCGCCTGTCGCGGCGACCTGTCGAGGATCCACAGGAGACCGTGCATCACCGCGGCGCGGTGGTTCTCGCGCGAGTTGAGGCTCGCTGCGAGGTGGGCGGCACCGTCGGGCGGGACGCTCGAGCCGCCACGGGGTGCCTCCGGGTGAGCCCACACCCCGAGGTTCCAGGGGCCCGTGCCGAGACCAGCGGACCGCAGCCTCGAGCCGACCTCCGTCGCGTCGGGCGGGCCGGAGGTGAGGAAGGCGATGAGCTCACGGGCTGCCGTGGACCTGCGTGTCGCGGCGTCGTACGAGCGCTCCTGGGTGATGAGCAGCTGCACACCGAGCGCGACGACCGTCGCGAGCTGCGCCACCTCGCGCGGGTCCCCGGTGACCCCGACGACGCCGCACAGCCGACCGTCGATGACCAGCGGCTCGTTGACCCCGGGCCGGTCGCTCGACCCCGGTTCCGGGGTGGTCACCGTGACCGTGTGCCCTTCGGCGACGACCCGGGCCGCGCCGTGGTGCAGCGTGCCGACGCGCTCCGGGTCCGACGACGCGATGATCACGCCGTGCTCGTCCATGACGTTGACGTGACGCTCGAGCCGTGAGGTGACGGTGTCGACGACTCGCTGCGCGAGCTCGCTGCTCAGGGGTTCGGGGGCGCGACGCGTCACGGGACGTCGACCGGGTCGGTCACCGAGAGGCCCAGCTGCTCGGCGACGCGCTTCATCGTCGCGTCGTGGCTCGCGACCATGACGAGCTCCCCGACGAGCAGCGCGGTCGCCAGGTGGAGGGCGTCGAGGGTCTTGATGTGCCGTTCGATCGACTCGGCCACCGAGTGCGTCTCCCGCGTGAGGTCGATCGTCCCGACACGGTCGAGCAGAGGAGCCGCGTCGGAGAGCGGCCTGCCGTCGCGCCGAAGCACCCGCACCACCTCGGTCCGCAGGAGGCGCGACGACACGAGAGACATGCCCGGGGTCTGCATCCACTCCTGGAGCCTCAGACGCTCGGGCACGTCCAGGATGGTGCGCAGCCCCACGGAGGAGTCGAGGTACACGATGCGGTCCGCCACGGCTCAGTGGTCCCCACGCATCTCGTCGAGCAGGTCGTCGACCTGCTCGACGGTGTACGACGGGCCTCCTGGGTGGTCGGGCCACGGAGCGGGGGTGACGGCCGGAGGTACGTACCGCCCCTCGCGCTCGAGCCGCGCCAGAGTCGTGTCGTGGTCCCGGACCGTGCTGACACGCCACCGCGGCGTCCCGCGCTCCGTGACCACGAGATCGTCCGTGGCGGTGACGCTGTCGAGCACCGCTGCGGTGTTCTGGTTGAGCTCACGCTTGGTCACGGTGTGCATCCATCAATTGTACTACCCGTGTCTGACATGGTGTCTGGGCCTGCGCGCCAGGCTGAGATGCATGGGCATCGATATCCTCGGCAGATGACCCGTTCTCACAGGCGCCGGCCGGTCCGGGCCGCGCTCATGGCACTGGCTCTCCCGGCAGCACTCGGGATCGCAGGCTGCACAGGACAGCAGACGGCCGACCCGCAGGCAGGGACCGCAGGGCGCGGCCAAACTCTCGCCGAGCTGACGAGCTCGCTCGACGACATCGAGGGCCTGACCTTCTCCGACGTCGGTGGCTCCGAGCCCAACGTGAAGGGCAACACCGGGTTCACCGTGCGCGTGGCTCTCGACCCGACGTACGAGCTGGTGGACCCCGCAGCCCTCGTGGACTTCCTCGTCGAGGCGGCGTGGTCGGTCGACGACGGCCCCATGCCCAACACCACGATCGAGATCGCCTACCTCGGCGTCCCCGGCGACGACGTCGACCTGGGTGCCGCCGCACAGCAGTCCGGCTGGCTGGCCCCCGAGGCGCGGACGAGACAGGTCGCCCCCAACGGCTACTCCATGGCCACGGTCCCCGTGGCCGACTACGCCGTCGACCAGGGCGTGCCGGAGACCGTCGACAGGCTCGGGCCGTGGCCGGGTGAAGCTCCTGCTGTGCCCGGCGGGCTCACGGCGCCGCGCGAAGAGTGACGGCACGTCGCCCCTCTGCCGCACAGCCGTCGGCTCTTCAGCGGACGTGTTGACGCAACGCCTCAGAGAGTGGCGGGAGGTGAGTCTCGATCACGTCGCGGACGACGCCGATGTCCACCCCGCGCAGACTGCCAGACGCCGCGCTTGAGCAGCTGCACAGGGAACACGTCGACGTCGTCTCGCCCGAACAGGGCCCTCGTCTCCTCCATGAGCCCGGAGGCCCGCATCAGCAGGTTCCCGTCGGCGGCGTCCATCTCGACGATGATGTCGATGTCGCTGCCTTCGTGCGCAGTACCGCGGGCGACTGACCCGAAGAGCTTCGGGTTCGTCGCGGAATACCTGTCCAAAATCGCCTGGAACGCGTCCCGATGCGCTTCGACGAGCTCGCGCAGGGCGAGCGTCTCGGGCGTCGCGGCGGCCTTGGTCATGTCCACCACGGTACCGGGGTGAGCGACCCCTGGTCGATGGCGAATCATCGTCCGCTCGGGTCGCTAGGCTGGCGGGATGGCGACAGTCCTCCTCGTGCGGCACGGCCGCACCACAGCGAATGCCACCGGGGTGCTGGCCGGTCGGGCCGCCGGCGTCGCGCTGGACCAGGTCGGGCACGACCAGGCGGCTCTCACCGGTGAGCGTCTCGCGGCCGTCCCCCTCGTCGGGGTGGTGTCGAGCCCGCTCGAGCGGTGCCAGCAGACCGCCCAGCACATCCTCGACCGCCAGCAGGGCACGACGCCGGTGCTCGAGGAGCCCGACATCACCGAGTGCGACTACGGGCACTGGCAGGGCCGCACGCTCTCCGACCTCGCGACCGAGGCACTCTGGCCCACGGTGCAGTCGCAACCGTCTGCCGTCGTCTTCCCCGGCGGTGAGTCCATGGCCGCGATGCAGGCGCGCGCGGTGGCAGCGGTCCGTCGTCACGACGCGGCCTTCGAGGCCGAGCACGGGCCCGAGGCGGTGTGGGTCGCGGTGAGCCACGGCGACATCATCAAGTCGATCCTCGCCGACGCGCTCGGGATGCACCTCGACCTGTTCCAGCGCATCACCGTGGGCCCCGCCTCCTTGTCGATCGTGCGCTACGGGGCGGGTCGGCCGAGCGTCCACGCGACGAACACCGACGCGGGCGATCTCTCGTGGCTGGCGAAGGGCATCCGGTCGGGCGATGCGCCGGTGGGCGGTGGCGCGGGACACGCAGCGCCGTCAGACGCGCGCGCCTAGAGTACTGATATGCCCACACGCGTTCACGAGTTCGACTGGCCCGACCGGGCCGTCATCGGCACCATCGGCCTCCCGGGGTCGCGCACGTTCTACCTGCAGGTCCGCTCGGGTCGGCGGGTGGTGAGCATCGCCCTGGAGAAGCAGCAGTCGGCCCTGCTCGCGGAGAAGATCGACGAGATCCTCGACCAGCTCCTCACGGTCGAGGGCAACCCCTTCAGCGTCCCGACGGGCACACCGCCCGAGCTCGTCGACAACGACCAGCTCGACGCCGTCGAGGAGGACTTCCGCGCCGGCACCATGAGCCTCGGCTGGGACCCGACCACGGCCCAGGTCATCATCGAGGCCTACCCCCTCGCGGAGGACGATGCCGACGACGTCGACCAGATCCTCGACGCGGACCAGGACGACGACTCCGAGATGCTGCTCGTGAAGATCCCCGTCGGCACCGCCCGTGCCTTCGCACGGCGCACCCGTGAGGTCGTGGGTGCCGGGCGCCCGGCGTGCCCGCTCTGCGGGTACCCCGTCGACCCCGACGGGCACGTCTGCACCCTCCCCGAGGACTGATGTCGGCGGACGACCTCGTGACCGGCGAGCTGACCGTCACCGGCCGCATCAGGACGGCCTCGAACGCGACGTTCCTGGGCACCATCGGTGACGTCACGGTCGTCTACAAGCCCGTCGCCGGTGAGAGCCCGCTGTGGGACTTCCCCGACGGGACCCTCGCCGACCGCGAGGTGGCCGCCTACCTGGTGTCCGAGACCCTCGGCTGGGGCGTGGTCCCGCAGACCTGGCTGCGCGACGGCCCCCTCGGCGAGGGGATGGTCCAGCTCTGGAAGGAGCCCGACCCCGAGCAGGACGCCGTCGATCTCGTCGCGACGGACGACGTGCCGGAGGAGGGCTGGAACCCGGTCCTCTCCGGGGAGGACGAGAACGGCCGCTCCCTGACCCTCGTGCACGAGGACTCGCCAGCGCTCCGGCGCATGGCGGTGTTCGACGTGGTCGTCAACAACGCCGACCGCAAGGGCAACCACGTCCTCGCCGTGCCGGACGGCCACCGGTACGGCGTCGACCACGGTCTCACCTTCCACACCGACCACAAGCTGCGCACCGTGCTCTGGGGGTGGGTCGGAGACGACCTGACTGCCGAGGAGCTCGACGGGATCGACCGAGTCAGCGAAGGTTTGGACGGTGACCTGCGGACAGTGCTGGCAGACCTGCTCACGGGTAGGGAGATCGCATCTCTTGCTGCGCGCTGCTCGACGTTGCGTGCGGCGGGGCGGTTCCCAGGTCCCGCTGGCGAGATGCCAGCGGTTCCTTGGCCACTGTTCTGAGGAAGACGCAAACAGGTGCACTGCCAGGTCGTGTTAAGTCTCGGACTACACGCCGAGAGGTAGCTCCAGCACACCTCTTCCTGCACTAGTTTCAGAACCGCGTCTTCTGATCGGGAACAGCCTCCCGCCCTGTGCACTTACGGGAGATCGTCGCACCTGTAGCAGCAGTTGGGGTGAGAGGCATTGTCGATATCCGAAGCTTCCTCACGGCCAGCAGAACACTCTTGCCCTCGCGCCCCCACACAGCTACCGGCGCTACGCCTCGATCTGCGACGAACCGTCAATCTGCACCACGGAAACCTGCGGGCGGTTTACGAGGATACGGGAGCCGAACTCACTCACACGTATCCCGACCGTCACGACTAAGCCACTTCTGCGCAACGCGCTCTCCAGCTTGTCTCGTCGCACGAGCGTTGCTCGAGGTCCGTGCGTCCCATTTGCTGGATCAGTGACCACCAGCGCTCCACTCGCATCGCGGCAATCAATGCTCTCACCTGTCCAGGAAGCCCCGAGCAGGTCAAGCAGAGTTTTCGTGGGTGCCGCGGCTTCACTACCATCGTGGGTGACGTGCACTAGCGCCCCCAGCACGCCGGCATTGCTCCTGAAAAGTTCCGAGAACCGGAGTTGACCGTTCTCGAGTGGGGCGACAGCAGAGTGCTGGCTAGTTGCGAGCAGAGCGTCAGATACCGCAACATACGCATGACGCAGAAGTCCGGGACGAGGGGTGCCGTCATCTTGACCTGACAACCAGCTGTGACTGCCCACCCCGACGGTGCGCCCTCTCGCATCAGACTCTGGCGCAGGGCTGAGATAGCGGAATCCGCCCTCCAGAACGAGCCAATCGACACCATCAGGATCGATCACTCTGACAGAACTATCACCATCATCGATCGCCCACCACGTTCTTTCAGTTGCACGATCCGAGGTACGAATGGTGAGCTCAAGAGGGAGCGTAGGGTCGACCCAAAAATCCCACGCATCGCTCGACTTGGTTAGATACGCCACGTCGGAGTTCAAGTCCGTTCCAGCCTTGGCGGGTCCCGTAGAGGCGAACCAGAGCCTGGCTCCCGCAGGATGGTGAGCGTACTGGTGAACTAGCCACCGCCCCCGCAGGAGGGCTCCACCGTGAGAGTCTTGGGGCAGCGCCGTCATCGCTTGATGATCCGCCAGCACACGACGATCGTGCCGTCGCGGAATACCAAAAGATGCCCATACTTGTGATTCGTGTCGTTGTGCGTCGCGTGGCGAACGGCCGTCAGCGAACATCGCCCGGTCCTCAAACGACATCCCCAGCGGGATGCGACCCATTCGTCGCCGAATACGCAAAGCAGATGCGTCGCGTAGGAACTCGTGCAGAGGACGCTCATCGACGAGCGCAAGATGAATCGAAGCAACGGATCGGAACGATTTAGCTGTTCGCGTGTTTAATGCCTCAGCACACACCCCCTTAGCCGCGATCGCCGCATCCGTTCCCGGCCACCGCGAGATTACACCGCTGGCCGCGAGGAGGAGCGCGTCTCTGGGGTGGTCGTCATCGACGAGCGCCACCCTACCCCAGACTCGGTCAAAGATAGAGGGAGCCCTGTGGGCAAGCTCGACGATATATGCCACACCGAGTCCTGGAAACCCGGAATGTTGCGGGGCGCAACCGAACCACGCGAACAACTCGATCATATCAGCCATTTCAACGTCGCTGACGAGCTTATCCAAAAGAGTGTCGGCGTACCAGGTCAGCAGATCTCTGATTGCGTCCTGCTCCGCGGGAGAGCCGTCGGCTAGATCGACGAGAACCTGCGGCCAGAATTTACTTCGTTGAACGAGAGCAACACTCGACAGTTGCGCATTCAGCCACTTGACACCTAGTTTTTCTCGTCGAGGAGTGGCAAGCACAGACAGAAGAACGTGCTTCGCAGGTTCGCCCCCGGACAACAACAGCCTTCGAGCATGTTTCAAGGTTCGAGCCGTGATCTGAGATTCACTGCGCCCATCGAGCGACAGCGCGAACGCGAAGTCGCGTTCTTCCGCTGTTGTGCTGGGAATGCGCAGGTCAGGGATCTCGGAGGGTCGCGAGAGGTTTGGTAGCGTCTCCGCGATCGTATCAAGAGTGTTCAACCGGCTCGCTTCGTCCGCAGCGCGAATCAGTGCTGCAGAGCCCCCTTTCCGGTCGTCTTCCAGGGCGATGCGAGCGCCGAGCACATCGCTGGCGCCTTGCCATCGCAAGCGAACCAAGTCGCCACCCTCAGCGCACCACTCAAGCAAGCCCTCAGCGACAAACCTCTGGATAATGCGATCGACAGTCTCCAACGCCAGGCTCGAGCGCTCAGCGACCTGACGAACAGTAGTTGTCCCACTAAGGCAGCCGGCAGAGTCGATGACCCTACGAACCGTCGACGGCGTGAAATCAAGCTCCGCGCTCGTCTCTCTGACCAGAAGATCGATCCACGCATCCAGGAGAGAAACGCGGCCCAGAGAAGCCGAGAGCGGCGCACCCGTTGCGCCGTGTGCGGAGACGATGCGCGCCGCCATGGAAGCGAGCAGGGGGTTGGTCAGCGCAGCATGCCACCGCGTGCCAGGTGGAACCCCGAGGGCGTTCTCGAGAGCACGAGACATAGCAGTTCTTGCAGGAGCCTGATGCCGGAACGTCGGAATACTCAGGGTCGCCGAGCGAGCTTCGTCCTGCCGGTCGGACACGATCAAGCGAATGAAAGGGAATCGCTCCACGAGTGCAGCCAGGCGCTCCAGCGCGGCGGATGTGTCTCTCAAGGAAGACTCATTCAGACCGTCGACTGCTATCGTCAGGGGTGCTTTCGCCCAGATCCCGATGCCGTCCAGCACCTCCAAGAAGTCGTCATCAGACAGGCCCTGGCACCCTAGCTGTGACCGCCACGACCGTTGGCCGATGATCGAGGCTGTCGAATCGACAAAATCTCGCGCTCGCAAGAGCAGCACTGGCCTTTCCTGTGCAATCTCACGCTGGGCATACCGAGCGATCTGGTAGCTCTTACCTGTCCCCCATCTACCAGTCACCAGCAGGGTCCGTCGCGTGGCAGCATCGACCTCACAACGGACGACATCAACATATCGCCCCAGCGAAAGCAGACTCTCGCGATAGGCAGTCAACCCCTCGAAGCGTTGCCGCTCGAGAATTCTTGAGCTTATGCCTGCGGCGACGTCAATTCTCGCCATCTGCACTTCTAAGGCGTCGAAGTTTACATCAAGCGCTTTCCTCAGCCACTCCTGGACCAATCCAACTGCCACTGCTGCGTCACCGACAGAACAGCTGGATGTCGTCAGAGAATCTGGCATCCAAGCCACGAGATCTGCATACTCCGAGCGAGCATCCATCACGCCCGGGATATCCGCTCTTGCTGCTCGGTGCTGAACGTTCGCGAGCTGCCCGTCGAGCCCATCGAGCAACACAGAACCTGAGACCTGTGCAGCTGATACCCGGTCAAGGAACACTTCGGTCTGCGGAGCCGGGAATTCCAGCGAAGGTGCACTCTCGTCGCCAAGCCTCGCCAAGATTGTATCAATCCCCCTCGAAGACAGTTGGGAAATCTCATCGACAAGCGCCATCACGGCATCCCCATCAACACTTGCCCCCAGTCCGCCACCTAGGTATGCGTCGATGATCCGCGGGTAGCTGGCCGCGAGTGCGTCGATGAAGGTCAAGCCGTGCCAGTTGGCGTTGAGACCATGTGCCGCGCCGAGGCTGTCAAGCCATGCCAAAGCTTCAGTCGTCGGGTCCCAGGGCAAGACAAGAAACCACTGCGTGACGTTCAGATGTTGCCAACGAGGGTCCGCAGAGAGCCGTTCGAGCGACTTCTCAACACGCGCACGCTGCCCAGAAGCCAGGGGCCCTGTGTACCGCTTCACCTGATAGACAACATCACCCCCGTCAGGGGCTGCCCCCTTGTCAAGGATATCGACACCGCCATCGCCGACAGAGGGCGTGATCCGAGTGGTGGTCGGGCGATCTCGCTTGAGCAGCATAGCGACAATCGCCTCGATGTCTTCGCCGACATATCTTTCCCATGGGATGCGCATCTATATATCCCCAACTCAGTCGGCCGATCTGGGTCATCTTTGGTCTGAACAACCCGAGCCAGCCTCCTAGCCAATCTGGCCACGAGCGAGACGCAGGAAGACAAGAAGAGCTCACGTCAGCGGTCCATCGCGAGGCGGCGTGATGGCAGGCCCCTGGTCACAAGTGGCACGGGCGGGCTCCACCACGCCCGACCGTACTTCCCGCTGGCCCAAACCTAGACGTTGAAGCGGAACTCCACGACGTCGCCGTCCTGCATGACATAGTCCTTGCCCTCGATGCGGGCCTTGCCTGCCGAGCGTGCGGCGGCGACGGAGCCGGCCTCGACGAGGTCGTCGAAGGACACGACCTCGGCCTTGATGAAGCCGCGCTCGAAGTCGGTGTGGATGACACCAGCAGCCTGCGGGGCGGTCCAGCCCTTGTGGATGGTCCAGGCGCGGGCTTCCTTCGGACCTGCCGTGAGGTAGGTCTGGAGACCGAGGGTCTCGAAGCCGACGCGGGCCAGCTGGTCGAGGCCGGGCTCGGCCTGGCCGGAGTCGGCGAGCATCTCGGCGGCCTCGTCGGGCTCGAGCTCGACGAGCTCGGACTCGAACTTCGCGTCGAGGAAGATCGCCTGGGCGGGCGCGACCAGCGCACGGAGCTCGTCCTGGAAGCCCTCGTCGGCGAGGCCGGCGTCGTCGGTGTTGAACACGTAGATGAACGGCTTGGCCGTCATGAGCTGCAGGCCGGCGAGCTGCTCGAGGTCGAGCTTGGCCTTCGCCGCGCCGGAGAAGAGCGTCGTGCCCTCCTCGAGGACCTTCTGCGCGTCCTGGGCGGCAGTCAGCAGGGCGGGGTCGCCCTTCTTGATCTTGACCTCCTTCTCGAGGCGCGGGATCGTCTTCTCGAGGGTCTGGAGGTCGGCGAGGATCAGCTCGGTGTTGATGGTCTCGATGTCGTCCTTGGGCGAGACCTTGCCGTCGACGTGCACGACGTCGGGGTCGGCGAAGGCGCGGGTCACCTGGCAGATGGCCTCGGCTTCGCGGATGTTGGCGAGGAACTTGTTGCCCAGGCCCTCACCCTCGCTGGCACCGCGGACGATGCCGGCGATGTCCACGAAGGACACGGTCGCGGGGAGGATGCGCTCGGAGCCGAAGACCTCGGCGAGCTTCCCCAGGCGTGCGTCCGGCAGCGGCACCACACCCACGTTGGGCTCGATCGTGGCGAACGGGTAGTTCGCCGCGAGCACCTGCGCGCGGGTGAGAGCGTTGAAGAGGGTCGACTTGCCGACGTTGGGGAGTCCGGCGATCCCGATAGTGAGGGCCACGGGAGAAGAGTCTACGGGGCCGACGCCTCGGGCAGGCCCGGACCCCGGCAGGTGTGACGTTCGTCGGACCTGACGTCCGCGTCCTCGAGCACCCTCCGCGGTCGGCGATAGTGGTCTCGGCACACGCCAGCGCACGACCCGCGCACCCGGCGGCGACACGACCCCGCCCCGGCCAGCACCCCCGTCACCGGACCACACCACCGGGACGGCGCAGGACATCTCAGAGGACCAGATGACGACCGCTCCACCCGCCCCCGCCGCCACGACGGAAGAGGGCACCGCAGCACCTGCACCCACCCTGCAGAAGGACGCCCCCGCGACGACGGGCAGCGCCAGCGCCACCGACGACGGCAACCGCGCCCGCCGCCCCGCGCTCTCCCCGATGTTCGTCGGCATGATCGCGCTGGTCTCCCTCGGCGCCTTCGAGTCGCTGGCCGTGTCGACCGCGATGCCGGTCATCGCCGCGTCCCTCGACGGGCTGGCCCTCTACGCACCGGCCTTCGCGCTCACCATCGCGACCTCGGTCATGGGCATGGTCCTCGCGGGTCGCTCGACCGACCGCGGGACCGTCGGCCCCTCACTGCTCGGCGGGGTCGGCGTGTTCGTCGCCGGGCTGCTGCTCGCCGGGCTCGCCCCGTCCATGGGTGTGCTGCTCGTGGGCCGCGCGCTCCAGGGGCTCGGCTCGGGCGCCTACATCGTGGCGCTCTACATGATCGTCGCGCGGCAGTACTCGGGCCGGGCGCGCGCGGGCGTGCTCGCGGCCTTCTCGACCGCGTGGGTGGTCCCGTCGCTCGTCGGCCCCCTGCTCGCCGGCCTGGTGGTGAGCCACCTCGGGTGGCGGTGGGTGTTCCTGTCCGTGGCGGTCCTCGCCGTGCCGGCGACGCTCATGCTGGTCTCCGCGGTGCGGGACAGCGCCCGGACGGCCACGACCGCCGGCGAGGACCCGGCCGCTCCCCCGGCCGGCGGCCCTGCCGCACGACGCGGCGCCCTCTGGTGGGCCGCCGCAGCCAGCGCCGGGGTCGCCCTCATGTCGCTGGGCACCGAGAACCACAGCACGGCCGGCTACACGATGATCGTGCTCGGCGCGGTCGTGGTCCTCTGGGCCGCTCCGCGCCTGCTGCCGCGCGGCACGCTCCGAGCCGGTCGCGGCCTGCCGACGGTCATCGCGCTGCGCGGGCTCGTCGCGTCGTCCTTCTACGCCGCTGAGGTCTTCCTGCCACTGATCCTGCAGCAGGAGCGCGGCTTCAGCCCGGCCCGCTCGGGGATCGTGCTGACCGCCGGCGCGATCACCTGGGCGCTCGGCTCGCTCCTGCGCAGCCGGCTCACGTGGTCGTCGGCGACCTTCCTGCGGCTCGGGACCTGGTTGGTGGCCCTGGCCGTCGCCGGGGTCGCGCTGCTCGTCGTCCCGTCGGTCCCGGCCGAGCTCACGTACCTCGCGTGGGCGGCTGGTGGGCTCGGGCTCGGGATGGTGTTCCCGACGCTCGCCATCCTCGTCTTCGACCTCTCGCCCACCCACCAGCAGGGCTCGAACACCTCGTCGCTCCAGGTCGCCGACGCCCTGAGCAGCGCGTTCCTGCTGGCGCTCGCCGGCATCGTCATCGCCTGGCTCGTGCCGAACATGGGCAGCTACGGGTACCTCGGTGCCTTCGTGCTCGCGGGAGCCGTCGCGCTCGTCGCCGCGGTGATCGCGCCGCGCGCGACGCAGACCACGGTCGGCTGACAGACCGGCGGCGCTCGACCGCCCCGCGCTCGACCACCGTGGCCGCGCCGCTCAGCGCGTGGTGGCGACCTGCTGGAGCAGCTCGGGGGCGCGTCGTTCGAGGACGTGCGCGCCGAGCCGCACCCCGGCGGACCACCAGAAGGCACCGAGACCGAGACCGAGCGCGCACGCGACCCAGCCGAGCACCAGGTCCCCGCGCACCACGGCGACCAGCGCGACGGCGGTCTCGGGGAGGACGAGCAGCAGGAGCACGCCCCACCCGCCGGCCTGCGTGGTGAGGTCGGCGACGGCCGACCCCTGCGGTGAGGAGAACGGCCCGTCGCCCGGCCGCGGGACCGGGTAGACGAAGCGCGCCGAGACGACGCTCGACAGGCCCAGCGCGGTGAGCAGCACGCCGAACGTCACGCCGGCGACCGCGGGCAGGTCCGCCCAGCGGCCGGTCGACCAGACCACGCCCAGGACCACGACGGCCGTGACGGGGACCCCCACGACCGTCGCCGCGACGGCCCGGCCCAGCCGGTCGGCTCGCCCGCTGACCCCGGCTGCCACGTGCACCCAGAAGGCCGTGTGGTCGTACGCCACGTCGGCCGAGATGGTCCAGCCGACGAGGAAGGCCGCGAGCGGGCAGGCGAGGAGGACGAGCGCGCCGTCGCCACGGTCGAGGAGGGCGAGCACGAGCGGCAGGAAGGGCACCACGGCGAGCGCACCGAGGTACCGCGGGTCGCGCACCCAGTAGGTGAGGCTCCGTGCCGCGACCGCGGCCGCCGCCCCGCCGAGCACCGCGGCCAGCAGCCGACCGAGCGGGTCCCGTGCCGCGGACGCTCCCGAGAGGAGCCCGGACCGGAGTCTCGTGCCAGCAGGCCGCGGGCCACCGCCGCTGCGCGACGCGGGGCCGACCGACGCCCGGCCCAGGCCGCGAGCCCAGAGGACGACGAGCACCAGCAGCACCCCGACGGCGAGCCCGAGGTGGACCGCCGCCGTCCCGGGGCGACCGTCGGCCACCGCAGACGGGACGGCCCACACGGTCCCGACGGGCGTCCACGAGACGATCTCGGCGACGCGCTCGACCGAGACGGCAGACCAGGCCGCAGGCCCCCGCGCAGCCCACCCGACGAGCGGGACGGCGACGGCGAGCGGGACGAGCAGGGACAGCGCGCTCGCGTCACGGAAGCGGCGCGAGGACCTCACCGGGGCGAGGAGCGTGGTCCAGGTGCGCGAGCCGACGACACAGGTCGCCACGGCCAGGACTCCCGCCGGGAGCGACGCCATCAGCGCGGCCGGCGACTCGCGCCAGACGACCGTGGACCCGAGCACCAGCAGCAGCGTGAGCACTCCGGGGACACCCACGAGCCCTGCTGCAGCCAGACCTGTCACCACGTCTCGCCGGCGCAGGCCGTACGGGCGCAGGACCTCGGCGGAGACCGTCGAGTCGACCCCGAAGGCGACCAGCGGCACGAGCCACCAGGCCGCGACGAGCACGGCTCCACCGACCACCAGCCACGCACCGGCGAGGGTCGGGTCGGTCCGGGAGGTCGCCCCGAGCGCGAAGAGCAAGATCGCCACCGCGGCCAGACCAGAGGTCGTGGAGGCGGCGAGGGCAACGAGCTGCCACACGCTCCGGGTGAGGGCGTTGGCCATGAGCCGGAGCTTGAGGGAGACGACGAGGTGCGCGACCGACCGGGTCGGGGTGGGCGACGGCGCCCGCAGGCGCTCGCCGGGCACTGCCCCCGCAGCCGCTGTCGCCGTCATCGCCTCACGGTAGACCGACGACGGCAGCACGGCACCTCCTGTGCACTCCCGGGCGACGCACCGCGGCGCTGCCACCTGCACCGTCGTGTCGGTGGCTCGGTGCAGGGTGGGGGCATGACGATCTTCTGGTGTGCCCTGACCGCGCTCGTGGGCCTCGTGCTCGGGTACGGCCTCGCCGTCGCCCGGTCAGGCTCACGCCTGCGCGCCGGTGAGGTCGCGGTGGCGCGCGCCGAGGCCGAGCTGGCCGCCGAGCGCCGTGGCGCGGGCGAGCGGCTGCTCGCCATGCAGCACGACCAGGACCGCCTCTCCGACCAGTTCCGTGCCCTGGCGGCCGACGCGCTGGCGTCGAACAACGAGCAGTTCCTGGGGCTCGCCGAGCAGCGTCTGCGGTCGACGCAGGTGGCCGGTCAGGCGGACCTCGCGGCGCGCACCGAGGCGGTGCAGCAGCTGGTCGCCCCGCTCACCCGCTCGCTGAGCGACGTGCGCCAGCAGATGCAGGTCGCCGAGGAGGCGCGGATCGCGAGCACGTCCGCGCTCGCCGAGCAGGTCCGCGGGATGCGGGACGCCTCCGAGCTCCTGCGCTCCCAGACGAGCTCCCTCGTGTCCGCGCTGCGCACCTCGGACGTGCGGGGCGCCTGGGGCGAGATGCAGCTGCGCCGCGTGGTCGAGGTCGCGGGGATGCTCAACCGCGTCGACTTCGTCGAGCAGAGCCACGTGTCGACCGACGACGGGGCGCTGCGCCCCGACATGGTGGTGCACCTCGCCGGCGGGAAGAACATCGTCGTCGACGCGAAGGTCGCCTTCCTCGGGTACCTCGACGCGCAGCAGGCCACCGACCCCGGCTACCGGGCGGAGCGGCTCGCCGCGCACGCCCGCCACGTCCGCAAGCACATCGACGACCTCGGCTCGAAGCGGTACTGGGACCAGTTCGCCCCGAGCCCCGAGTTCGTCGTGATGTTCATCCCGGCCGAGCCGTTCCTCGCGGCGGCCGTCGAGGAAGACCCGTCGCTGCTCGAGTACGCCTTCGGCCGGAACGTGGTCATCGTGACCCCGATGACGCTCATGGCGCTGCTCCGCACGGTCTCGTACGCGTGGCGCCAGGAAGCCCTCGCGGAGAACGCGCAGAAGGTGCTCGAGGTGGGCAAGGAGCTGCACGGTCGCCTCGCGACGATGGGCAGCCACCTGACCCGGCTCGGCAAGCAGATCCAGGGTGCCGCCGACGCCTACAACAAGACCGTGGCGTCCCTCGAGACGCGCGTGCTCGTGAGCGCCCGACGGTTCGCCGAGCTCGACGTGGTCGACGGCGACCTCGAGACCCCGCCGCCGGTCAGCCCGCACCTGGGTGTGGTGAGCGCACCCGAGCTCCTCGCGTCGGTCGACGAGTCCCTCGTCGACCTCGAAGACCTCAGACGGGGTTGACCGTCAGCGAGCGGCGGTTGCCACGCTTGGGGTGCGCCGTCTCGACACCGGCCTTCTTCAGGTCGGCGCGGAGCTCGCGAGGGAGCGAGAACATGAGGTCCTCGGTCGCCGTGCGGACCTCCTCGACCTGGCCGTAGCCGCGCTCGGCGAGGTACGCGAGCACCTCGTCGACGAGGATCTCGGGGACCGAGGCGCCCGAGGTGACGCCGACCGTACGGACCCCCTCGAACCAGGACTCGTCGATCTCCTTGGCGTAGTCGACGAGGTACGACGAGCGCGCCCCGGCGTTGAGGGCCACCTCGACCAGGCGCACCGAGTTCGAGGAGTTGGTCGAGCCGACCACGATCACCAGGTCGCACTCGGGGGCGAGCTTCTTCACCGCCACCTGGCGGTTCTGCGTGGCGTAGCAGATGTCGTCGCTGGGCGGGTCCTGCAGCGTCGGGAAGCGCTCGCGCAGCCGGCGCACCGTCTCCATGGTCTCGTCGACCGAGAGGGTGGTCTGCGAGATCCAGATGACCTTGTCCGGGTCGCGGACCACGACCTTGTCGACCTCGTCCGGGGAGTTGACGATCTGGATGTGGTCGGGAGCCTCGCCTGCGGTGCCCTCGACCTCCTCGTGACCGTCGTGGCCGATGAGCAGGATGTCGTAGTCCTCGGAGGCGAAGCGGACAGCCTCCTTGTGGACCTTCGTGACGAGCGGGCAGGTCGCGTCGATGGTCTGCAGCGAGCGCTCCTCCGCGGCGGCGACCACGGCGGGCGAGACCCCGTGGGCCGAGAACACGACGCGCGCGCCCTCGGGCACCTCGTCGGTCTCGTCGACGAAGATCGCGCCGCGGTCGCTCAGGGTCTCCACGACGTACTTGTTGTGGACGATCTCCTTGCGCACGTAGATCGGGGCCCCGTGCAGCGCGAGCGCCTTCTCGACGGCGATCACCGCGCGGTCGACCCCGGCGCAGTAGCCCCGAGGGGCGGCGAGCAGGACCCGTCCGGGCGCCTGGGCACCTGCGTCGGCGGACGTGCGAGCGGTCTCGGGGGGAAGAGTTGTCACACGTCGAGTCTAGGTGACAGGCCCTGCGCACCCCAGCCGGGGCGGCCCGTCACGCACGTGTGGCACGACACCCTCACATCTGGGAATGAAACGTGCTCGGGTGTCAGCGCGATGGTGCACGCTAGACCTGTGGCTCTCCCCGACGACTCGTCCCCCGCGACCTCCTCGACGACCGACGCCGGCGCGGTGCGCCAGCCGCTGGCCGCGAAGGCCTCCGACACCACGGCCGAGAACCCGTGGCCGGTCCGGCTGCTGTCCGCGAAGATCAGCGACTACATCGACCGCATGGCGCCGCTGTGGGTCGAGGGGCAGGTCGTCCAGCTCAACCGCAGGCCCGGCGCGGGCATGGCCTTCCTCACCCTGCGCGACACCGACGCCGACATGTCGCTCCCGGTGTCCGTGTACGCCAAGGTCCTCGACGGCGTCTCCGCCCCGATCGACGAGGGTGCGCACGTGGTGGTCCGCGCCAAGCCGACCTTCTGGACCAAGCGCGGGTCGTTCCAGATGCAGGCCGACCAGCTCAAGCCCGTCGGCGTCGGCGAGCTGCTCGCCCGCATCGAGCACCTCAAGCGCGTGCTCGCCGCCGAGGGGCTCTTCGACGCCGGCCGCAAGAAGCCGCTGCCGTTCCTGCCGCGCGTCGTCGGTCTGGTCTGCGGGCGCGAGTCGAAGGCCGAGCACGACGTGGTGGTCAACGCCCGCGCGCGCTGGCCCCAGGTGCGCTTCGAGATCCGTGAGGTCGCCGTCCAGGGCGTCTCGGCAGTCCCGCAGGTCAGCGCCGCCATCGCCGAGCTCGACGCGCACCCCGACGTCGAGGTGATCGTCGTCGCCCGTGGCGGCGGTGCGGTCGAGGACCTGCTGCCCTTCAGCAACGAGGCGCTGGTCCGCGCGGCGTCGGCGTGCCGGACGCCGCTCGTCAGCGCGATCGGGCACGAGACGGACGCCCCGCTGCTCGACCTCGTCGCCGACTACCGCGCGTCGACGCCCACCGACGCCGCGAAACGCATCGTCCCCGACGTGAGCGAGGAGCGTGCGCGGCTCACGCAGGCCCTCGGGCGGATGCGATCGGCCGTGACCCACCGCGTCCGGCAGGAGCAGGCGGGCCTCGACGCGACCCGGTCGCGACCCGTCCTCGCGGCCCCGCACACGATGATCGAGACGCGCGAGCGCGACGTCGAGGCGGCCGTACGCGCCGGGCGCTCGGGGCTCGACCGGCTGCTGAGCAGCGCGTCGTCGACCGTCGACCGCCTCGCCGCGCAGGTCCGGGCGCTGTCCCCCGCGGCGACGCTCGACCGCGGCTACGCCGTGGTGCAGGGCCCTGACGGCTCGGTCGTCCGTTCCCCCGACGACGTCGCCACGGGCGACGCCCTCCGCATCCGCCTCGCCTCGGGCGAGATCACCGCCACCACCCGCTAGAGATTTGGTGTACTTCTCCCATGACCGCTGACAGCCCCGCCACCTCGAACGGCCTCTCCGCCAGCACCTCCGACCTCTCGGCGCTCAGCTACGAGCAGGCTCGCGACGAGCTCGTGCAGGTCGTCGCCCGCCTCGAGGCCGGCGGCGAACCGCTCGAGGCCTCGCTCGCCCTCTGGGAGCGCGGCGAGGCGCTCGCCGCGCGCTGCCAGGAGTGGCTCGACGGCGCCCGCCAGAAGCTCGACGCCGCCCGCACCGACGCGGGCACCACCAGCACCACCGACCTCGACGACGAGTAAGGACCACCGATGACCCCGCCCAGCACCCCGCAGCCTCCCGCCGAGCCGCTCGCCCTCGTGGTGGGCGAGGCGCTCATCGACGTGGTGCACCGCGCCGACGGGACGGTCGACGAGCACCCGGGCGGCAGCCCGGCCAACGTCGCGCTCACCCTCGGGCGGCTCGACCGTCGTGCGCAGCTCCTCGCGTGGATCGGCACGGACAGCTACGGCGACAGGATCCGCAGCTGGCTCTCCGGCTCGCACGTCGACCTCGCGCCCGGCAGCGACGGCGCCGCGTCGACGTCGATCGCGACGGCGCACCTCGGGGCCGACGGCGGTGCCACGTACGACTTCGACCTCACCTGGGCGCTGCCCGCTGACGTCCGTGTCCCCGACGAGACCGTGGTGGTCCACACCGGCTCGATCGCCGCCGTCCTCGAGCCCGGTGCGACGGGCGTCCGACGCGTGCTCGCCGCGGCCCAGCCGCGCGCGACCGTCACCTACGACCCGAACATCCGCCCGACGCTCATGGGCCAGCCGGGCGAGGTCCGTCCGGTGGTCGAGGCCCTCGTTGCCGGCGCCGACGTGGTCAAGGTCAGCGACGAAGACCTGCACTGGCTCTACCCGGGCGCCGACCTCGACGTCGTCGCGACCCGCTGGCAGCGCAGCGGGCCGGCGCTCGTCATCGTCACCTACGGGGGCGACGGGGCGGTGGCCGTCACGGCGGAGCACCGGCTCGAGGTCGCCGCGCCCCGCGTCGAGGTGGCCGACACCGTCGGCGCCGGGGACTCCTTCATGGGGGCGCTCCTGCACGGCCTCTGGTCGGCCGGCCTGCTCGGCGCCCAGCACCGCGCGAGCCTCGCCGCGATCGACGAGACGACGCTCACGACCGTCCTCGAGCAGTGCGTCCAGGTCGCGGCGATCACCGTGTCGAGGTCCGGCGCCAACCCGCCCCGGCTCCGCGAGCTGACCGGCCACGTCTGACCTGACGAGACGGGCGAGCGCAGCCCGCTCCCCCGGGCGCATCATCATGAGCAGCACCCCGCGTCAGCAGCACCCGCGCTGCAGCACCGAGAGAAGGATCGTCATGCCGCACCACGACACCCCCGCAGCAGCCTGGGCCGAGCTCCGTGCCGGCAACACGCGGTTCATCGAGGACAAGATGGAGCACCCGTCGCAGGGCTTCGACCGCCGTGAGCAGCTCAAGGTCGCCCAGCACCCCTTCGCGGTCGTGTTCGGGTGCTCCGACTCCCGTGTGGCCGCCGAGATCATCTTCGACCAGGGCCTCGGCGACGTGTTCGTGGTCCGCACCGCAGGTCACGTGGTGGACACCACCGTCATCGGGTCCATCGAGTACGGCGTCGACATCCTCGACACCCGCCTCGTCGTGGTGCTCGGGCACGACAGCTGCGGAGCCGTCGCCGCCGCGATGCACGCCCTCGCGACCGGTGAGCAGCCCAGCGGGTTCGTGCGTGCTGTCGTCGACCGGGTGATCCCGTCGATCGTCGGCATCACTGCTGCCAACGGCGGAGGCTTCGAGACGGTGTCGGCCGACGTGCTGCGCCGCGAGCACGTCCGCCACACCGTCTCGATGCTGCACTCCTACTCGGCCGGGCTCGCCAAGGCCGTCGCGGAGGGCCGCTGCGCGATCGTCGGCGTCGAGTACGACCTCGCCGACGGGCACGCCCGCCTCATCGAGGCGATCGGCGACATCGGCGACGCCGAGTTCGACGTCTGACCTCGACGGGCCCGGGCGCCTCGGGCGCCCGGGCCCGGCTCGTGCTGGACCGGGCTCGTGCGGCACGATGGACCCATGACTTCCACACCTGACACCGACGTCACCGGCGAGTTCCGGATCGAGCACGACACGATGGGCGAGGTCCGCGTCCCCGCGGCAGCCCTCTACCGTGCGCAGACCCAGCGAGCCGTCGAGAACTTCCCGATCTCCGGCACGCCCCTCGAGCGCAGCCACATCGAGGCGCTGGCCCGCGTCAAGAAGGCAGCGGCGCAGGCCAACGCCGAGCTCGGCGTCCTCGAGGCCGACCTCGCGCAGGCGATCGTCGACGCCGCCGAGGCCGTCGCCCAGGGCGGCTACGACGAGCACTTCCCGCTCGACGTGTTCCAGACCGGCTCCGGCACCTCGTCGAACATGAACACCAACGAGGTCATCGCCGAGCTCGCGACCCGTGCGCTCGGTCGTGAGGTGCACCCCAACGACCACGTCAACGCCTCGCAGTCCTCCAACGACGTCTTCCCGACGTCGGTGCACGTCGCCGCCACGGCCGGCGTCGTCCGTACGCTCATCCCCGCGCTCGACCACCTCGCGACGTCGCTCGAGGCCAAGGCCAGCGAGTTCGCGACCGTCGTGAAGTCGGGCCGCACCCACCTCATGGACGCGACCCCGGTCACCCTCGGCCAGGAGTTCGGCGGCTACGCGGCCGCCGTCCGCTACGGCATCGAGCGCCTGGAGTCCGCGCTCCCCCGCGCCGCAGAGGTCCCGCTCGGCGGCACCGCCGTCGGCACCGGCATCAACACCCCGGCCGGGTTCCCGCAGCGGGTCATCGCCCTCCTCGTCGAGGACACGGGTCTGCCGCTCACCGAGGCACGCGACCACTTCGAGGCGCAGTCGGGCCGCGACGGCCTCGTCGAGCTGTCCGGCGCGCTGCGCGGCATCGCCGTGAGCATCACCAAGATCTGCAACGACCTGCGGTGGATGGGCTCGGGCCCCAACACGGGTCTCGGCGAGATCGCGATCCCCGACCTGCAGCCCGGGTCGTCGATCATGCCCGGCAAGGTCAACCCCGTGATCCCGGAGGCCGTCCTCATGGTCGCCGCCCGCGTCATCGGCAACGACGCGACCGTGGCCTGGGCCGGTGCGAGCGGGTCCTTCGAGCTCAACGTGCAGATCCCCGTGATCGCTCTCGGCGTCCTCGAGTCCGTCCGCCTGCTCTCGAACGCCTCCGTGCTGCTCGCCGACAAGACCGTCGACGGCATCACCGCGAACGTCGAGCGGGCACGCGCCCTCGCCGAGTCCTCGCCGTCGATCGTCACCCCGCTCAACCGGGTGATCGGCTACGAGGCCGCCGCGAAGGTCGCCAAGCACTCCGTGAAGAACGGCCTCACGGTCCGCGAGGCCGTGATCGACCTCGGGTTCGTCGAGCGCGGCGAGGTCACCGAGGCGCAGCTCGACACGGCGCTCGACGTGCTCGCCATGACCCGCCCGCCGCAGGCCTGACGGCGCCCGTCCCCCACGAGGCCTGCGCCGTCGACGACGCGCGCGACGCAGGCCAGTACGACCTTCGACGCACCTCCCCGGGAGCACCCGGGGAGGTGCGTCGTCGTCTGCGCGACCGGCCAGCGCACAGCCGCTCCAGGCACCGCCTCTGGTAAAGTGTGAGAAACCGGTTTCTCGCGCGCTCCACGAGCGCACTCCCTCGTTGCAACGGCGCACTAGGACGGAGAGACACCGGCCCACCTGCGTCGAAGGAGACACGAGGATGGCACGTTCGTCGACACTGCTGGCGGTACTCGCCCTGACCGGGGCGGTGGTCCTCGTCCCCTCCACCCCGGCGGTCTCCGCCGTCGAACCGGAGCCTCCCGTCCCGGTCGCGGAGCCCGACGTCCAGGCCGAGCGGACGTGGACCAGCGGCTTCGCCGGGAACGCCGGCAACGGGTCGGCCACAGTCCACGACGACGGCTCCGTGACCATGACCGCGGTCGACGGCAAGATCGCCGAGTCCGAGGACGGGTTCCTGTACTACTCCACCGAGATCGACGCCTCGACCGAGAACTTCACGCTCACCGCCACCTTCCACGTCGACGAGGCCTCGGCGGTGGACAACCAGGGCGGCTACGGGATCATCGCCGTCGACTCCTTTCAGCCGGGCAGCAAGAACCACCGGTACTTCAACTCCGCGGCCTCGACCTTCGCCCGCCAGACCGACCCCGTCTCCGGCGAGTTCCGCTACGGCACACCGGGCGGCCGGTTCGTCTCCGGCTACACCGACCCGTCCGACGTCGCCTCGACGGCGCGCTCGATGCGCGACTCGGCGGCCTTCGACTGGGACTTCAAGTCCGACCTCCAGACCCCCACCAACACCAACCCGCCGAAGATCGAGGAGGGCGACACCCACACCCTGACGCTGCGGAAGTCGAACACCGGGTTCCACGCGTGGATGGACGGTGCCGTCGAGGACGAGGTGATCGCCTACTCCCCCGAGATGCTCGAGCAGCAGAGCACCGGGACCATCACGGTCGGCGTGTTCGTCGGGCGCAAGCTCACCGTCACCGCGAGCGACATCACCCTCACCACCGTCCACCCCGACGACGACGACCCCGCGACCGAGCGCCCCTGGACCGTCCTCGAGCCAGACGTCCGCCTCGCCTCGACCGCGACCACCTCGGCCTCCGTCTACGACGCCTGGTTCACCTCCGCGCTGCGCGGTCACCTGACGCTGCTGCGCCCCGACGGCGAGGTCGTCGCCCAGGACCTGCCCGTCGAGAAGGTGGTGCCGACCGTCGTGCCGGTGCCGCTCGACGACGGCACCAACCACCTCACCGCCGTGTTCACACCCCTCCCGGCCGCGGAGCAGGACCTCGGCGACCACGTCCGACTGTCCTCCGAGGACCCCGTCCGCCGCGAGGTGACCATCGAGGTGCGCCGCTACGGCGTCCCCGGTGACGCGCTGCACGTCGCCCCGGACGGCTCTCCCGACGGCCTCGGCACGCGGGCGAGCCCCCTCGACGTCGCGACCGCGGTCGCCTACGCACAGCCCGGCCAGCAGGTCGTCGCGCGTGGCGGGACCTACCGGCCGACGAGCAAGATCCTCGTGGACCGCGGCAACGACGGTCGCCCCGGCGAGGAGATCTGGTTCATGTCCGCGCCGGGCGAGCTCGCCGTCTTCGACCTCTCGGCGTCACCCGACGGGGGCTTCGACCTCCGCGGCGACCACTGGCACTTCTATGACCTCGAGGTGACCGGCGCCCAAGGCCGCCAGAAGGCCTTCGCGATCTCGGGCCACCACAACGTGGTCGAGCGCCTGCACACCCACCACAACGGCAACACCGGCCTGCAGATCACCGGCTACGACACGGAGCCGCGGTCGATGTGGCCCTCGCACAACCTCGTGCTGTCGAGCGAGTCGCACCACAACATGGACCCGCAGCGCAACGACGCCGACGGCTTCGCCGCGAAGCTCACCGTGGGGCCCGGCAACGTCTTCCGCTACTGCATCTCGCACCACAACGTGGACGACGGCTTCGACCTCTACGCCAAGTCGACCCTCGGGCCGCACGGCCCGGTCCGCATCGAGCACTCGGTCGCGTACCGCAACGGGTACCTCACCGACGACCCCGACGAGCAGTCGCCCCAGAGCGGCAAGGGCTTCAAGCTCGGCGGCGAATCCATCCCGCTGATGAACGAGCTCCACAACTCCGTCGCCTGGCACAACGTCACCCAGGGCGTCGCGAGCAACTCGAGCCCTGACGCCGTGGTCACCGACGTCACGACCTACGACAACCACGCGAACAACCTCACCCTGTCCACCTCGACGCACCCGACGACCGACTACCGGGTGAGCGGGTTCCTCTCGGCCAGCCCGCGCGGCGCGGACGTCGTGTCCCTGCGAGGCCAGGACGACACGGTCAGGACGGCCACCTCGAACTACCTCGACGGCCGCAACGTCGCCGGGACAGCGGTCGACGACTCGTGGTTCACCAGCGTCGACACCACGGTCCGGCCGACGATCGCGGACGACGGCTCCGTCGACCTGCACGGCCTCTTCGAGCTCACGGACGCAGCCCCTGCCGACACCGGCGCCCGGCTGCTGCCCAACCCCGACCCGACGGTCGTGGTGGTCGGCCCGGAGCCCGGAGCAGGCTCCGAGCCGGTCGATC
Organism: Sanguibacter keddieii DSM 10542; assembly: GCF_000024925.1. Lineage (NCBI taxonomy): Bacteria > Bacillati > Actinomycetota > Actinomycetes > Micrococcales > Sanguibacteraceae > Sanguibacter > Sanguibacter keddieii. The sequence continues at coordinate 2,951,149 of NC_013521.1, forward strand.
CCGTGGAACCGGTCGACCCCACCGACCCTGAGGTCCCTGGCGACGAGGGCCCCGGTGACGAGGGCCCCGGCACCGAGCAGCCCGGGCAGCCGACCACCGAGCCGGTCGACCCCGCCGACCCGACGGTCCCGACAGCTGTGGGCGACGGAGCGGGACGCGGCGGCGCCACCGTCGACGTCGCGGACGGGACGGCGGCCGCAGACGGCCGCGCCCCCCGCCTGGCGGCCACCGGCACCTCGCCCGCCCCGGCGGTCGCGGGCGCTGCGCTGCTCCTGCTCGGGGCCTCGCTGCTCGTGCTCCGGTCCGCCCAGCACCGGCGCGGCTAGGCTGGGCGGCGGACCATCTGGGAGGACCGACCATGACCGAGCCTGGGGCACGTGCCCGCGTCGACACGTGGGTGTGGTGCGTGCGCCTCTTCCGCACCCGGACGCTCGCGGCGGCCGCCTGCCGCGCCGGCCACGTCCGCGTCAACGGCGACCGTGCCAAGCCGGCGACCCCGGTGGGTGCGGGCGACGAGGTCCGGGTGCGCGTCGACGGGCTCGAGCGGGTCGTGGTCGTGACCCGGCCGATCACCCGGCGCGTGGGGGCCGCTGTGGTGCCCGACTGCCTGGTCGACCACTCCCCTCCGCCGCCGACGAGGCTGGACACCCCGGCCGTCCCGGTCCGCGACCGGGGCGCCGGGCGTCCCACCAAGCGCGAGCGCCGCGAGATCGACGCCCTGCGCGGGCGCGCCCTCGACTGAGCAGCGAGGGACGGTATCGTCGCGCGGGTGACCGTGCTCATCGACGCCCCGCTGTGGCCCGCCCACGGGACCCTGTGGTCGCACCTCGTCTCCGACCTGTCGGTCGACGAGCTGCACGACTTCGCGGCCCGGGCCGGGATCGGCCGGCGTGCCTTCGACCTCGACCACTATGACGTCCCCGAGGCGCGGTACGCCGAGCTGGTCGCGCTCGGTGCCGTGCCGACCGACCGTCGCGAGCTGCTCCGGCGGCTCGCCGCCGCGGGGCTGCGCGTCCCGGGGTACGCGCGTCCTGCCGCCAAGCGCTCCGCCCTCGCGGCCCGCTGGGAGGCTCTGCTGCCGGGCGCGCGCCACGTCGGCGACGAGCTGCTCGACCGCTGGTCCGAGCCGCACCGCAGCTATCACGGCACCGAGCACCTGACGCACGCCCTCGACTCGCTGGTGGTCCTCGACCCCGACCGCCGTGCACCGCGCAGCGTCCCGCTCGCGCTGTGGTTCCACGACGCCGTGCACGACGGCGCCGCGGGCGACGACGAGGCGCGCTCGGCCGCGCTCGCCGAGGACCTGCTGGCCCCGCTGACGTCCAGCACGGGCAGACCGGTGGTCTCCGCACCCGAGGTCGCCGAGGTCCGCCGGCTGGTGCTGCTCACGGCGCACCACGGGCCCGACCCGGACGACCACGAGGGTGCGCTCGTGAGCGACGCCGACCTCGCGGTCCTCGGCAGCGCTCCCGACAGGTACCTGCGCTACACCGAGCAGGTCCGGCGCGAGTACGCGCACGTCCCCGACGAGGTCTTCCGCCCGGCGCGGGCCTCCGTGCTCGAGCAGATCCTCGCGGGCGGGCCCGTCTTCCGGACCGCGGTCGGCACGGAGCGCTGGGAGGCCCCGGCCCGGCGCAACGTCGCGGACGAGGTCCGCCGGCTGCGCGCCTGACGACGGCTAGATCGCGCCCCGCAGGGCTGCGCCGAGCTCCCGGCGGTTCTTCACGCCCGCCTTGGCGAACACCCGCGACAGGTGCGAGTCGACGGTGCGGACCGACAGCACGAGGCGCTCGGCGATCTCCCGGCTGCTGAGACCGCCGGCTGCCAGCCCCGCGATCTCCTGCTCCCGTCGTGTGAGGGTCACGGAGCGCTGGGTCGGGGGCAGCCACACGCCGCACTGGCCGAGCTCGTGGGAGGCCACGAGGAGCAGGTGCGGGTCGCCCGAGGCCATGGCCTCGACGTGCGCGGTCAGCGCCTGGGCCCGGCGGCCGTCGACCTGGCTGACGAGCTCACGGGCACGCTCCACGAGGTCGGTCGCCCGGGACATCCGCCCGTCGCCGTAGTGGGCCACGACCGCGCGGTGCACCGCGTCGAGCTCGACCCGGTTCAGGCCGCGCTCGCGCGCCCAGACGGCGAGCTCGAGCGCCTGCTCCGAGTAGGCGGGGTCACGCAGCCACCCGCTCGCGTCGAGGCGGACGAGCCGGACCTCGGCCTGCATGTACGACCCGTACAGGCGGGTCGGGACCTGCCTGGCGCGGTCGAGGAGCTCGCGCCCACCGGTCGTGTCACCCGAGGCGAGCGCCATGACGGCCTCGGACACCAAGGACATCGCCGAGAGCCCGATGACGTCGGACAGCGCGAGCTGGGCGTTCGCCGCGTGGAGCTCGTCGCGCGCGTGCGACCACCGTCCGCGCAGCGAGGCGACCCCGCCGCGCAGCATGCGGTTGGCCGTCGGGTCCACGTTGAAGGGCACGTCGGGCTCGTCGAGGGCCGCGACGATGGACTCGGCGAGGTCCACCTCACCGAGCCCGACCATGGTGAAGTACCCGACGCTGAAGATCTCGGCCACGGACCAGGGGCGGGTGTCGGCGTGCGCCTGGGCGACGCCGAAGAACCGCTGGGCGAGCGCCTGCGCCGCGAAGAGCTGCCCGCGCTGCGTGAGGTCGAGGAGCAGCAGCGGGACGAGCGGGAGCACGTCGGGCGAGTACGCGGAGGGCCCCTCGAGGAGCGCGGTGCACTCGTCACGGCACTCGCCGAGGCGCATCGCGCTGCCGAGCACGGTGATCCGGGCGACCTGCAGCCGGAGCTCCACCCGCGCGGGCAGGACCTCGCCGAAGAGCGCGGTCAGCTCGGTCCGCAGGCGCGCGACCTCGTCGAGCGCGGCCTCGCTGTCGCCGTGCTGGTGCTGCTCGATGCCGACGACGATGTCGCTCACGTCGGCGAGCAGCGCCGCGCGGACGTCAGGGTCGAGGTCGGTGCGGCTGACCTCGTCGCGCAGCTCGTCGATGTCACGGACGGCCCGTGCGCTCTGGTCGAGGTAGTACCAGGCGAGAGCGCGGCCGTGCAGCAGCCGGAGCCGGACGGGGTCGCGGGGCTCGGTGACGCGCAGCGCGTTCGTGGCGACCCGCACCGCCGTCTCGCACTGGCCTGCCATGAGAGCGCCCTGGAGCGCACCGGTGATCCGCTCGGCGGACTCGCGGACGCCGCAGGCGAGGGCGGTGTCGACCGACTCGACGAGGACCGCCCCGCTCTGCTGCTCGAGGTCGTCCTGCACGTCACGGAGCTGCTCGAGGTCGAGCCTGCGACGCGCGGTCGACGTCGTGGCCCGCAGCACCTGGCCGTACACGAGGGCGCAGCCCAGGTGGGCAGGGCCGGAGCCGGCCGAGCCGGTCCCGTGCCGTCCGGACGCGACGAGCCCCTCGGCGACGAGGTGGTCGACCGCTGCCGACGGCACGATCCGCTCGAGGGTGTCGCGGTCGACGGTGCCGGCCGTGGCGACCAGCCGGAGGGCCTGGCGCTCCACAGGGCTCAGGCTGCCGAGGTCGTGCTCGACGAGGTGGGTGAGCCGGTCGCCGACGGGAGCCTCGCCCGACCACACCCAGACGTCGCCGTCGCGGCGGACGGTCCCGTCGACGAAGGCCTCGACGGTCGTCTCGACGAGGAGCAGCGGGTTGCCCTGGGTGGCGAGCCACATGTGGTGCAGCACGCGCTCGGAGACGGGGCCGCCGAGCGCCTTGCGCAGCCAGCCGTCGACCTGCGGCTTGCTGGCCCGGCGCAGGTCGATGCGGTCGACCGCGCCGTCCTTCCACATCTCGAGCCAGGGGCTCTGCGAGGCGCGGTGGCTGCGCATGGTCGCCACGAGCTGGAGCTCGTCCTGCCGCGCGAGCCCGGCGAGGACCCGGGCGCTGAGCTCGTCGAGGAGGTGCGCGTCGTCGAGCCGGACGATGACCCGCCGCCCCGCAGACATCGCACGGAGCGCGTCGAGCACCACGCGGCGCACCACGCCGACGGGAGCGGTGACCGGCACGTCGACGTCGGGCAGCACCGCGAGCAGCGCACCGAGCGGGACGTGCGACTCGGCGCGGCTGGCGCCCACGCTGATCCACACCGGGCTGCCGCTCGCCTCGGGGCCCGCGTCCCGCGCACCCGGGCCCGCAGGCGCGACGGCGTAGAACGCGTCGGACTGGGTGAACCGGTCGAGGAGGTGGGTCTTGCCGACACCCGGCTCACCGCAGACGAACACGCTGCGGCCCGCGACGAGGGCGGTGGCGAGCTGCGTGCTCTCGTCCTCGCGGAGCAGCACCGTGCGTCGGACGCCGGCCGCGGTCACGTCGAGACGGGAGGCTGCGGTGCTGTACGACCATCCGGGTGCGAGGACAGACGTCGTCATGGTCAACCTCCGGCTCGGGCCGCGCGGGTGCCCCTGTAGTTCGCTGCACAGACCTTATCGGCAGGCAATGGGTACTTGGTCCCATCACCCCGAGACTTCACCCGCTCCTGCGGTCGCGGCGAGACAGACCCGTGCGAACGCGCGGCTGCGCACGAGACCGGCGGGAGCGGGCGAACTTCGGCCCACGGCCCACAACTACGTAGCGACTACCGATGCCGTGCCCGGAGCGCGGCTCTTAACGTTGCGGCGAAGCGTGCCCCAGTCAGATGCCGACGACCTGTCGACCGGCTCGAGACCACGGGCGGTCCACCACACGAGGAAGAGGAAGAGCTCCGTGCCTACCTACACCGCGCCCGGCGTCTACATCGAAGAGATCCCGTCGTCCCAGAAGGTCCTCTCGTCGGCGCCCACCGCCGTCGCAGCCTTCGTCGGCTTCACCGAGCGCGCGCCGCTCGACGACCCGACCGACCCCGAGGGCCTGGCCCCGAGGCTCGTCACCAGCTGGACCCAGTTCGAGAAGCTCTACGGCGGGTTCGTCGAGGGCGCCGTGCTGCCCCTGTCCGTCTACGGGTTCTTCCTCAACGGCGGCAGCCTCGCCTACGTCGTGCGCATCCCCAACGTGCAGCCGGCCGGCGAGCCCGCCCGCCTCGCGCTGCCGGCCGTCGACCGTGCGCTCGGCCTGCCGATCGCGGTCGAGAGCATCGAGCCCGACGCGAACATCTCCGTCGCGGTCGAGACGGTCGAGCCCGACGAGGACGTCGACGGCCCCTCCGCCTTCACCATCCGGATCCTCGAGGGCGACGAGGTCGTCGAGAGCTACGAGGACCTCACCATCGGTGGGGCCACCGACGCCGCGACGGTCATCAACAAGACGTCGACCCGCGTCAAGGTCGAGGTCACCCTCGAGGCCAAGACGGACCTGTCGAGCCAGCTCGAGATCCTCAAGCCCGGTCTGTACCCGCTCGAGAAGGCCGCCCCGGTCTCGGTGCCCGTCTCCGGACGCAAGTTCGCCGGCTCCGAGAACGCCCGCACCGGCATCAACGGTCTGGCCATCGCCGAGGACGTGACGATCGTCGCGGTCCCCGACCTGGTCACCGCCGCGACCCGCGAGGACGGCACCCTCGACCTCGACCTGTGGAAGGCCGTGCAGACCGCGCTCATCGCGCACTGCGAGCTGCACCCCAACCGCATGGCCATCCTCGACGCCCCTCCCGGCTTCGGCCCGCAGCAGGTCAAGGAGTGGCGCACCGAGACCGCGCAGTACGACTCGGCCTTCGCGACGCTGTACTACCCGTGGATCAAGGTCGAGAACCCGGTCCCCGGCGCCACCCAGGCGGACGTCCTCATCCCGCCGTCCGGCCACGTGGCCGGCGTGTGGGCCCGGACCGACGACGCCCGCGGCGTGTGGAAGGCCCCGGCCAACGACACCATCCGCGGCGTGCTCGACGTCGAGCGCTCGATCACCCAGAACGAGCAGTCGATCCTCAACCCGCTCGGCATCAACGCGATCCGGCCCTTCGGCACCCGCGGCATCCGCATCTGGGGCGCGCGCACCCTCGCCTCGGACACCGACTGGCAGTACATCAACGTCCGTCGTCTGTTCAACATGATCGAGTCGACGATCCTCGAGGGCACCCAGTGGGCCGTCTTCGAGCCCAACGACGTCACGCTGTGGGAGGGCGTCAAGCGAACGCTCACCGGCTACCTCCACGGCCTGTGGCAGTCGGGCGCACTGTTCGGCGCGAGCGCCGACCAGGCGTTCTTCGTCAACTGCGACTCGACGACCAACACCCCCGAGTCGATCGACGCGGGCAAGCTCGTCGTCGAGGTGGGGATCGCGCCGGTCAAGCCGGCCGAGTTCGTGATCTTCCGCATCAGCCAGAACAAGCAGACCGGCAGCTGACCTGCGGCACGACCGCCGCAGACCAGGGGCTCCCCGAGGGTCCCGGTCTGCGGCGTCCGTGCCCGGCCACGCCGCAACCGACCGCCCCGACGCAACGCGCCGGGGCCACTGAGCACCGCACCAGCACGTCACCCCGCACCGCACACCGACCCGAGGAGTCACCGTGGCCGCAGGCCTGTTCACCAACGACCCGATCATCGCGCAGAACTTCTTCCTGGAGATCGACGGATCCGTCATCTCCTCGCTCACCTCCGTGACGGGCCTCGACATCGAGGTCGCGGTGTCGACCACCCGTCAGGCCGGTGCCGGCGGCGTCGCCGAGGCCATCAAGGCCATGGGCACCCGGACCCTCGCACCGGAGATCACCCTCGTCCGCGTGGCACCGCTCGACTCGCCCAACGACAACATGTGGAAGTGGTTCAACGAGGTCCGCGGCTCCGGCCTGGCCGCGACGGACCGCGCCGCCCAGCGCAAGAACGGCTCGATCGTCCTCTACGACTCCGCCAAGAACGAGGTCGCCCGCTTCAACTTCTTCAGCGCGTGGCCGTCGCGCATCGCGACCGACGGGCTCTCCGTCGACTCCAGCGAGGTCGTCAAAGAGACCATCACCCTCCAGTGCGAGCGTCTCGAGCGCGTCAAGTGACGCTCCAGACCCGCTTCACGTTCACCCTGCCGCGCGGCTACGTCGACGGGAGCGGCACGCTGCACCGTGAGGGCACCATGCGCCTGGCGACGGCTCGCGACGAGCTCGAGCCGCTGCGCGACCCCTCGGTCGACGGCCCGGACGACCCGCGCCTCACGGTCGTCGTGCTCGCGCGCGTCATCGAGTCGCTCGGCTCGCTCGAGCTCGTGACGACGCACGAGGTCGAGAACCTCTTCGCGGCAGACCTCGCGTTCCTGCAGGACTTCTACGGTGTCATCAACTTCGGCACGCAGGAGGAGTACGAGGAGCTGCTCGCGCTCCAGCGCGACGCGCTCGCGCCGATCCGTCAGGCACCTGCGGCGCCTGCTGCCACGGCGGCACCGACCGACGCTGTGCCCGGAGAGCCCGGAGTGCCGGCCACCGGTGACGACCAGGCGGGCAGCGCCCCGGCGCCGCAGCAGCCTGCGGTGTCCGCCTCGGTCACCTACGCGCGCCGGACCGCCGTCGAAGAGATCCCGCAGGACGTGCGATAGCTCGATGCTCCGTTATCCGGCAGAAGCCCTGTGGCAGGAGATCGCGTACCTCGCGTACCACCTGCACTGGACCGTCGACGACCTCCTCGACCTCGAGCACCTCGACCGGGTCAGGATGATCCGAGCGGTGTCCTCGTTGAACGAACGCGCATGGGAGGCCGTCCGTGAGAGCGTCTGAGATGGAAGCCCTCGGGGGCGAGCCGACCACGGTCGGCCTGTTCCTCTTCGAGGTCGACGGTGTGCCCATCGGCACCTTCCGCGAGGTCAGCGGGCTGCGCCTGACGGTGTCGGTCACCGAGCACGTGGAGGGCGGCCAGAACGGCTACACCCACAAGCTGCCCGGTGTGCTGCGGTGGCCCAACCTCGTCTTCACCCGTGGGCTCGTCGAGTCTGACGCGCTCTTCACCTGGGTGACGAGGTCGTCGGGCGAGGGCTTCGCCGCGAACGACAGCACGCTCACCCGGTCGACCGGCGCGGTCACCGCGCTCAACCACTCCGGCGACCGGCTGCGCGCGTGGGACCTCGACGGGGTCTTCGCGGTGGGGTGGGAGGGGCCGAGCTTCAGCGTCGACTCCGAGACCCAGCCGACCGAGCGCCTGGAGATCGCCCACAACGGCTTCCGCGCGAGGACGCCCTCATGACCGGCGCGACGGTCCCGGAGGCGGGGACGACGGGTGGGACAGGCGTCGGCGACCTCGCCACGCCCGGGCTCGTCGACGGCTCTGGCCCCGGCGACGGCACAGCGGCGGCTGGCCCGTCGCCCGTCTTGACCCTCCCGAGCTCTTTCGACGCCCGCTTCCGGACAGGCTTCGTCGGACGGGTCGGCGCGGACGCGATCCTCTTCGTCCGCGCGGTCGCCCGTCCGGGCACGCTCCGCGGGGTGGGATCGACGACCCCGCTCACCCGGCGCACCGCGCCCGTCCCGGTGCAGCCCGTGCGCCCCGGGAGCGTCGCCGCGCCGCGGTGGTGGAGCCCCGGGCAGCGGTCCGCGCAGCCTCTCGCGTCCGCCGCGCCGGCCGCTCCTGGAGCACCCGCCCAGCAGCAGCCCACGAGCTCCACCACGACCACCGGCCAGCAGGCGCACGCACCGAGCAAGCGCCTCGTTCCGCCCGCACGAGGCCCGGCCGGCGCCGCAGACCAGCAGCGTCAGCCCGCGAGCGCGACGACCCCGTCCGGAGCTGCAACGTCCGCCGCGGCAGGAACCTCTCCTGCTGCTGGGTCCCCGCTCGGCGGCTCTGCGCCGTCGAGCCCTCAGCCGACCCGCACCGGCGCGTCTGCAGCCCAGGCAGCGGCTCGCCCGCTCGTGCCGGCCGCGACGGCCGCCACGGCCGTCGGCGCTGCTGTCGCCGCACCCGCTCTCGCTGCGCCCGGCTACGCCCGCCCCGCCCTCCCGCAGCGCAGCGACGTCACGGCTCCGCTCCCGCGTCGTGGGCTGCCGACCGTGGTGCGGCGCGTCCCCGACGAGAAGACCTGGAACCCCGGGACCTTCTCCCGGACCGCGGTGCCGCAGGCGGTGCCCATGCGGCTGCCCGACGAGGTCCGGGCGGCCGGGTCGATGGTCCTGCCGCACGACCGTCGACGTCGAGACCTGCCGCGCCAGGCCGAGCCCGGACGGTCTGAGCCCGCACCGGGGAACTCCCCGGGAGCCGGACCGAGGCCGCCCGCCGCGGGGACGCGCGCGGCAGCCGGCTCCCGAGAGCCTGGACGGATCACCCTCCCCCCACGCGCGAGCACGCCGTCGCCCGACAGCGCCCGGACGAGGTCGGCGTCGACCGGCGGTGCGCTGGCCGGGGCTGCCCTGCTCGCGGGTACCGCGACCGCTGTCGCCACCTCGCCGTCGTCTCGACCGCTCGCTGTGCGTCGTGCCCTCGCGGCCCGTGAGGCGTCCGACCGCTTCGCCGAGCTCCGGCGCGAGTCCCGCGAGCGCCTGCTCCGCAACCGTGCGCGGGCCGAGGCCCCGGCGGAGGAGTCGCCAGACGGCTCGCGTCGCCGTCGCGCCGGCGGGCTGATGCTGCGGCGGGGCCCGGCTGGCAGGTCGACGGTCGCGCTCGCCGCGGTGGCCCCGGTCGTCGGGGCCGCTGCGGTCGCCGCTGCGCTCCGTGCTTCGCACGACAGGTCGCCGAGCCCTGCTCCGGCGTCTCGTCAGGAGGCGGCCGAGCGCGAGCCCTCCCGTCGTCGGGCCCTACCCGTCGTCCCCGTGCTGCGTCGGACCGCTGCTCGTCGCACGGGTGAGGTACGCCCCGCGGCGCAGCCGCGCCCTGCCCCGGCGCTGCGCCCGGCGCTCACCCGCCGCACCGCGCTGGTCCCGCGTCCCACGCCGGTCGCGCGGCCCGTCGCCGTCCCGAAGGCCACGGCTGGTCGTCCCAGCACCGCGCTGCGCCCGACCTCTCCGACGCGCCCTGCGTCGCAGGCGCGGACGGTCGTCCCGGCACGGACGGCTGCCGTGGTCGGTCTGTCGGTTCCCGCGTCGCGCCGTCGCGGCGTGGTGCCGCTCGTGGCACCGGCACGGACCCTGCGCCTGGCCCCGCCCGCGGTCGTCGGCGCAGCTCGCGTGCTGCCGGTCGCGGCGGCTCTGCTGAGCACCCGGACCCTGCTGCCGGCCGTGGGTCGGCTCGAGCCGGCCCGGACGGCGCGTCCGGGCCTGGCGCGCGCGGTCCCGGGCCGCAGCACCCTGGTCTCCCCGGCCCGGGTGGTCCCGCCGCGGACCGTGCCGGTCGCGGTCTCCCGGGTCGTCCCGGCGCGCAGCACGCCGCTCCCGGCCGCGCGCGTGGTGCCGGCACGCAGCGCACCCCTGGCGGCTGCCCGCGTGGTCCCGGCCCGGACCGCGCTCGTCTCGGCTCCCCGCGCCGTGCCGACCCGCGGCACGCCGGTCTCGGCCGCTCGAGCAGTCCCCGCTCGACGGGTGCTGGCACCCGTGGCCCTCCCGACGCGACCCGCCCCGCGGGTCCATGCCTCGCCCCCGGCTCTCACCGCCCGCCGGACCGCGGTCCCGAGCGCACCCCGCGCGGTCCCGAGCCGACGGCTCCTGGCACCCGTCCCGCTCCCGACGAGCCCCGCACCCCGCGTGCAGCCGGCGGTCCCGCCGTTCCCGGCCCGCCGTGCGGCTGCGCCCGGCGCACCGCGCTCGGTCCCGACGCGACGCGTCCTGGCGCCCGTCGCCCTCCCGGCACGGCCCGCGCCCCGCGTGCATCCCGCTGCCCCCGCGCCGGCGGCACGCCGCACCGTCGTGCCGGTCGCGCCGCGCCTCGTCCCGGGCCGGCGCGCCCTGGTCCCCGTGCCGCTGCCGCTGCGCCCGGCACCACGCGCGCTCCCGACGTCCCCCGGACGCGCAGTCCCGGCGGCGCGCGCCCACACCCCGGTGGCACCGCTGCGCGGTCGGGCCTCGCTCGCCCCGCAGGCTGCACCCGTCGCCCCGCCGGCGCGCAGGACGCACACGGCCATCCCGCGGATCATCACCGCGCCCGCGGCGACCACACCTCCGGTCGTGGTGCCCGTCGCCGCGCGGCGGCCGGCGTCTCTCGCCCCCGCGGGACCGGCCCTGGTCCCGACCGCCGTCGTGAGACCCGCGGTGGCCGCCCGGCCGGCGCCCGCTGCCGCCCCCTCGCCGCCCCCACGCCCGGCGGTGGCAGAGGCTGCGTCCATGGCAGCGCAGCTGGAGATCCTGCGCAAGCTCACCGGGAAGCCGCTCGGCGCCCCGTCCGAGCCTCGGCCCGAGCGCGAGCCCCTCCCGGTGCCTGCGCCACGGGCCCCGGCCGAGCCCGACCCCGCACCCGTGGTCGACCAGGCAGCGGTCGTCACCGAGATCCTCGCCCGGCTCGACTCGCGGATCGCCGCGCGGCTCGACGACACGCTCGCGCGGACCCTCGAGGACCGCGTCCTGCGGCGGGTCGAGGACCGCCTGCTCGACGAGTCGTCCCGCCACAGCTCTTCCTTCACGACTGGAGTGTTCTGATGTCTGCACCGGAGAAGGCCTTCATCGAGATCGAGGGCGGCACCCGAGTCCCGTGCCTGTTCAACCCGGCCCAGCTCACCATCAGCCGGCGCAACCGGTGGACGGGCAACCCCGTCGCCGGACGGGGCGTGCCCACGCTGCGCTACGCCGGCGCGATGCCCGGCAGCCTGTCCGTGGACCTCTTCTTCGACACCACGTCGACCGGGACGTCGGTGGCCGAGCACACGAGCAAGATCCTCGCGATGATGGACATCGACACGTCGCTGCCCGGCACGGACGAGTCCACCAACAACGCACGCCCGCCGTACCTCACCTTCCACTGGGGCGACACGCACTCCTTCAAGGCCGTCGTCGCGGACCTCGCGCTCACGTACACGTACTTCTCGACGACCGGCATGCCGCTGCGCGCCTCGCTCGCCCTCGTGCTGCAGCAGTACGAGGCGGTCGACTCCTACGGCCCGCAGAACCCGACGTCGGGGACCCCGCAGCCGCACCGGGTGCACCGGGTGCTCGCGGGCGAGACCCTCGACCGCATCGCGGCCCGCTACTACGGTGACGCCACGCGCTGGCGGACCCTCGCCTCGGCCAACACGGTCTCCGACCCGCTGTCGCTGCGGCCCGGGTCGCTGCTGTCCGTGCCACGGCTCGAGGACGTCTGATGACGCCTGCCGCCGCAGCGCCCCCGCGCCCGACCGGCGTCCACCTGCGTCCCACCGTCACCCTCGACGGACGCCCGCTGTCCCTGCGCCTGCAGGAGGCGCTCACCGAGGTACGGGTCGACCGGGCCGTGCGGTCCGTCGGCTCGTGCCTGCTGCGGTTCGCCGACCCCGACTACCAGGTCGCCCGGACCGGCGCGCTGGTGATCGGACGGGCCGTCACCGTGAGCGGCCGGCGCGACACCGCGCAGTCGCAGGGGACGAGGCTGTTCACCGGCGAGATCACCGGGGTCGCCCTCGAGAACGACGGGCGTGGCAGGGCCGAGCTGCTCGTGTCCGTCGCCGACCACGCCCACCGGCTGGGGCGCGCCAGCCGGACCACCGCGTACCTCGAGACCAGCTACCAGGAGATCGTCACGCAGGCCTGCCGTCGCAGCAGCCTCGCGACCGGCGAGGTCGGCACCGGCCCTCTGCGCCCCTACGTGCTGCAGGCCGGCACGGACCTGGACCTCGTCAACGAGCTGAGCGGACGGCTGGGGCACGACTGGGCCGTCGAGGGCACGGAGCTGAGCATGTGGGACCCCCAGACGCGGCTCGGCGGACCTGTCGCCACGACGCTGACGGTCGGCACCGACATCACCGAGCTCTCGGTCCGCCTGACGTCGTCCGCCGCGGAGAAGGTGACCGTGCGCGGCCGCGACCCCAAGCTCGACGAGCTCGTCACGGCGGACCGCACCCGCACCAGCCACGCACCGGCCGAGCTCGCACGGCTGTTCTCGTCGATGTCTCTCGGCTCGGTCACCACGCTCGACACCGCGAGCAGCCCGATCTCCTCGCAGGAGGCCGGCGAGCTCGCCGACGCCGTGCTGTCGACCGACGGCGACGTGGTGCTCCGCTGCCGCCTGCGCTTCGAGCCGGACCTGCGACCCGGGCGCACCGTGGCGATCACGGGCGCCGGCCCGAGCGACGGCACCTACTACGTCCGGGAGGTGGTGCACACCTTCACCGAGAGCGAGGCACGCACGCAGGTCGTCGCCGGCGACAAGCCCCGCACGAGCCTGCGCGACGCCCTCGGTCCCCGGGGGCGCGCGTCGTCGGGCTTCACCCACGACGGCCTGGTCATCGGCACCGTCTCGGACGTCGACGACACCGATAACCTCGGCCGGGTCAAGGTGACCTTCCAGATCCTGTCGTCCGAGGTGACCTCGGACTGGGCGCGCGTCGCGTCGGTCGGGGCAGGGTCGGGCCGCGGGATGCTCTCGCTCCCCGAGATCGGCGACGAGGTGCTCCTCGGCTTCGAGGGCGCCGACGTCCGCCGCCCCGTCGTGCTGTCCGGCCTGTACGGGCCGAAGTCGCCGCCCCCCGGCGCCGCCACCGCCCAGAAGGAGGGCAGCATCCTCAACCGGGCGATCACCTCGCGGCTCGGGCACGTCGTCGAGCTCGGCGACGGGACGGCCGACGCCGACCAGCACGTGCTGCTCGCGCTCGCCGGGCGCACCCACCGGCTGCGGCTCGGCAAGGACCGCGCCGAGATGGTCGTCCCCGACGGCGTCCCGCTGTCCATCACCTCAGGGGCCTCGACGATCAGCATCGACGCCTCGGGCGCGGTCAGCGTGACGGGCAAGACCGTGACCGTCACCGCCGACACCAAGCTCTCCCTCAAGGCCGCCGAGATCGAGATCGCCGCGACCGCCAAGGTCAGCGTCTCGGGCGCCCAGGCCGAGCTCGTCGGTCAGGGCACCACCACCGTCAAGTCCTCCGGGACCACCTCGGTGAGCGGAGGGATGGTGATGATCAATTGAGCCAGGGCACCCACGACGTCCCGTCGTTCATCGGTCGCGGCTTCTCGTGGCCGCTCTCCGTCGACCACACCGGGTCGATCCGTCTCACCGACGGCGCCGACGACCTCGACCGGTCCATCCAGGTGGTGCTGCTCACCGCCCCGGGCGAACGGCTCATGCGGCCCGAGTTCGGCTGCCGCATCTGGGACCTGCTGTTCGAGCCGGTCAACGCGAACCTGCTCGGTCTCGTGTCGCAGGCCGTCCGCGAGGCGCTCGCCCAGTGGGAGCCGCGGATCGCCGTCGAGGAGGTCCGGCCCGTCCAGGACCGCGGGGACTCGTCCCTCGTCCACATCGAGATCGTCTACCGGGTCATGGCGACCAACGACCGCCGCAACCTGGTCTACCCCTTCTACGTGATCCCCCGCGAGGACTCCTGATGCCGATCCCCCCGCCCAACCTCGACGACAGGTCCTTCCAGGACATCGTCGACGAGACCAAGCGCCTCATCCCCCGGTTCACCCCCGAGTGGACCAACCACAACGTCTCCGACCCCGGGGTGGCGCTCATCGAGCTCTTCGCGTGGATGAGCGAGATGGTGCTGTTCCGGGTGAACCAGGTGCCGGAGCGGCTGTACGTGCACTTCCTCAACCTCGTGGGCATCGAGCCCTTCCCTCCCTCGGTGGCGCGCACCGCCGTGACGTTCTGGCTGTCCGGCCCGACCGACCGCGAGGTCCCTGTGCCGGCCGGCACCGAGGTCTCGACGGCCCCGACGGCCGACGGCGCCTCCGTCGTCTTCACGACCACCGAGCCGGGGCTCGTCGTGCCGCCGGTGCTGCGGCACGTCCTCACGGGCCGGGCCGGCGAGGAGAACCTCCAGGACGGCTGGGACGACCTCGCGTACCCCGGCACCTCGCTCACCTGCTTCACGTCGACCCCGCTCGCGCAGGACGACGCGCTCTACCTCGGCTTCGCCAGCCCCGTCGCGTCGCACGTGCTGCGCCTCACGGTCCGCGCGCACGCCGAGGGCATCGGCGTCGACCCGCGCAACCCGCCGCTCGTGTGGGAGACGTGGGACGGCGAGGTCTGGGTGCCCGCGACCGTCCACGAGGACACCACCGGTGGTCTCAACCGCGACGGCACCGTGCTGCTCGTGGTCCCGGCCGAGGCCCAGCCGCTCACCCTCGCCGGCGCGTCGGCGAGCTGGCTGCGCGCCCGGCTGGTCCGCCCCCTGCCGGGGCAGCCGACCTACCAGGCGTCACCCCAGCTCGAAGAGCTCACCGTCACCGCGGCCGGCATCACCGTCCTCGCCGAGCACGCCTCGGCGACGCCCGGCGAGATCCTCGGGCGCTCGACCGGCGTCCCGGGCCAGACCTTCGCCGTGGCGCACTCCCCCGTCGCGCGCCGCCGCGGCGAGGAGCACGTGCGCGTCGTCGGCCACGAGACCTCCGAGGCCTGGACCGAGGTCACGGACTTCTCCGCGTCCGGCCCGACCGACAAGCACGTGGTGTGGGACTCGATCACCGGGGAGGTGCGGTTCGGCCCGACCATCCGCTACCCCGACGGCGCCCGGGTCCAGCACGGCGCCGTGCCGCCCGACGGCGCGCAGGTCCAGGTCACCCCGTACCGCCACGGCGGCGGCGCCACGGGCAACGTGGGCCCTGGCACCCTGACCTCGCTGCGGGCCACCGTCCCGTTCATCGCGCGAGCCACCAACCTGTCCCCCGCGACCGGCGGAGTCGACGCCGAGACCGTCGACGAGGCGAAGGTCCGCGGGCCGCTCACCCTGCGGACCGGCGAGCGAGCCGTGACGGCCGGCGACTTCGAGCGCATCACCCGCGAGGCCTCCGTCGAGGTCGCCCGCGCCGTCTGCCTGCCCCGCACCGACGGTGCCCCCGGGGCCGTCCGCATGCTCGTGGTGCCCCAGGTCCGCAAGGACCCGCGGGACCACCGTCTCGACGACTTCGCGCTGTCCGCACCGCTCGTCGAGACCGTCGCGCAGGCGATCGAGTCCCGCCGGCTCGTCGGGTCGTCGGTCGAGGTCGGCACCCCGTACTACCAGGGCGTCAGCGTCGCCGTGCTCGTCCGTGCGCTTCCCGGACGCTCCGCCCCGCTGCTGCGCCAGCGCGTCCTCGACACGATCACCCGCTACGTCAACCCGCTGCACGGCGGCCCGGAGGGCACCGGCTGGCAGCTCGACACCGACCTCACGGCGTCGGCGGTCGCGCAGCTGGTCGAGCCCATCGAGGGCGTCGAGCGCATCGACGAGGTCGTCCTGTTCGACTACGACCTGCGCAACGGCGCCCGCGTCGGGGCCGGGCGCGACACGCTGCGCCTCGCTCCCGACGCGCTGTTCCTGTCGGCCGAGCACCGCGTCGTGGTCCGGTGACCGCCCGATGAGGCGACCCGACTGGCTCGTGGGGCAGCTGCCGCCCGCGATGCTGCAGGAGGACTTCTTCCGGCGCTTCGTCGAGATGTTCCAGGCGCAGGCCGACACCCTCATGGCCCACGCGGACGACCTCGAGCACCTCGCCGACCCCGGGCTCGCCCCGCCCGAGCTGCTGCCGTGGCTCGCGTCGTGGATTGGCCTGGAGTCCGTGGACGGCGCAGGTCCTCCCGCGATGCAGCGCGAGGTGCTGCGCACCGCCGCACGCACCCTGGCGTGGCGCGGGACGCCCGCCGGGCTGCTCGCCATGCTCGAGCTGTTCAGCGGTGCACCCGCCGTCCTCGAGGACGGCGGCGGGGTGTGGCGCGAGGGCGAGAGCCCCGCGGACACCGCGTGGGTCGTCATGCGGGTAGCCTCGACCGGCAACCTCACCGAGCGGGCCTTCGCCGACCTCGTCGCCGACGAGGTCCCCGCGCACGTGCGCGCCGAGCTCTGGGTCGACGACCGGCTGGTCTGGCCGCGCCAGAGCGCGCCGACGACAGCGCCGCTGTCCGTACCGCAGCCCCCGACGGAGACCTGAGCACCGATGCAGAGCACCCTCGTCACGTGCCCCGAGTGCGGGGCCACGACGCACATCACCAGCGGACGCCGGGACGCGAGCGACTTCTGCCCCGCCTGCGACTTCCCCCTGTTCTGGGCGGGGACGACCGTCGAGGTCCGCGACGCCGCCCTCGACACCGACGACGCGCTGCGGCGCCTGCCGGGCACCGACGGACGCGGCCTCGCCTACTCCGTCCCCTGCCCCGTCTGCGGTGAGCTCAACCTCGCCACCGCCGTGCTGTGCCTGCGCTGCGCGTGCAGCATGACGCCGCCCCCGGAGCCCGTCCCGGTCCCCGTGCCCATGCCCGTCCCGGTGGTCCCCGAGCCGGAGCCCGAACCCGAGCCGGCCTCGCGGTGGCGCTGGTGGGTCCTCGTCGGCGTGGCCGTGGTCGTCACGACCGTGGTCGTGGTGGTCGTCCGGCTCGTCTGAGCCGGACGACGCTCACGGGGTCCCGTCGTCCGGGTCCTCGGTCTCTCCCGGCTCCGGCGGTGCCGCCGGCACCACGACCTGGACGGTGGTCTGCGACCCGAGCCGGTCGACCGTCCCGCTGTAGACGACCGTGATCGTGTGGGTACCGGCGGGGAGCCCTGCGGTCGAGCAGGACGCGACGCCGTCCGTCAGCGAGACGGCAGGGCAGGAGACCTGTCCTCCCGGGCTCGAGACCTCCACCGTCCCGGCCGTGGCCGGCGCCCCACCCCAGGCGACCCGCGCCGTGACGTCACCGCCGACCGCAGCGGGCGCTGTCGCCGTCGTGGTCGACGGCCCCCTCGCAGCCGTGACCGAGCGCCCCGCGCTCGTCGACGCGGCGTAGGAGCCCGAGGCGACGAAGCGGGCAGACAGCGTCGCCGGACCCGCGCTCGTGGGGGTGAAGGAAGCCGTCGCGGTGCCTCCGGCGAGGGTACCGGTGGCGACGACGTCCCCGCCCCGGAGGAACTCGACCGACCCCGTGACCGTGCCCCCGCTCGGGGCGGAGACCGTGGCGCTGAGAGTCGTCGGGGTCCCGACGGTCAGGGGTCCCGGGGCGGCCAGGGTGGTGGTGGTCCCGGCCGCGGTGACGGTCACCGTCCTGGACGCCTGGGAGCCCGCGAGCGACGTCGACCCGGAGTACACCGCCGTCACCTCGGTCGCCCCCGGGACGGTCCCGGCCGGGAGGGTCCCGCTGAGCGTCGCCCGGCCCGCCGCATCGACGGCCACGACGTCCAGCTCGGTCCCGGCGAGGGAGAAGGTCACAGTCCCGGTCGCGGTCGCCGCCGAGGACTGCGGCCCGCGCACGGTCGCGACGAGGGTCTTGGCGGTGCCGATCTCCCAGTCCGTCAGCGCAGGAAGGGTGGTCGTGCTGGGGCTCTGGACCGCGAAGGTCACCAGACGGTCGGACTCGCTCGGTGCGATCGTCACCGTCGCCGGGGAGACGGTCGCCCCGGCCACCGTGCTCGGTGTGAGCTCGTAGGTGCCGGCGAGGAGGTAGAGCGTCTCTGCCGACGCCCCGACCGAGACTGTCCTCGTGAGGTCGACGATGGCACCGTCGGTGTCCGAAGGGCTGCCCTCGACGGTCACTGTCAGCTGCGCGCCGCTGTCGGGCCCGGTCGCCGCGAGACGCAGCCGCACCTCGTCGATGGTCGCCTCGAGGGTGGTGTCCCCGGCGTCGAGGACCCGGGTGGTCGACCACGGGTGCCCGGACGCCCCCGTGAAGGTGGCCGTCCACGCGCCCTCGGGCACCTGGTTGAAGATGGTCGTGTACGTCGCTCCGGACCGGACCAGGGGCTGCCCCGCGATGGTGCCCGGCAGCGTCGTGCCGTCCTGCGCCGTGAGGGACACGAGCGTGCCCGTGAGGTCGGAGCCCGACGTGACGGAGACCGTGACGGCTCGGGTCACCTGGAACAGCCGGAGGTCCACGAGGGCCGCCTGCCCTCCGACCACGGTGACCCGCCGGGTCACCGGGCTGTAGCCCGCGGCCTCGACCGAGATGTCGTAGGCACCGTCGGTGAGGTCGCGGAACAGGAAGCTGCCGTCGACCCCTGTCATGGTGTCCGACGTGACTGGCGGGTCCACCGGTGCGTCCGGGTCCGTCGGCGCCGCGGGCACGGCGGTCAGGCGCACCGTCTCGTCCTTGAGCGGGACCGGTGTCCCCGAGCCGCGCTGCCCCGTGACGATGCCGCCGATGGCGTTGGTGTTCGCGACGAGTGGCACGGTGACCGCCGAGTTCGGCTGACCCACCGGTGGGGTGATGCTCACCTGCAACGACCGGTAGCCCGCGCCGGAGATCGACAGGATCGACTGCACGGGCAGCACGTCGGGGAACCGGTACTCGCCACGGTCGCAGGTGGTGGTCGCTGACCCTGTCGCGACCGGCGGGCACGTGGCGGGCACGGACCTGATGCCGTCCTGCAGGACGACGTCGAGCCCCGGGACGGCCTCGCCGTCGATGAGGTCGTTCACCACGAACACCGTGACGGTCACGGGCGTGAACGGCATCGTGACGTCTTTCTCGAACGTGCCGGGTCCGGTGACGTCCACCGTCTGGGCTGGCGGTGCCGTGTAGCCGTCCAGGCGCGCCTGGACGCTCCACCTGCCCGTCTGCAGCCCTTCGAGGGCTGCCGTGCCGGTGATCGAGTAGGCCCCGTCGGCGTCCGTGACCACGGTGAACTCCGCTCCCCCCGGGCCGGTGGCCGTGACGACCGCTCCCGGGAGCTTTCGGAGGACCGGTCTGGTGCCATCTGGGTCGCCGGCGCGCGCCGTCGTCGACCACACGGTCCCTCTGATCGTGCCGAGCCTCGTGAGGAAGACGGGCTGCGCGTCGGTGTCTTCGGCCTTGACGGTGAGCGTGGTGGTCAGACGTGCCATGCCGGCGGCCCGCACGACGACGCGGTAGTCCCCGGAGGGCAGCTCGCCGAACTCCGCCTCGGGCGTGCCCTGCGCCAGGGTCGCGGTCTGCTGGATGCCGTTGCCGCTCACCGTGATCTCGGCCCTGGGCACGGGGGTCGTCCCGACGTCCCCGCACGGCGGCACGGTGAGGGGTTCTGAGCACGTGACCGGCGCGACGGTGAGGCTTCCGAACCGGGCGAGCTTGAAGGTCACCGGGGCGTTCCCCGTCTCGACGACCACGTCGATCGTCTCCTGCACAGGCTCGTGGCCCGCGAGAGTCGCGCGGACCACGTAGGTGCCTGGCCGGGCGAGGGTGCCCGCACCGCTGGCAGGCTGGTTGGCGTCCCGCCACAGCAGCGGGAAGGACGTGCCGCTGGCCGTGGTGACCGCGGAAATGCTCACCGAGGACGCGCCCGGCGGACCGGAGACGACCTCGAAGAGCACCTGCGAGGCGGGTGCCCTCGCGTCCGGACCGTCCCCGGCGAGCGTGAGCGTCCCGGAGAAGGGCTGCCCGACCGGCTGGAGCTCGATGATCGTGGACGTGCCCGAGACGAAGTCCACCCCGGTGAGCGAGAGGGCCTTGTAGTCGAAGGGAGCCTCCGTCCTCGCGGCGACCGTCACGTCGACCTTGTCCGACACGAGCGGCAGGTAGCCGCTCGTGTCGGGCGTCGCCGAGGTCGCGAACTGGCCGTCGTCGTCGGTGACGAGCGTGACGCTCGAGCGGACGGGCGTCACGCCGTCGTAGCCGATGATCCCGGTGACCACGACCTCACGGTCCTCGACCGGTGTCTGGATGCCTGCGGTCAGCTGGGTCATGAGTGCGCCTTGGAACACCCGCACCGTGCGGGTGAGCACGAGCTGCGTCGTGCGCTCCTGGTTGAAGGCCAGCTCGATGCCGGCGATCGACCCTGTGAGCTGGACCCCGTCGTCGTCCTGCCACGTCACGTCGAAGCGGTACGTCCCAGGCTCGAGCATGCTCAGCGCCGCGACACCGTCGACCGAGACCACCGGCGTCCCGGGCGTCCCCGGTGCCCCCGGGACGACAGGCTTGCCGGAGCCGGCGAGCAGGACCGGGGTCACCACAGCCCCGGCGGCGGGCGTGATGGCGCCGGTGCCGCGGTCCACGAGGGTCGTGACCGACAGCCGGGCGAGCCGGTCCAGGGTCACGTCGACGCGACGGACGTCGCCGGGCACGAGCGTCACGGGAGGGATGGTGCCTGAGACGCGGTACTCCGCGCTGCCGGGGAGCACCGTCACGGTGTAGGTGCCCGCCGGCATCGAGGTGATGGTGTAGCCACCGTTGACGCCCGTGAAGGCACAGCGACCGCCGTCGACCTGGCAGGTGTCCGGCGCGGGTGCGGTGCAGCCCCCGGTGGGCGCAGGCTGGCCGGAGGCGACCGCGACGACGCAGGTCCCGTCCGGCACGGCGCCGATGCGGGTGAGCACCGTCCCGCTGAGCGACGGCGACGGGAACAGCGCGACCTGCCCGGCCGAGACGGTCTGCGCCATGGGCACGTTGACCTTGACGCTCGAGCTCTCGTACCCGGGGGCGGAGACGGTGAGCTCGTAGAGCCCGGGGAGCAGGCCGGTGTCGTCGGCGGCGGGGATGACGTACTCGAGGTCGGGCTCCGAGGTGACCGTCACCTGGCGCTGCGTGCCGTCGGGGTTCTGCGCGGTGAGCGAGACCGTGACGAGGCACTCCTCGCCCGGGGCGAGCGCGACGCAGTCGATCTGCCCGTTGGTCCGGGCGTCGCTCGCACGCCCGCGGATGCGCGACGTGTCGACGAGGCCGTCGCCGGCGACCGGGGTGAGGACGAGGTCGGCGCCCACGGTCCCGCCCGACGCGACCGTGACGGTCGTCGACGCGGTGAGGTGGCCGAACAGCTCGGCGGACAGCACGTACTCGCCGGGGACGATGCCGTTGAAGCGGAAGGAGCCGGAGCCGTCGGAGGTCGACATCGTCTTGTAGGCGTCGGTGCCGTTGGTGAGGCTGAGCCCGGCGCCCGAGAGCGCGGTGCCTGCGGTGTCGCGGACGGTGCCCTGCGCGACGCCGCTCGACGAGCCGAGCAGCACGTCCGCGGGGGCGGCCGAGGACTCGGGCCCGAGGTCGAGCTCGAGGGTCTGGGTCGCGAAGCCGGGTGCCTCGACGGTGAGCGTGTAGCTGCCCGGGACCGGCAGGTCGGCGAGGCTGTACGCGCCGGGCCGGCCGGAGGTGAGGGTCGAGGCGGTACGGGTGGTGTCGCCGGCGGTCGCGGTGACCGTCGCGCCGCCGACCCCGGAGACGGCGCCGAGGGCGTCCGGTCCGGTGACGGTCCCGGAGAGGGTCGCGACGCCGTCCTGCAGGCTCAGGGGTGCGGTCGCCGAGCCGCCCGCGGAGAGCGTGACGAGGACGGACTGCGCCCCGAGTCCCGCACCCTGCGCGGTGACGAGGTAGGTGCTGGGGGTCGAGAGGCCGTCGACGGCCCAGGACCCGACGGTGCCGCTCGTGGCCGTCGTGGTGCTCACGGTCGTGGTGCCGTCGCTCAGCACGACCGTCACCCCGCCCGCGCCTGCGCCGTCAGGCCCGGTGACGACGCCGGAGAGGCTGCCGTCGCCCGCGACGAGGGTGACGTCGAGCGCTGCTGCCGCCGCCTCGGCCCCGGAGACGACCTGGCGGACGGTCTGGTAGCCGGGCTTGGACACGGTGACGAGGTAGTTGAGCGTCGGGGCGAGCCCGGCGAAGGCCCAGGCGCCGTCGGAGCCGGTCTCGGTGCTGCGCGCCGCGGAGACGGTCGACGACTGACCTGCGGCCGAGGTCGAGCCCAGCGGGAGCCCGAGCGCCGAGGTCTTGGTGATCGCACGGGCGCTGCCCGAGGACGAGGTGGCGTCGTCGGAGGACGCGAGGGTGCCCGACGTGCCCGTCCCCGCCACGACCGCCGCAGGGACGACGCGGGACGTGCCCGCCCCGCGTGCGGCTCCCCCGCCGCCGCCCGAGGCGGCCGGCGTACCGGCGGCGGTCTGCTGCGTCGTGGTCGGGATGATGCTCGCCGGGGCGATCTGCACCCGGACGCCGGAGGGGTCGTCGGCGGTGACGACACCGCCGACCCGCACGCCGGCGTCGGGCAGGACGCCGTCATCCTCGCCGGGGGCGCCGGAGCCGTCTGCCCCTGAGCCGCCCGCGGCCCCTTCTGTGCCGCCGCTGCCGTCGGGACCGGCAGCAGGATCCGTCACGACGGTCGCCGCGGGCTGCGCGGTCACCGGCTGGTCGCCGGCACGGTCGGTGAACCAGGGCAGCGCGACGAGGAGCCCGCCGCCCCAGAGGACCACGACCATGAGGAGCCCGACCACTCGCATCATCGCCGCGCTGACGAGCGGGCGGGCGGTGACGGTGCCGCTGAACCGGGCAGGTGCCTGGCGGCCCTGGGCGACCACGGAGAAGGTCCTGCGGTCGAGGTGCCCCATGAGCTGCGGGCGCTGGTTGCGGGCCGTCGCCGACATCCGCACGGTCTGGCGCCCGGGGACGGTGAGCGTGCGCGACGGCAGCTCGAGACGCAGGCCGCGGGACGTCTGGGTCTTCACGGTGAGCTCGACCGGCTCGACGCCGGTGTTCGACAGGACCACCGACAGCCTGCGTCGCATGCGCATCCGTGAGTCGGCGGGCTCGACGGTCAGCAGCACCTCGCTCGGTGCGTCGACGACCAGCACACTCTCCGCGAGGGTGGTCGTCGGGCCGGCACCGGGGGCTGCGGACTGCACGACCACCACGAAGGGGTAGTCGCCCGGGACGGCACCGACCACGGGGAGCAGGTCGATCTCGGTCGACACCGTCGCGTCGGGCTCGACCGCCGGGAGCCGCACGGGCTCGGGCGACCAGCCGTCGTCGAGGCCCATGACCGTGACGGTGACGTCGCGGGGCCCGTCGGCGAGGTTGCGGGCGTGCACCCGCAGGGTCGCCGCCCGTCCGGCCGGGGCGTGCGCGCCGGGCTCCACGAGGACGCTCGGGGCGCCGAGGCCGACGGCGGGTGTGGGGGTGATCTGCTCGGTCATGAGAGGGACTCCAGCGTGAAGTCGTACGTCAGGGCGTCGCTCTGACCGATGGTGAGGGCGGGTGAGGTCGCGAGGGCCGAGGTGCCCGTCGCGGACCGCACCTCGATGACGTAGTGCGCCGGGGCGTCGACGTCGGGGAACTGGTAGGTGCCGTCGGCGGCGCTCGTGACCACGGCGCGTGCCGGCGCGGCGGTGCCGAACTCCTCCGCGGTGAAGAGCCGGAGCTCGAGCCCGGCGACGGGCACGCCCTCGGCTCGGACCGTCCCGGAGATCGAGGCGGGCGAGACGAGCTGCGGGTTGAGCTCGACCGTCTGGCCGGCCGTGACGGTGACGATGCTCGACGTCGGCCGGGTGCCCTTGCGGGAGAAGGTCACGGTGTACGTCCCGGGGGCGACGTTCTCGAGCACGAAGGCTCCCACGCTCTCCTGCGGCGTCGAGGCGCTCGTGACCGACAGCGTCGAGGTCCCGGAGGCCGCGGTCACCTGGACGTTGCCCGCCGGGCCGGACTCCTCCGAGCCGACGGCGGTCTGGGTGACCACCCCGGTGATCCGCCCCGTCGCCGCGCGCAGCGTGACGTCCACGGGACCGCCGGTGCTCACGGCCCCGTTGCCGTCGACGGTCACGGAGACCACCTGCGACTCGAGGTCGGCCCGCGAGAAGGTCACCGTGTAGGTAGCCGGGAGCGGCAGCCCGCCGAGGGACCAGGACCCTGCGGGGTCGCTCGACCGGGTCACGGTCTGGCGGGTGACGGCGCCGTCGCTCACGGTGACGGCGACACCGGCGGCGCTGGTCCCGGCTGGGACGGTGACCTGGCCGGAGAGCGTCCCGGCAGACTGCCCGAGCACCACCGACAGCCCGGTGAGCTCCTGGGCCTCCGCGAGGTTGACGCTCAGCGTCGCCGAGGCGTAGCCGGGGGCGCTCACCACGACCGTGAAGGTCGCCGGGGTCTGCAGCCCGCGCAGCACGAAGCTGCCGACGTCGTCCTGGGTGAGGCTCACGGTCTGCACGACGCCCTGGCCGTAGGTCGCCACGACCGTGGCACCGGGCACCGGTCCGGAGGCCGAGGAGACGAGCCCGGAGATCGAGCCGTCCCCCTCGAGCAGGCTGACCTCGAGGCCGGCCCGGTCCTCGCCTGCGGCGACGTCGATGCGGTGCACCTGCGTCGAGAAGCCCGGCTTGGACACGACGAGGTCGTAGACCGCCGGGGAGGGCACGGCCGCGAAGGAGAAGGTGCCGTCCCCGCCGACCGGCGTCGACCGGACCACAGCGCCGTCGCCGGCGGCGGGTGGCGTCGCCGCACCGGCGACGGGGTCGACGAGGCCGTCGAGGACGGCCGCGTCGAGCGGGATCTGCAGCTCTGCGGTCGCCCCGGCGGCGTCGCTGCCGAGCACGGTCCCGGAGACCGTGGCGGGGACGCCGCCGAGGAGCACGGAGAGCCCGGTGACCTGCTGGCCCGCGCTCAGGGTGACGACCTCGGCGTCGGCGTCGGTCGCCCCGGCGGGGTACCAGACCTCGGCGAAGCCGGCCCCGCGCATCCGCAGCTTGTAGTCCCCGGCAGGCAGGTTGGTCACGGCGAAGGCGCCCGCGTCGTCGGATGCTGTGGTGGCGACCACGGCGGTCGTGTCGGACTCGACGAACACCTCGACCGCGACCCCCGAGACCGGCTGCCCGTCCGAGAGCAGCGTGACGGCCCCGGTGAGCCCGGCGGTACCGGTCGACGCCGAGGTGTCGAAGCGTGCCTGGGCGACCTGCAGGGCGAGGTCCCGGTCGGCGGCCGAGCGCGCGAGCACGCTCGTCAGGCCGACGGCGATGACCACCGCGAAGACGGTGACCGCGACCAGCAGGCCGAGCAGCGAGAGCAGGCCTCGGGCGAACAGCGGCTTCTGGACGAAGACGCCCTGGGCGACGGGCCGTGGCTCCTCGCCCTCCGGCGCGGCCGCGCGGCGGACGCCGTCGTCGACGTGCAGCGCGAAGGGCCGGACGGTCATCGAGCCGAAGACGGGACGCTTGGCCTTGGTCCGCAGCCGGCCGGTGACGTGCTCGCCGGGGGCGAGCCGGAAGTCCGGCGGGGTGAAGGTGAAGGTGGTCTTCTTCTCCGGGTCCACGGCCCGGAGCTTCCCGGTGAGGACCGTGTTGCCGTTGTTCTCGACGACCACGCCGAAGTCGGCGCGACGCCCGCCCGTCACCGTGACCGGGTCGAGCCGGACGTCGAGGCCCGGCTGCTCCGGGACCGTGACGACGACCTCCTCGATCGCGACGGCCTGGTCTGCGGTGAGCTCGCGGACCTGCACGGCCATCCGGCGCGGCCCCGCGGGGACGCCGACGGGCAGGGTGAGGCGCATCCGCACCTCGGCCGTCGCGTCCGGGAACAGGCTGATCTCGGGGTCGTCGACGGCCACCCAGTCGGGGTCGGCACCGAGGAACCTCACGGTGTACCCGGAGATCACCTCGCTCGTGTTGGTGACGGTGACCGTCAGCGCGGAGGCGACGCCGGGCACCACCTGCAGGCGGCGGACGGAGAGCTCGACCCTCACTCAGCCCACCCCCGGCACGTCGAGGTCACGGGTGGTCGACGAGCCCGCGGTCACCTGTGCGAGACCGGTGGCCGCGACGGTCCCGGCGCTGCTCACGGTCACGGTGTAGGTCCCGGGTGTCAGCCCGGAGAACGAGTAGGCGCCCGGGGCCTCCCCGCCGCTCTCGGCGACGGTGGTCCAGGTCTTCACGCCGTCGGTGACGACCACCTCGGCGCCGTCGAGCGGTGCGCCCGCGGAGGTGACCCGTCCGGAGATGCCACCGAGGGCCGCCGTCATGCGCACGAGCACCGGCTCCTGGGCTGCGCCGGCCGAGAGCTCGACCGGGATGCTCTGGTCGCCGTACCCCGCGAGCGTGAAGGTCACGGTGTAGGAGCCGGGGACGGCGAGACCGGTGAGGGTGAAGGAGCCGACCTCGCCGCTCGTGAGGGTGGTCGCGGTCACGGGCGTCTCGGTGCCGCCGACGGTGATCGTGGCACCGCCGAGGCCGCGCCCCTCGGCGTCGACGAGCCGGCCGGTGAGGGTGCCGACGCCGTCGCCGAGGACCACCTCGAGGTCGGTCCGGGACTCGCCCGCCGAGAGGTCGACGACGACGGTGCTCTCGCCGAAGCCCTCGCGGGTGAAGGTGACGACGTAGGTGCCGGGCGTCGCGAGGCCGGGGATGACGAAGGTCCCGACGGCGCCGAGGGTCGGCGTGCCGACGACCACGGGGGCCCCGTCGAGGGTGGTCGACACCTCGACGCCGCCGAGCGGGCTCTGCCCGTCGGTGACGAGACCCGAGATCTGGCCGCTCGTGGAGCCGAGGGTGACGTCGGAGGCGAAGCGGCTCTGCCCGCCGGCGAGGGACTCGAGGGTCGTGACCGGCTGGTACCCCTCGGCGGTGAAGCTCAGCTCGTAGGAGCCGGGGGCGGGCAGGTCGACGAAGGAGTAGGTCCCGTCGGCCGCGGTCTCGGTCGTGTGCTCGACGCCCTCGGGCGCACCGGGCCAGGTCGGGCGGGCGACGACGGTGGTGACGACCGGGGCGCGGACGTCGCCGACGGCGACGGTCCCGGAGAGCGTCGCCGGCTGCCCGGTGACGAGGATGTCCTGCCCGTCGCTGACCTGCTGCGCGCGGGCGCGGACGACGGTCGAGCCAGACCTGTCGGGCGAGGCGGGGTACCAGACCTCGTCGTAGCCGTCGGCCGAGGCCCGCAGGTAGTACTGCCCCGGGAACAGGCCGGCGACGGTGTAGGTGCCGTCGGCCTGGGTGGCTGCCGACCCCACGACCACGAGGCCCTGGCGGGACTGCCGCAGGGCCTCGACGGTGATGCGACCGACGCCGCGCCCGTCGTTGACCGCGGTGACGGTCCCGGTGACCGTGCCGCCCACGCCCGACTCGACGAGGCCGTCCTTGGAGAGCGCCCCGGCGGGCGCCCCGCCGTCGGCCCCGGCACCGCCGCCGGCCTCGGCCGTGGCGGCGAAGAACGACGCGGGGGCGACCTTGGTCACCGGGTCGCTGCCGAGGACCCCGCGGATGCCGACGAGGAAGATGGCCGCCCAGACGCAGACGATGGCGAGCAGCACGAGGACCGTCAGCAGGCCGCGGCTGATGAGCGGGCGCTGGCGCAGCATGAGCGAGATGCTCTCGGACTGCTCACCCGCGACCGCGTCGATCCGCAGCGGGCGGTCGCGGTCCGAGCCGAAGAGCTGGCGCGGTCCGGTGGCGACCACGGTCGACGTGACGGACTCCCCCGGGGCCACGGTGGTCGCCGAGGGGGTCACGGTGGTCGTCAGGCTGCGGTCCGCGTCGCGCGCGCGCAGGGACACGTCGAGCGGGACGTTCCCGCGGTTGACGCTCTCGACCGAGAAGGTCCCGCGGCGTCGTGCTCGGACCACGCTCGGGGAGGCCTGGAGCAGCAGCCGGGGGCGGGCGTCGACCACGAGCTCGACGTCGTGGTGCACGGCACGCGCCCCGGGGGCTCGGCCCTGGACCGCGACGGTGACGGGGTGTCGCCCGGCAGGGAACGTCGCCGGGACGGTGAACTCGACGGCGAGCTCGCCCTGTGCGTCGGGGAAGAGCGCGAGGGAGGCAGGCTCGGTGCGCACCATCTCGGGCGGCACGCCGTAGACCGTCGCCCCGATGCCCTCGATGACGGTCTCGGTGTTGACGACCTCGAGGCGGAGCGTGACGGCCTGACCCGGTGCTGCCGTGAGCCGGTCGACCGTGGTGAGGATCCTCATCCCTGGTCGGTCCCCCGCGTGGGCGTCCCGGACCGGCGCGGGCCGATGCCTGGGGTCGTGGCGTCGCCCGGGGTGGGGCGGGGCAGCACGGAGGCCGACGTGCTGACGTCGGTGACGCTCGGGGGTGCCAGCTCCCAGTCGAAGGCGTCGGAGGCGACGGTCACCTGCAGGACGAAGCCCGCCCGGTGCGGTGCACCGAGGCTGCGCCACAGGTGGGTGACGGCGAGGACGTCGTCCGCGGCGAGGGCCACCTGGACCGAGGACGAGAGCTCGGCCTCGACCGCCCACTCGGGGAGGACCTGCGCGGTCATGAGGCGGGTGAGGACGTCGCCGAGCAGCCCGTGCTCGGCGCGGACGTCCTCGGCCCAGCTGCTCACGAGGTAGCTCAGCTGGACGAGCGGGAGCGGTGCGCGCCGCTCGATGCGGCCCTCGGAGGACGCGCGCGGGGCGGAGGCCCGTGGCGGCTGGGGGCTGCGGGTGATCCCGACGAGGAACATGCTCACCGTGCGACCGGTGGTCTGCTCCGCCCAGGCCGGCGTGGGCGGGTCGAAGGACACGGTGGCCTGGTGCCCGGAGAGCGGGACCGCGCGGTCCAGGTAGGCGGTGAGGGCGTCTTCGACGGCGGGGATGAGCACGCGTCCTGCCACCTTCCTCTCGCCGTCCGTCGACCTCGTCGGCACCGAGCAGGCACCGCAGCGTGGGGCTCCGGGCCGCGCACGCCTCACCGTACGGAGGTCAGCCCGCGGGCGGCATCGGTAATCGCTACCGAAGTTCGCCGTCGGCTCAGCCGATGAAGGTCTTGGTGGCGCCCGGCAGGAGCACCTGGACCACTCCCCCGTAGGCGCACTGGCACATGCTCGACTGCTGCACCGTGGGCGCTCCGCCGACCAGCGTCTTGGCCGACCCGGGCGACCACGGCCCGGTGAGCACCGGCACGCACGGCATGGGGACGAGCACCCCGAGGGCGGCGGCGGTCGCGGTGGCGACGCTGGGGTTGGCGAGCGACATGCACATGCCGAAGGTCGGCACGTTGACCAGCGGCAGCATGTCGCGGACCGTGGCCACCGGCTTGCCCTCGACGAGCACCCGGCTGACGGGCAGCACCGTGAGCGTGGCCGGGGCCGCGCCCATCGCGCAGACGACCTGGGCGGTGGTGACGACGGCGGGTGCTCCCACGTGAGGCTCCTCGATCGGTGGTCGGTGGTGGCGTGCGGTGAAGAGAGCGCGGCGGTGCGCGGCTAGGTGCCGGTGCCCTCGACGGAGCCGGTGAGCGTCGCGCCGGTGGTGGTGACGAAGCAGAGGACGTCACGGTCCGGGCCCTGGTCCCAGCCTCGCGCGGAGGGCAGCAGGTAGGTGAAGTAGAGCGTGGAGTCCCGGTAGTCGACCCCGACGTAGTCCTCGAAGGCCTCGGCGCAGGCACCGTCGGCGAAGGTCACGAGCGCGGCGTCCCCGGGGAAGTCGCCCACGGTGCCGTCGGGCGCGGTGTAGGCGACCTTGGCGTAGACCTCTTGCTGGTGGGCCACGTCGCAGGGCACGCGGGTGAGCGTCTCGACCTCGGTGGTCACCTCGGGCTGCGCGAGGACGCAGGCCCCGGGCTCGAGGTCCAGGACCGAGACCCCCTCGGAGTCGTCGTCGCCGGAGCACGCCGCGAGCGCGAGCGCACCGACGACGAGGGCGCCTGCGGCGAGTGCCCGGGAGGAGGTCAGGGTGCGGCGGGGCGCAGGCCGGTGGTGTGCGCCGGCGAGGCGTCCTGGTCCGTGCACGCCTGCTCCTGTCGTCTGCTGGTGCCGTCCGTCGTCAGGAGCGGTCTGGTCCATGGTCGGCCCGACGGGGTCGTGGCCACCAGCGCAATCACTACTGAACTTGGGGGCGTGAGAGACCCCGGCCGCGGGAGGAGCGGAGACCAACGGGGTCTCAGGAGAAGCCCGGCATCAGCAGGTCTGGCGTCAGTAGGTCTGGGGGTCGACGACGTGGAGCAGGTGGGCGAGGAGGCGCTCGAGCTCGGCGACCTCGGCGGGGGTGAGGCCGTCGAGGACGGCGGCCTCCTGGGCGACGTGCGGCGCGAAGAGCCTGTCGACGAGCTCTTCGCCTGCGGGCGTGAGGGTGACGAGCACGACCCGGCGGTCGCGGTCGGAGCCGGTGCGCTCGACGAGGCCGTCGCGGGTGAGGCGGTCGAGGCGCTTGGTGATGGCGGCGCCGGAGGCGCTGGTGACGGTCGTGATCTCGCTGGGGCGCAGGGGCCTGCCGGCGCGACGCAGGGCGGTGAGCAGGTCGAACTCGCCGCGGGTGAGTCCCTCGGGGGCGAGGGTGGTGTCGCTCGCGGCGGTGAGCGCGGCGGCGATGCGCTGCACGCGACCGAGGACGAGGACGGGCGAGACGTCGAGGTCGGGCCGGCGCTCGGCCCACTGGGCGACGACGCGTTCGGTGAAGTCCACCACCAACTCCTTCACGGGTAAAACATCTGTGAAATACTCGTCCCAGACTACCCGCACCCGACCGAGAGGACCGCGCCACCCCGTGCCGACCACCAAGACGCCGACCATGAAGACGCCGCCCCTGAAGACAGAGACGAGCCAGACCCGCACGACCGCCGCTCCGCCGCCGCCCCAGGCGCCGGCCACGCGCCGGGCGGCCGCCCGCGGCGTGCTCTCGACGAGCCACCTCACCGCCGCGCTCACCATGCAGCCGGCCGACGCGACGGTCGCCGCCGCGATCCGTGCCGGCCTGGCCGTCGGTGGTGCTCTCGTCGTCGGGCACCTCTCCGGGCTCCCTGGCGCCGCGGGCTTCGCCGCACTCGGCGCGCTCGCCTCGGTCTACGTCCGGTGGGCCCCCTACCGGCGCCGCGCGGAGCTGGTCGGTCTCGCGGGCCTCATGATCACCGGCTCGGTGCTCGTCGCCTCGCTCACGGCCCTCGCCGGGTGGCCGGCGCCGGTCGAGATGCTCGTCGTGTCGCTCGTGGCCGCCGGGACCAGCCTGCTCACCCTCGCGGTGCGCACCGGGCCGCCGGGACCCGTCATGGCGATCTTCGCGGCCGGGGCTGCGGTCGCCGGGGACCCGAGCCTCGCCGACGTCGGCGTCCGGACCGGCGCCACGCTCGGCGGCGCCGTCCTCGCGTGGCTGGTCTGCATGTCGGGCTACGTCCTGCGCCCCAGCGAGCCTGCCGCACTGGCCGTGCGACGCGCCCTGCGGTCCGAGCCGCTCGACCCGGTGCGCCTGTCACAGGCCCGCGAGGTGCTCGCGGACGACCTCAGCCACCGACGCACCGCCCCTGCCGCCCGCGACCTCGCGCTCCTGCTCGCCGAGGTCGAGAGCGGCGAGAGCGCGTCGGTGACCGTGGACTCGCACCTCGCCGTCCCGGAGCGCCGCACGCTCCTCGACGTCGCCCGAGCGACCGTGCGCTCGGGCGAGGTGACGGTGCCCGTCCTGCGGATCGGCGCCGGCGCGCTGGTGGCCTCCCTCGCGGCGCTCGCCCTCGGCTGGGGGCACCCGGCGTGGGCCGCCGTCGGCGCGGCGGCCGCACTCCAGGGACGGCACGTCCACACCAACACCCCGCGCGCGCTGCAGCGTGCCGTCGGCACGGCGGTCGGCGCGCTCCTCGCCTGGCCGCTGCTCGAGGCGCACCTGGGGTTCTGGGCGGTCGTCGCGGTGGTCGTGGCGCTCCAGGTGGTCACCGAGCTGCTGGTGCTGCGCAACTACGCGGTCGCGATGCTCGTCATCACGCCGATGGCACTGCTGATGACGTCGCTCGGGGCTCCGGCGGACGGGTCGCTCGCGCTCGACCGAGCACTGACGACCGTCCTCGGGGCGGCCGTCGGGGTGCTCATGACGGTCGTGGTCCACGACCGCTGGGAGCAGGCACCGGGGCACTAGCAGGGTCCGGCTAGCGACGCTCCCCTCGGAGGAGGTCGAGCTGCTGCTGGGCGATCGTCCGAACCCCGACCAGGACCAGCCCGGCGAGAAGGAACCCCACCCCGATCCCGAAGATCACCAGACCCACCACGGCCTGGTTCTGGGCGTTGTCGAAGTACCCGCGAGGCCCCGTGGCCATGAAGTGGACGGCACCGAAGAAGAGGAACACCGGGGAGATCGCCAGGAGGGCCGTCGCCACGCCGGGGAGCCGCACCCGGGGAGAGCTCGCGACAGCGACCTCTGCACCTGATGGCTGGCGGTCGTCGTGTGCAGCAGATGGGGTCGTCATGCCCGGAGCCTAACCACTCCCTCGTGGCCCCGCGTATGGGGACTGGTGCCCGCTGTCGTCACGACGTCGCTCCCCGACTCGCGTGCGGTCTGCTCCGCCTGCCGGACCTCCTCGACCCGAGCCTCCCCTCCGCCCGCGGGGGCACAGGGGAGGTCGCACGCTCATCCTGGGAGTGGACGCGGAGGACCGCCTCGGATTCCTACTGTGGGCCACATGATCGCGAACCCGACAAGTAGTGCGCCTGACGCCGTGAGACGTCCCGAGCGGCAGGCAGAGACGTGGGCGCGCGCCGCAGCGGTCGTCCTGGCGAGCTTCGCGATCGGGATGCTGACCTTCTTCGCCCAGGGGATCCTCCCCGATGCTCTGACCTCGTTCGCGAACTCCGCGTCCGGCTGGACCTTGGTCACCGTCCTCCTGCTCGCCTGGGCTCGACCGTCCACGCCGCTCGCGGCGGCGCTCGGAGCCGTGAGCTTCGGCGTGCTGACTGTGGGCTACTCAGCCTCGGCCCACCTGCACGGCCTGTTCTACGACCCGACGGTGTTCGTCGTCGTCGGCGTCGTCGTCGGGCCCTTCGTCGGGGTGGCGACCAGCTGGCTCCGGGCAGGCTCCGAGTGGCGTGCCACCGCAGGTACCGCGCTGCTGGCGGGGATCGGTCTCGGCGAGGCCTTCTACGGGCTGACCGCTGTCGCTGAGACGACCAGCCCCGTCTACTGGAGCACGATCGGGGTGGTAGCGCTCGGGCTCCTCGTCGTGATGCTGGTCCGCCGCATCCGCAGCACCCTCGCCCGAGGGGCGGCCGTGGTCGGCGCCGCTGCCGTCGCCGGAGCATTTCTTGCCGCCTACAGCGCGCTGGGGGCCACCTCCTTCTCGTGAGACGAGGCATCGAGCCCGACTCGTGAGCCGCGCACGTCCTCGCCCAGGTTAGGCTAACCTCATCTCACCTCCCCGTCTTTCCAGCCCCGCTCTGCAGGCTGACCTCCCCCTCTGAGGATCGACATGCCCCTCTCCCCGACCCGCCTCACCCGTCGATCACGCGTCCGCGCCACAGCCGGCTTCGCCGTCGCAGCGCTCACGCTGGCCGGGTGCTCGACGACCACCGAGGCCACGACGTCTGCGGCAGGTGGCGCGGGTGCATCGGCGCAGACGGTCACCGTCGAGGACTACTTCGGAGATGTCGAGATCCCCGCCGAACCCCTCCGGGTGGTGGCGGCGGACCCGATCTCGCTGTCTCTCATGCTCTCTCTCGACGTCGAGCCCGTCGCCGCGTCGTTCAACCCGCTCGCCGCGCCAGCGCACCTGGGCGACCTCTCGGCGATCGAGAACATCGCCGGCGCCGACGGCGGGTTCGCCCCCGACCTGGAGAAGATCCTCGCTCAGGACCCGGACCTCGTGGTCGTCGTCGCGGGCTACGACGGCGAGGGCGACGAGGCGTGGAACAAGGAGACCTACGACCGCATCGCGGCGACCGGGATCCCCACCTACGGCTTCGCCTACGACGACGGGGTGTCGATCGACGACGTCGCCAGCGGTGTCTCGTCCGTCGCCTCGGCACTCGGCAAGACCGACGAGGGTGAC
Source organism: Sanguibacter keddieii DSM 10542 (assembly GCF_000024925.1). Lineage (NCBI taxonomy): Bacteria > Bacillati > Actinomycetota > Actinomycetes > Micrococcales > Sanguibacteraceae > Sanguibacter > Sanguibacter keddieii. The sequence goes on from NC_013521.1 coordinate 2,985,403, forward strand.
GCGCTCATGGCCGCGCTCGACGAGCGCATGGCCGCGCTCACCGAGCGCGTCGACGCAGCAGGGCTGGACGTCCTCCCGGTGTCGGCGGTCAGGCTGAGCGCCGACGGAGCCTACTCGATCCGGGTCGGCACGGGTGAGAGCATCGCGTTCCGAGGCGCAGGGCTGTCCCAGCCCGAGGGCCAGCAGGACCCCACGGCGTTCCGCATCGACCTCTCCGCGGAGAACCTCGACCTCCTCGACTCCGCGGACACCCTCTTCGTGTACACCGACGACGGCGCCGAGACCGAGAAGGACACCATCACCTCGTCCCCGCTGTGGCCCACCCTCGCCGCAGTCCGCGAGGACCGTGTGCACTGGGTGGACGCGAGCGTCTGGAACGCGTCAGACCCCATCGCCCTGAACATGATCCTCGACGACATCGAGACGATGTTCGTCGAGCCCGGCGAGCAGCAGGCGGCCGGGTGACGACCCCCGCGGGCCGCCCCGGGTACGTCCTCGCGCGCGTCGTCGACACGCTCCGCCTGACGCCGTCGTTCATCCGGGTGGAGCTCCGCACCGAAGGGCCCGGATCGATCTCCTCCAGCGGCATCCCCGACGAGATCGTGCACCTGTACTTCCCGGCGGACGGTGAGGCGTCACCGCCGCTGATGACGCTGGAGGACGGCGTCCTCGCCCACCACGAGCCCGGAGCAGCGCGCGAGTCGCGCAACTACACGGTCCGGCGCTGGGACCGCGACCTCGTCACGATCGACTTCGTCGACCACGGTGACGGGCTCGCGGCGTCCTGGGCGCGGTCGGCCCAGCCAGGGCAGGTGCTCGGGGTGTGGGGCACCCGCGCGTGGTACAGCCCGCCGGCCGAGACCGACTGGATGCTACTCGTCGCCGACCTCCCCGGGATCCCCGCGCTGCTCCGCATCCTCGAGCAGCGGCCCGCCGGCGTCCGGGTGCACGCCGTCGCCGAGGTCGCGCACCACGACGACATCCTCGAGCACGCCGAGGATCCTGCCGTGACGATCGACTGGATCGTCGCGGGCAACGGTCGCTCGGCCTCCCTCATGGCGGAGGCCGCGATCTCCTACGGGCCGCCGCCCGGCGACGGCTACGTGTGGTTCGCCGGCGAGGCGTCCGTCGGCCGGAGCCTGCGCAAGCACTTCCGCGGCGAGCGGCAGATGGACGCACACCGTCTGGCGCTCGTCGGGTACTGGAGAGACGACAAGGAACGCTGGCTGACCCGGTACCACGAGCAGTCAGACGCTCTCCTGGCGGACTACGAGCGCGCCACGCTCGGAGCCCGCACAGAGGCCGAGGCCGAGATCTACTGGGACGAGATCCTCGAGCGCGCAGGGCTCTGAGGGTCCTCGGGGCGCAGAGCGACGCCGACATCACCCCTGCACGAGACCGCCGGCTCGGTGGCCGTGCTCACCGGCGTGGTGCAGGTCCGTCCTCCGGGATCGCCGTCTGACCTGACCGTGGGGGACCTCCAGTGATGATCACGCGAGCGCGGGCGGCAACGCTCCGATCTGGCCGAGCAGGCTGAGCAGGTCGGGCTGCCCGGTCTCGTCGACGATCAGCCCGTCCGAGAACCGGTAGAAGTTGCTCGCCCCGACGGCTACCTGCTTGCCCGTGGCCGCGACACCCAGGAACTCACCTCGGTGCGTGCCGCGGAGCTCGAAACGAGCCGCCACCTGGCCTCCTTCGACGACGAGCTGCTCGAGGGACCACTGGACGTCGGGGAACGCACCTCGCATGACCTCGAGGATCTGGAGGTAGCCCTCGAGACCTCGGAGGGGCGTGGGTGAGAACGGGGTCAGGAACGCTGCGTCTGGAGAGATCACCTCACGGCCCATCGAGGGGTCGCCGCTGTTGATGAACTCCACGAATCGCTGCATCGTCTCGCGCAGGTCGGTGGTCATGGTGCTCCGATCGTCGAAGGGTGGGGAACTCTCCACGCAATGTACTTTACATAGCAAGGACACGATGTAGGGTGCGGGGACCGGAGGACGGCCCCCTGGTGTCGACATGGAGGTGTGCGGATGAGCGCTCACGAGTACTTCGCTGCGCTGGTGCGTCACGAGACCGACCTGTGGAACACGGTGGAGAAGCGGATGCGTGGCGAGGGGGTGCTGAGCCTGGCGCGCCTGGAGGTGCTGCGTGTCATCGCAGCGGCACCGGCCGGCGCTCGGGTGCAGGACGTCGCCGACGGGGTCGGCACCTCGATCGCCGCGTCGAGCAGGCTCCTGGACCGTCTCGACGCCGACGGGCTCCTCGACCGCACGCCCGACCCGGTCGACCGGCGCAGCGTCCGCAGCACCCTGTCTCCTCTCGGACGGTCAGCCCTGGCCATCGCGAGCGAGCGCTTCTCCGAGGCCCTCGACTCCGTCTTGAGTGCCGCAGACGCCGAGGTGATCGCCGCTGGCGTGGCCGCGATCGAACGCATGCAGACGGCGCTGGAGTCGAGCCGATGACCCGCACGATGCGCGCGGTCGTCGTCGACGGCCCCGGCGGCCCTGAGGTCCTGCGTCTCCGAGACGTACCCGTACCGGTCCCGGGCGAGGGCCAGGTCTTGATCCGGGTGGAGGCGTTCGGGCTCAACCGCTCGGAGCTCCACTTCCGCCGCGGGGTCGGCCACTTCGGCAGCTTCCCGCGCGTGCCCGGCATCGAGGCCGTGGGTACCGTCGAGGCGGCACCTGGCGGTGAGTACGAGCCCGGGGCCCAGGTCGCGGCCCTCATGGGCGGGATGGGGCGGACCTTCGACGGCGGCTACGCCGAGTACACCCTCGTGCCGACCAGCAGCGTCGTACCGTTCACCAGCACCCTCGACTGGGCGGTGCTCGGCGCCGTCCCGGAGATGCTGCAGACCGCCCACGGCTCCCTCACCGTCGGGGTGGACACCCGACCCGGGGACACCGTGCTGGTGCGCGGCGGCACCTCGTCGGTCGGTCTCGCGTGCATCGTCCTGGCCAAGCGGATCGGTGCGTCCGTGATCGCCACCACCCGCAACCCCGGGCGCGCTGACATGCTCCGAGGCATCGGCGCCGACCACGTGGTCATCGACACCGGGACCATCGCCGGGCAGGTCCGCGAGATCTCACCACGAGGCGTCGACGGGGCGGTCGAGCTCATCGGGACAGACACCCTGCCCGACACCTTGCGGGCGACCGCCGTGCACGGCATCGTCTCCTTCAGCGGGATGCTCGCAGACGCCTGGACCATCCCCGACTTCTACCCGATGGCCGTGATCCCGAACGGGGTCCGGCTCACCGCGTACTCCGGCGAAGCCAGCGACCTCCCCGCCCGAGTGCTCCAGGAGTTCCTCGACGACGTCGCCGCAGGCACCGCGACCGTCCCGATCGCGAAGGTCTACGCGCTCGACGACATCGTCCAGGCCCACCACGACATGGAGGACGGAGCACGGTCGGGCAAGCTCGTGGTCACCACACGGTGACCCTCGACCCGAGGAAGTCACGGATGAGGTCGGCGACCTCGTGGACGGCGCTCTCGAGCAGGAAGTGCCCGCCCGGGACGAGGTGGACCTCGGCGTCAGGCAGGTCTCGGCTGAACGCCCGCGCACCGTCGGGGCCGAAGATCTCGTCACCCTCGCCCCAGACGGCCAGCAGGGGCACCTGGCTGGTCCGGAAGTACTCGTGGACCTGGGGGTACAGGGCGACGTTGGTGGCGTAGTCGCGGAAGAGCGCCAGCTGGACGAGGTCGTTGCCGGGGCGCGAGACCAGGGCGTGGTCGTGGACCCATGCCTCGGGGTCGACGAGCGTGGTGTCGGCGACCCCGTGCACGTACTGCCAGCGGATCGCGTCGAGGCTCAGGGCCCCGCGGATCGCCGCCTCGGTCGTGGCGTCCTGCGAGCGCTGGTACGCGATCACCGGCTCCCAGAAGTCCTCGACAAAGCCTTCGTCGTAGGCGTTGCCGCTCTGGGTGATGATCGCCGTGATCGCCTCAGGCCGCCGCAGGGCGAGCCGCCAGCCGACGGGTGCACCGTAGTCCTGGACGTAGATCGCGTAACGATCCACCCCGAGGTCGGCGAGCAGTCCCTCGGTGATGTCGGCCAGCAGGTCGAAGCTGTAGTCGACCTCGCTCGTGCTCGGTGCGTCAGAGAGCCCGAAGCCGAGGTGGTCGGGGGCGACGACGTGGAAGCGGTCGGCGAGCAGCGGGATCAGGTGACGGAACATGGACGAGCTCGTCGGGTACCCGTGCAGGAGCACGAGGGTGGGGGCGGCCGGGTCGCCCGCCTCACGGTAGAAGATCTGGTGCCCGTCGACGGTGCGCTGACGGTGGTGGACCTGGACCATGTCTAACTCCTTCATCTGCCGTATGTGGTTAGACACAACCTAGGGCGCGCTCTCTAACCTGTCAATCGGGACCCTTGGGGTTAGACTGGGGGTATGGTTGACGTCTCCCCGAACGAGCTCCTGCTCCTCGCCCTGCTCAACTCGACCCCCCGAGAGGGCGACGAGATCGTCGACGCCCTGGGCGACGACGCGGGCGCCGCCACCTGGACCCTGGAGCACGGTGGCACCGGGACGCTCCGCGAGGTGGGGCTGGTCCGCGAGGTCCGCGAGGCGCTCCAGGGAGTCGTCCGCGGAGACGCCGGACCTCAGTCGCTCGCCCCGTTCCTCCGAGACGTCAGCCAGGTCCCGACGATCACCTCGGTCACCCTGCAGTGGCAGCTGCAGGCGCCCGACGACAGCCTCCTCGCCGCCCGCGCCGTCATCGCCTGGAGCGAGCTCGAGCAGACCCGACCGGGCAGGCTCCGCTCGTGCGGCAACCCCGACTGCCGCCTGTTCCTCGTCGACCGCAGCCACGGCAACCGTGCGCAGTGGTGCTCGATGGCCGTCTGCGGGAACCGCATGAAGGCGCGTCGCCACTACGACCGGAAGCGCGAGGCCACCGCCGTCCCGCCGGCGCCCTAGGTCTGACCGAGACCCACGGACGCAGGTGCTCGAGGGGTCAGCCCGCGAGGACCTCTCTCAGCGCGTCGGACGCAGGCGTCGGTTCTCCGTCGTCGAGCAGGAGGTCGTGGCCCTGCTGGAGGGCCCCGTCGTCGTCGACCCACCAGTCGTACGTGTCGTCCACTCCCCACGTCGTGTAGGAGACGCAGGTGTCCGAGCGGAGGCAGGCGGCGAGCACCGTGGCGTACTGCTCCGCCTGGACGGCCTGGCCCTCGCTGTCCGTGACGTCGTTCTCGGAGATCCTGACGAGCAGCCCGGCGTCCTCGACGCTGGCGAAGGTCGTCGCGAGATCGCCGGCCGAGAGGGCGTCGGTGTCGAGCTCGTAGACGTGAGCCTGGAGGCCCACGCCGTCGATGTGCCCACCCTGCGCGTTCGTGTCGAGGGCGAGCTGGAGCAGGGCGTCCTGTCGGGGACCCGGCACGTCGGCGCCGTTCTCGTTGATGAACTGCCTGACGTCCGGGTCTGCGGCGTGCACCGCCTGCGAGACGACCGCCGGGTAGGTCGGCCCGAAGACACGGAACCAGACGTTCTCCTGCAGGCTGGTCCCCTGGTCGAGGTCGAACGGTTCGTTGACGACGTCGAGCGAGTCGAGCCGGCCCCGGAAGTGCATGACGACGGTGGTCACGTAGTCGAGCAGGGCGTCGGCGCTCTCCTGGCGCTCCTGCTCGGTGCCGGTGGGAAGCTCACGCATCCACCGCGGCATCGCCTCGGTGAAGGCGATGGTGTGGCCGTGCACGGCGATCCCCGCGCTCTCCGCGAGGTCGAGGAGGGCGTCAGCCTCCTCGAAGGTGTACTCGCCCTGCCGCGGGGAGAGCGCCTGCGGCTTCATCGCGTTCTCCGGGGTGAGTGCCCCGAAGTCGCCCACGACGGCGCTCGCGTACTCCGCGTCCGAGACGAACGGGCCGAGGGCTACCGCAGCGCCGACGAGGAAGTCCGGGCGGGAGCCGGCGGCCAGAGCCTGCAGACCGTCCGGAGACGGTTCCGCGTCGTCCGCGACGGGACCCGCGGTGGCCAGGGACGCACCGCTCGGCGCAGAGGCCACGAGCGAGCGGACCGTGAAGGCCCCCTCCTCGCTCGACAACCCCAGCCAGAGCTCACCGGAGTCGAAGACGTCGCCGAGGGGCAGCGACGACACCGTCTCGCCGTCGCTCGCGATCTCGAGCAGGTCGCCGGAACGGTGCACGGAGAGCGGCGCCGAGGTGTCGAGGACCGTGACGTGCTCGTCGTGGGCCGGCTGCGGGTCGGTCACGTCCTGCGGGTGCGAGCCGTCGAAGACGGCGATCCGGAGGTCGTCGCCACGGAGCGTGAGGTGGAGAGCCGCGGGCTCGATCCGGAACTCGTCCGCGATCACCGGCGGGCTGTCGTAGACGACCAGGGTGGCGTCGGCTGTCACGTCCGTGAACGAGGCGCGGAGCGTGAAGTCCTCCGGAGCGACCAGGTGCGTCCCCGCGAGGTTGACCGGCGGGTCTGGCTGGCCTCCCCCGCCGTCCTGCTCGACGATGCTCCGCCCGGTCGCCGTCACCCGCAGACCTGTGCCGTCCGCGACGACCCCGAGCACGTGCTCCCAGTCCTGCTGCAGCAGGTCGACGACGGTGCCCTCGTCGGACGGCGAGCCCGACGGGCTGCAGCCCACCAGGGCACAGAGAAGACCGACGACCGCAGTGCTCGCCACGCGGCGCCGCGCGGTCAGGGCCGCCATGAGCGACCGTCGTCGGACGTCATGAGGTGGACCATGAGACGAAGGTAGCAAGGCCCGTCCTCTGCTGACTCACCTCTGCGCGACCCGGACGACGACGGCGCGGTGGTCGGTGCCGGGGACGTCGACGACCGCACCCGCGCGGACGGTGAACCGCCCCCGGTCGACGAGCACGTGGTCGATGGCCGTCCCGAGCACGCCGGGCAGAGAGCTCGGGAACGTGCCGTACCCGCCGATCCCGGCAGCCGAGCCGGCGTCGACGTAGGTGCCGGTCTCGCGCAGCTGCTGGTGGTCGAGCGTGGCGTTCATGTCACCGGCCACGATGCCGCCCGTCATGGTCCGGAAGAGCGCGCGCAGCTGAGAGCCTTCGCTGCGCCACGCCCCCAGGTCGGCGGTCGGGTCCGGGGGCAACGAGGTCGGGTGCACTGCGGCGATCGGCGGGCCGTCGCCGTCGACCGGCACGACCCGGACTCCTCCGACAGGCCCGTCGACCTCGCGATAGGTGCCCAGCGACTCTGCGACCAGCAGGGCGGTGCCCCGGTTGGGTCCGGCGCCGAAAGCAGGGAAGGACTGGAAGGACTCGCCGTGGCCGATGAGCTGCGCGACCACCTCGTCGACGACGGGTTGCCCCTCGGGGAGCGCGACGACGTCGGCTCCGCTGCTGATGATGAGATCGACGATGGCCGAGACGGTCTCCTCCCCCGCGCGTTCGCCCCGGACGTTGGCCGTGAGCACGGTGATGTCGCCGTCGCGCTCGTCAGCGGCGTCCAGGGGGAGGCCCGCATCCAGACCACGGGAGTCGAGCACGAGCAGGTGCGAGCCTGCCGCGAGCGCGCACACGAGGGCGACGGAGATCGTGCGGGCTGGGCGCCGTCCGCGAGAGCCGATCACGAGCGCGGTGAGCAGCGCCACGACAGCCATGCTGGCGAAGCCCCACAGGAGCCAGGTGCGCAGCGCGACGACCTGCGCGATCCCCTTCTCGCCGGACCAGCCGAGCACCCCGGTAGCGAGCGACAAGACCGCTGCCATCGCGACGACCACGACGGCGATCCATCCGAGAGCCCTGGTCCGCTCCACCCTGCCGCTCGGCACCGAGGCCGTCGACCGTCCCAGAGCAGACTGCGAGCGCACCCCGTCGTCCTGTCCTGTCACTGTGACCTCTCTCTACGACGCAGGGATCTGCGCCCGCACCGTGAGGCCGCCACCAGCACGCGGTACCACGGTGATGCTCCCGGAGTGAGCGCGCGCGACGGAGGCGACGATCGACAGGCCGAGCCCCACGCCGACGTGGGACGGGTCGCGCGGGCGTGTCCTGCCCGCTGCGCGGACGAAGGGTTCCGTGAGCGTGGCCGCGACCTCGTCGCTGACGACCGGGCCGGTGTTGGTGACCTCGACGAGGGCGTCGCCGCGCTCGTCCGTCCACGTGGCGATCTGCACCTGACCGCCGGGGTGGTTGTGCACCACGGCGTTCTGCACGAGGTTGGTCAGGAGCAGTGCGAGCAGCCCGGGGTGACCGGTGGTCGCTGCCGTCACGAGGTCGCAGGTGATGACGACGTCACGGCTGGCAGCAGCGGCACCCAGGTCGTCGGCCGCCGCCTCGGCCAGCGCCGCCAGGTCGACCGCCTCACGGTCTTCGGCAGCGTGGTCCGCACGGGCGAGGGCGAGCAGGGCCTCGGTGAGCGCGATGGAGCGTTCGTTCACGATCTCCAGACGTTCGAGCAGCTGCTCCACGTCACGGTCGGGGTCCGCGCGGGCGACCTCGAGCATCGTGCGGATCACCGCGTGCGGTGTCCGGAGCTCGTGGGAGGCGTTCGCCGCGAACCGCCGGTGCTCGTCGACGGAGGCCTGGACGCGGTCCAGCATGTCGTCGAAGGTGTCGGCGAGCCCGGACAGCTCGTCGGACCGACCCACCATGTCGATCCGGTGGTCCAAGTCACCGGCTCTGACCTGCTCGGCCGTGCCGGTGATGAGGCGCAGGCGTCGCAGCAGACGCCCGGCGAGCAACCATCCGCCACCGAGGCCGAGCGTGGCGAGGAAGACCAGCCCGGCAGAGGCGTACTTGACGAACACCGGCATGAGGTCGGAACGGGACGGTGCGAACCCACCGCCGTACTCCAGGAGGTTGCCGTCCGGCACGAACCGCAGCAGCAGGACACCGACGGCGATCAGCACGACGCCGACCACGACGACGAAGGCGGCGTAGCTCAGGGTCAGCTGCCACCTCAGCGACAGCCCGTGCGGGCGCGAGGGGGCCGGCCGTGTCCTAGGCATCGCTGTCGACGCTCGCAGCGTCGTCGATCTGGTAGCCCACGCCCATGACCGTGCGGATGAGCGACGGCTCACCGAGGCGCTTGCGCAACGCGGAGATGGTGATGCGGACGGCGTTCGTGAACTGGTCGGCGTTCTCGTCCCAGGCACGCTCGAGCAGCTGCTCGGCGCTCACGACACCCCCCTGGGCGTTGAGCAGCACCTGCAGCACCGCGAACTGCTTGCGGGTCAGGGCGACATACCGGCCGTCCCTGTACACCTCTCGCCGGAACGGGTCGAGGCGAAGACCGGCCGAGCTCACGACCGGGGGCCGGCCGACGTCTCTCCTGCGCTCGAGCGCCCGCAGCCGCAAGACGAGCTCGCGCATCGCGAAGGGCTTGGTGAGGTAGTCGTCCGCACCGCTCTGGAACCCGGCCTGCTTGTCGTCGAGCCGGCTCGCGGCGGTGACCATGATGATCCGCGGCCCTCCGGGCTCCTGGGAGACGATCCTCGCGATCTCGTCACCGTCCGGGCCCGGGACGTCACGGTCGAGGACGAGCACGTCGTACTCGTTCACCGCGAGCATCTCCAGGGCGGTGTCGCCGTCCCCGGCGATGTCGGCCGCGATCGCCTCGAGCCGCAACCCGTCACGGACGGCCTCGGCCATGAAGGCCTCGTCTTCGACGATCAGTACTCGCATCCGCTCACCCTAGGCCGGACGACATGTCGGGAGCGTATGCTCCCGGCCATACGTCCTGGCAACGTCTGCTGCGGTCGCATGGTCAGCATGCAGACCACGAACCGCACCGCGCCCCGTCCGACCCGACCCGTCCGGTCCGGGATCCTCATGCTGCTGGCGATCCTCCTCGGGACCGTGCTGGCAGCGTCCCTGGTGGGCTTGATCCTGCTCAGCGTGACGAGCTGGCTCCGGAGCCCCGACGAGACAGCGACGGCGTCGGCGTCGTCCGTCACCGTCAGCTCCGACCTCACGTCTGACGAGCCGCCCCAGACCGGACCGCTCACCGCGGACGACGGCCTCATCCCCGCCCAGACCGACATCACCGCGGGAGCAGACCTGCCTGCCGTGACGCGGCTCGACCCGGCCCTACGCGCCGCCGTCGAGGCCGCGACCGCTGACGCGGCCCTCGACGACCAGCCCCTCTACGTCACCACCGGCTGGCGCAGCGCCCGCTACCAGGGACAGCTGTACGACGAGGGACTGGCCACCTACGGCAGCGAGGAGGTCGCCCGCCAGTTCGTCGCCACCCCGGAGACGTCCACCCACGTCACCGGCACCGCCGTCGACGTCGGTCCCCTGGACGCGATGTACTGGCTCATCGAGCACGGACCCACGTACGGGTTGTGCCAGACCTACGCCAACGAGATCTGGCACTTCGAGCTCGCGACGACCCCGGGAGGCACGTGCCCCGAGATGCTCCCCGACGCCTCCCACCTCGGTGGGTGACGTCACACCTCGATGCGCTCCATCATGTCCGTGACCAGCGCCGCCACCGCAGACCGCTCGGACCGCGTCAACGTCACGTGCGCGAAGAGCGGGTGGCCCTTGAGCGCCTCGATCACCGCGGCGACACCGTCGTGGCGCCCGACGAGCAGGTTGTCGCGCTGCGCCACGTCGTGGGTGAGCACCACCCGCGAGGACTGGCCGATGCGGGAGAGCACCGTGAGCAGCACGTTGCGCTCGAGAGACTGCGCCTCGTCGACGATCACGAAGGCGTCGTGAAGTGACCGCCCGCGGATGTGGGTCAGCGGCAGCACCTCGAGGATCTCGCGGTCGATCACCTCGTCGATCACCTCTTTGCTGACCAGCGCCCCGAGGGTGTCGAACACGGCCTGGGCCCAGGGGCTCATCTTCTCCGCCTCGGACCCCGGCAGGTAGCCGAGCTCCTGCCCGCCGACCGCGTAGAGCGGGCGGAACACCATGATCTTGCGGTGCTGCCGCCGCTCGAGGACCGCTTCGAGTCCTGCGCAGAGGGCGAGGGCGGACTTGCCGGTCCCGGCGCGGCCGCCGAGGGAGACGATGCCCACCGAGTCGTCGAGCAGCAGGTCGATCGCGATGCGCTGCTCGGCCGAGCGACCCCGGACCCCGAAGACCTCGCGGTCGCCGCGGATCAGCTGGAGGTGCTTGTCGGGCGTGACGCGGGCCAGCGCCGACCCGCGGGTCGAGTGCAGCACGAGGCCCTTGTGGCAGAGCAGCGGCTCTGCGGCGGCTGCCGACGCGGCGTCGACCGCGGCGAGCTCCATCGACTCGTGCTCCCACAGCGCAGCCATCTGGTCCTCGGCGAGGTCGAGCTCCCCCATGCCGGTCCACCCGGAGTCGACCGCGAGCTCGGCGCGGTACTCGTCGGCGCTCAACCCGACAGCCGAGGCCTTGACGCGCATCGGGAGGTCTTTCGACACCACGGTGACCGCGGCGCCCTCGGCCGCGAGGTTGGCGGCGACCGCGAGGATGCGGGTGTCGTTGTCCCCCAGGCGGAACCCGTCAGGCAGCGCCGACGGGTCGGTGTGGTTGAGCTCGACGCGCAGGGAGCCGCCGTCGCCGACCGGGATCGGGTGGTCGAGCCCGCCGTTCTTCACCCGGAGGTCGTCGAGCATCCGCAGGGCGCTGCGGGCGAAGTACCCGAGCTCTGGGTGGTGGCGCTTGGCCTCGAGCTCGGTAATGACCACGATCGGCAGGACGACGTCGTGCTCGGCGAACCGGACCAGGGCCTTGGGGTCGGAGAGCAGGACGGACGTGTCGAGCACGAAGGTCTTGCGGACGCCGTCGGCGACCACGGCCCCCTCTGCCGCCTCGGACTTCTCAGCTACCACGGTGTTCTCAGCAACCACAGCGAGCTCCCTCCGGCGCACGTCGTGCGCCTGCCGTCCGTGCGGCGCGCGCTGGGCGCGTCACCGCCGGGCGAGTGGGTCTGGCGGTCCGCCGGTCCACGCAGCAGCGTGGCCGCGGACGGCCTTCCTGCTCGGAGCTGGTGCTCCATGGGCTGGCCTCCCGGAGGACGACGGGTGTCGTCCGTCACCAGCAAACTACGCCGGTGTGATTCGGAGCACACCCCCTCGGAGGTGTTTCGGCGAAGATGTCACCCAGTGTTCACACGGGGCCGTCGCGCGGGCTTGTCGTGGCTCAGACGTGGCCCGACTCGCGCCGCATCGCGACACCTGCGACCAGCCCGACGACGAGCACCGCTGCGACCAGCAGCATCGTGTCGCCGGCAGCCTGTGCGAAGCCTGTTCCGAAGGCCGCGCTGCCCGCCGAGGCGATCGCGTCGGCCACCTCGGGCGGCACACCGTCCGGGACCGGCACCGAGCCGCCGCCCCCGCTGAAGGAACCGCCCGCCGACGCCAGACCATCCACGAAGGACTGCCGGTACTGCTCGGGGAGCGTCTGGGCCGCCTCCTGCGCCGCGGCGGGGAGCGTGACGGCGAGGCGGGTCTGGAGCATCGCGATGATCGCGGCGGAGCCGATCACGCCGCCGACCTGACGCGTGGTGTTGAACGCGCCGGCACCCGCACCGGCCGTCGACTGGTCGAGACCCGCCGTCGCCAGGCTCGCCATCGGGGAGAACACGCATCCCGTCCCCAGGCCGAAGAACAGCATCGGGACGACGATCGTCCACGGCGAGATCCCAGGTGCGATGACGAGGTCCAGCCACACCGTGGCGACGGCGAGGGACGCGAAGCCGGTCACCATGACCCACTTGGCCGGGACCCGGTCGGAGAGCCTGCCGGCGAAGGGCGCGACCACCCCGGAGACCACCGAGCTCGGCAGGCTCACGAGCGCGGCGTGCAGCGGCGAGAGGCCCAGCGTCGTCTGCAGGAACAGCGTGAGCGGGAAGAAGATGCCGATCATCGCGAAGGACACGGCCATGCCGGAGACGTTCGCGAGCGAGAAGTTGCGGAACCTGAACAGGCTCAGCGGCAGCAGCGCGTCCTGACCCAGGCGTCGCTGCCACAGCAGGAACGCGGCGATCACCACCGCCCCGAACCCGATGATCAGCGGGATCGACACCGGTCCCCACACCTGACCCCAGTCGAAGGTCTCCCCCTCCTGGACACCGAACACCAGCGCCCCGAGGCCCACCACGGACAGCACCACGCCGAGGACGTCGAAGGACTTCTTGTTCGTCGCGAGGGCGGGCAGCGACCGGAACGAGAGGAACAGTGCCACGACGCCCACCGGCACGTTGACGAAGAAGATCCACTCCCACCCGAGCGTCTCGACGAACAGCCCGCCGAGCACCGGGCCGGTGATCGTCGCGATCCCTGCGACCGACCCCCATACGCCCATCGCCGCGCCGCGCTTCTGCGGCGGGAACACGCGGGTGATGATCGCCATGGTCTGCGGCGTCATGAGCGCGGCACCGACGCCCTGCACGGCACGGGCCGTGATGAGCATGCCGATGCTGCCCGAGAGCCCGCACCACAGCGAGGCAAGCGTGAAGACCACGAGCCCTGCCACGAAGATGTTCTTGGGTCCGAACCTGTCCCCGAGCCGTCCGGTGACCAGCAGCAGCACGGCGTAGCTGAGCAGGTAGGCGCTCGTCACCCAGCCGACGGCCGACAGCCCGACGTCGAAGGTCTCGACGAGGGTCGGCACCGCGATGTTCACGATGGTGGTGTCGACCATGATCATGAAGAACCCGAGCAGAAGGGGCGGGAGCACGCTCCAGGGGCTGCGACCTCCGAGGTCGACCTGTGGGGAAGCCCCGGCGGAGGTGGGTGCGGCCATGGTGGGTCCTCTCGAGACGGTGCGGGCGAGGGCGCGGGGCGCTGGCCGGGTGCCGGCTGCGCGCCCGGTCTCGCCGGGGCGGTCCGTGACCGCCCGGCCAGTCTGCTCCTGAGCACCGCCGACCACCAGCGGTAGTCTCGGCTCGTGACCCTCACCACTGCTGTCGTGCTGCTGCGCGGCGTCAACGTCGGCGGGCACCGCAAGGTGCCGTCTGCCGACCTGCGCGCGATCGGCGAGACCGCCGGCTGGACGCGCGTCACGACCATCCTCGCGAGCGGGAATCTCGTGGTCTCGGCCCCGGCGCCCGGCACTCCGGCTGCCTCGTGCCGCACGGAGGCAGAGGTCGCCGCGCTCGTCCACGGCGGGCTGCTGGACCGGCTGGGCCTCGACGTCGACGTGGTCGTGGTCTCGCCCGAGACCCTCGACTCCGTGGTCGCCCACCTCCCCTTCCCGGCCGAGGCCGAGAGCGCGCCGTCGAAGCTCCTCGTGACCTTCTACGCCACCCCGCCGACCGCCGACGCCATCGCATCGCTCGACATGAGCCCCCACCCCGAGCGCATGGCGTGGCACGAGGGGACGTCGTACACCGTCTACCCGGACGGAGCCGGCACCACGAAGCTCAGCCCCGCGCTGCTGCGCCGCACGCTCGGCGTCGACGGGACCGCCCGGAACTGGACGACCGTCCTGCGTCTGCGCGACCTCACCGCCGCCGGCTGATCGCGGGCGATCACGCCCCCTCAGCCGAAGGGCCGAGAGACGGCTCCCCTCCCGCGCAAGAGTTCGGCCGGTCGGCCGTCGCTGACGGGTAGCACCGCGCCGTAGGGTCGTCGCATGCGAGTCTCGGACAGCCCTGTGGTCGACGCGCGCTGGGCCCTGCCCGGGGTCCTGGCCGGCGCCGCCCAGAGCATCACGACGTCCCGCGTCCCCCGCCGCACCGCCCGCGACTGGACCATCGACGTCATCGTGTTCCTCATCGCGATCGGCTTCGTGGTGCTCACGATGTTCGCGCAGATGACCACCCCTGACGGCGAGATCGTCTCCTTCACCGACGACGGCGCCGGCGGGACACTCGTCGTCCACCAGGTGCTCGACCCGGTGCTCGGGGTCCTGCTCTCGCTGTCGCTGTGGTGGCGTCGTCGTTTCCCGCTCGCACTGAGCCTCGTCGCGCTCGTCCTTTCGACCTTCACCGTCGGGACCGGCGCAGCGGCGGTCATCCTGCTGTTCACCCTGGCCGTGCACCGCCCGTGGCCCGTCTCCGTCCCGGTCAACCTGCTGCAGATCCCGGTGGCGTTCCTCCACCTGCGCTTCACCACCGGCACCACCGACGACTGGGGCACGCTGATCTTCGGCTCGCTCATCGGCATGATGGTCCTCGCCTGGGGCATCGCCGTCCGCGCCCGGCGCCAGCTCGTGCTGAGCCTGCGCACCGCTGCCGAGCAGGAGCGCCGCCAGACCGAGCTGCGGCTGGTCGACGCCCGTCGCGGCGAGCGCTCGAGCATCGCCCGCGAGATGCACGACGTCCTCGCCCACCGCATCTCGCTGCTGTCCGTGCACGCCGGCGCCCTCGAGTACCGCACCCGCCAGGCCGAGTCCGGGGACGCCGCCGCCCTCACTGCCAGCGAGGTCCACGACGCCGTGGCAGTGATCCGAGAGAACGCGCACCAAGCCCTCGAAGAGCTCCGCGAGGTGCTCACCGTGCTGCGCAGCGACGGCACCGACGAAGGCGACGACGAGACCGGCACGGCGGCTCCGCAGGTCGCCGTCGGAGACCTCGAGACGCTGGTCGAGGAGGCGCGCGCCGCGGGTCAGCTCGTCCGTCTGAGCATCGACGCGCCCGGTCTCGAGGAGTCCCGGCCGCAGCTGCAGCGCACCGTGTTCCGCGTGGTCCAGGAAGGCCTGACCAACGCCCGCAAGCACGCCCCCGAGGTCGCCGTGAACGTCGCGCTGCGCGGCACCGCGGGCGACGAGGTGGTCGTCGAGGTCACCAACGTCACCCAGATCTCCGCGCCCCGGTCGGTCATCCCTGGCGCCGGGGCAGGGCTCACCGGGCTCAGCGAGCGCGTCACCCTGGAGGGCGGCACCCTCGAGGCCGCTGCGAGCGGGGGCGCGTTCCGGCTCCGGGTGCGGCTACCGTGGCGCTCATGATCAGGACCCTCATCGTCGACGACGACGCGCTCGTGCGCGCCGGCCTCCGCCTCATGCTCGCCGGAGCCCCGGACATCGAGGTCGTCGGGGAGGTCGCCGACGGCTCCCTCGTGGCCGAGGCCGTCGCCGCCCACCACCCGGACATCGTCCTCATGGACATCCGCATGCCCGTCATGGACGGGATCGCGGCGACCCAGGCGCTGCGCCAGGGCGCCGCGGCCGCCGGTGGCTCCAGCGGTGCCGACGGTGGCGACGACGAGTCCGCCCAGGACTCCGCCCCGCAGGTCATCGTGCTCACCACCTTCGGGGGTGACGACACGATCCTCGGTGCGCTCCAGGCCGGTGCCTCGGGCTACCTGCTCAAGCACACGCCGCCCGAGGAGATCGTCGACGCCGTCCGCCGGACCGCCCACGGCGACCCCGTGCTGTCCCCCGCGGTGATGAAGGTGCTCATCGACCGGGCGATGGCGGGTGCTCCCCTGGCGCCGTCGGACACCGCACCTGCCGCGCCGTCACGATCAGCCCAGGCTGTCGAGCGCCTCTCCGTGCTGAGCAACCGCGAGCGCGACGTGGCGAGCGCCGTCGCGCAGGGCCTGTCGAACACGGAGATCGCGGAGCAGATGTACCTGTCGATGGGCACCGTGAAGTCGCACATCTCCAGCGCCCTCACCAAGCTCGACTTCAGCAACCGCATCCAGCTCGCGCTGCTCGCCTACGAGGCGGAGCGCTGAGGGCGCTCCCCCCTCTTCCCACACGCGCGCCGCAGAACTAGGTTTCGCTCCATGAGGCCCAAGGCTGTCTCCGTCGGCATCCCCGTCCGCGACCTGGTCGCGGCGACCACGTGGTACCGGTCGGCGTTCGGGCTGGACGAGCCCGACCTGCAGCCGGTCGAGGGGGTCGTCGACCTCTTCGAGCTCACCGACCCCGACGGCAACACCATCGGCTTCGTCACCGAGCTCGCCTGACTGCGGCGGCCATCCCTGGCGCTCCCGGCTGGCTGTCGTGGTGACCGCACGTCGCCTACGATGGTCCGCATGCCTTCGGTCCCCGTGTTCGCGCCTGCCCTCAGGCTCGTGAACCACGTGGAGACCCAGCCGGGCACCAACGGGTACGTCTCCACGTGGGGCGAGCAGCTGGCCGGCTGCCAGCCCGTAGCCGACGTCGCCTAGACGTCGGCCCCGAGGCTCCCCGTGTGAGCCCTCTCCCGGTCCGACAGTGTCCGTGACCTGCCGAACGAGGGATCTTCGTGCTTCTCCTGTGCCTCGCTGCTGCTTGCGCAGCAGCCCTTCTCGCGCCCGCCCTCGGGCGCCGGCTCGGCCGTGCGGCCGGCTGGCCCATCGCCGCGCTGCTGGTCGCCGTGGGCGTTCTGGTCGTCCAGACCTCCCAGCCTGACGCCGTCACCGCGGCAGTCCCGTGGATGCCGACGCTCGGTGTCGAGCTGGCGGTCCGTCTCGACGGCCTCTCGCTGCTCTTCTCGCTGCTCGTGCTCGGCATCGGCGCGCTCGTCATGGCGTACTCCGCGCGCTACCTGCCCACCGGCCGGCACGGCGGCTTCTACGGTCTGATGACGCTCTTCGCCGCGGCGATGCTCGCCCTGGTGCTGGCCGACGACGTCGTGCTGCTCTTCGTCGCGTGGGAGGCGACGACGCTGTGCTCGTTCTTCCTCATCTCGCGGTCCGGAGCCGGTGCGCGTGAGCCCGCGGTCCGTACGCTGCTCGTCACCGCAGCCGGTGGCCTCGCACTGCTGAGCGCCGTCGTCGTCATGGTCGCGCAGGTCGGCTCGACGCGGCTGAGCGTCATCCTCGCCGACCCGGTCTGGGGCGAGAACAGCGGCTTCACCACCGCCGTCGCCGTGCTCGTCGCCGTGGCGGCCTTCACCAAGTCGGCGCAGCTGCCCTTCCAGGCGTGGCTGCCGGACTCCATGGTGGCGATCACGCCGGTGAGCGCATACCTGCACGCCGCGGCGATGGTCAAGGCCGGTATCTACCTGCTCCTGCGCTTCTCCCCTGTGATGTCCGACGTCCCGGTGTGGCGCGTGCTGCTCATCAGCTGCGGGCTCGCGACGGCGCTGATCGGCGCGGTCGCCGCGATGCGCCGCTACGACCTCAAGGAGCTGCTCGCGTACTCGACCATGAGCCAGCTCGGCCTGCTCGTGGCGACCATCGGCGTCGGGACGCCGGCGGCGCTCACCGCCGCCGTGGTCCACACCGCGGCCCACGCGCTCTTCAAGTCCGCACTGTTCATGCTCGTCGGCGTCGTCGACCACCAGGCAGGCACCCGTGACATGCGCCGCCTGTCTGGGCTGCGCCGCACGATGCCGGTCACCCTCGTGGCGATGACCGTCGCCGCCGCGTCCATGGCGGGCGTTCCTCCCCTGCTCGGGTTCGTCAGCAAGGAGAGCATGCTCGACGCCTTCTGGGAGGTCCCCGGCGCCGGACCGGCTCTCGCGGTGGCGGTGGCCCTCGTCGCGGTGCTGACCTTCGCCTACTCGGCCCGGCTGGTCATCGGGGCCTTCGGCGACCGCACCTCAGACGTCGACACCCAGGACGCGGGCCCGGCTGGCAGCGCGGGTGCGACGACAGTCTCGACCACCGAGCCCGACATCGTCACCGACGTCCCCGAGGCCCGTCCGGCCTTTTGGCTGCCCGCCGTGGTACCGGCCGCAGCCGGCGTGGTGCTCGGCCTGGCGCCCTGGCTGCTCGACCGGTTCGTGGGCGACGCCGGATCGGCCGCAACCGGCGACCACACCGACGTCCACCTCACCCTGTGGCACGGCGTCACGCCGGCCCTCGTCCTGTCCGTCTGCGTCATCGCCCTGGGGACGGCCGCGGTGCTCGCCCGCACACGGGTCGAACCCGTCGCGCTCCGGCTCCGCTCTCCCGTCTCGGGCCTCGCGGTGGTCGACGCCCTCCGCGCGCGGACGATCTCCCTGGGCCAGCGGGTCGGGCACCTCACGAGCACCTCGGCGCCCCGTCGCCACCTCATGGTCCCGGTCGTGTGCCTCGTCGGCATCGCCGGGGTCGCCACGGCCAGCGTGCACGGGCTCCCGGACGTCGTCGGCGACCGGGACGTCCCCCTCGACTGGGGGCTGCTCGCCCTCGTGGCGGTCGGCACGCTCGCCGCCGTCATGGCACGGTCGCGCGTCGCCGCGATCGTCGTCCTCGGTGTCGTCGGCTTCACCATGACCGTCTGGTTCTACTCCCTCGGTGCAGCCGACGTGGCCCTCACCCAGCTCCTCGTCGAGGTCCTCACCGTCGTCGTCATGATGCTCCTGCTCCGCAGGCTCCCCCGCACCTTCCGCGCCGACCAGAAGCGGTCTGCGGTCCTGCCCGCCGTGGTGGCGCTCGGCGCCGGCCTGGCGACCACGCTCGGTGTCCTGGCGCTCACCGGTCGGCGCGAGATGTCACCGGTCGGCGAGTACTACGCACGAGAGGGCGAGGCCGTCACGGGCGGAGCGAACGTCGTCAACACGATCCTCGTGGACTTCCGCGCCTTCGACACGCTCGGTGAGCTCACCGTCCTCGGAGTCGCCGGCCTGACGATCGTGGTCCTCCTCCGGTCACGGCGCCTGCTGCCGATCAAGCCCCTGGACACCTCGCGGGCGGCGACCTCTCCGCTCGCCGACGCGCAGGCGAACACCGTCTTCACGCGGGTCCTGACCCGCCTCGTCGGGCCGCTGACCGTGCTGGTGTCGGTGCTGCTGTTCTTCCGCGGGCACCAGGAGCCCGGCGGCGGGTTCATCGCCGCACTGGTCGGGGGCGCCGGGTTCGCGCTCGTGTACCTGTCGGCACCGTCCGACGCCGCGGCGAAGGTCCGGTGGCCGTACCTCACGCTCATCGGGCTCGGGGTGGCCACGGGCACGGTCACCGGGTTCCTCGGGTACG
Organism: Sanguibacter keddieii DSM 10542; assembly: GCF_000024925.1. Taxonomy (NCBI): domain Bacteria; kingdom Bacillati; phylum Actinomycetota; class Actinomycetes; order Micrococcales; family Sanguibacteraceae; genus Sanguibacter; species Sanguibacter keddieii. The sequence goes on from NC_013521.1 coordinate 3,005,083, forward strand.
TGGACGGTTCCTTCCTCACACCGCTGCACGCGGACCTGCTCGGGGTGCACCTCACGACGGCGCTGCTCTTCGACGTCGGCGTGTACCTCGCGGTGGTCGGCGTCGTGCTCACCGCCCTCAACCTGCTCGGGCGACCCCGCCCGTCCGCGCAGAGCCCGGCCACGCACCGCGCGCCACCCGATCAACCCGACCCACCAGCCGACGAGCACGCCCCGACCATCGACCACGCCCGCACCGAGGAGGTGGAGCACGCATGACTCTCGCCCTCGCAGCCGGCATCCTCGTCGCCGGTGCCGTCTACCTGTTCTCCCGCCGCGAGATGCTGCGGGTGATCCTCGGTTTCGTGCTGCTCGGGCACGCCGTGAACCTCGTGCTCATGGCTGCCGGAGGGACCAGCCGCCGGGTCGAGCCGATCGGAGCCGACCTCGACCCGGCGGTGGTGGCCGACCCCTTGCCGCAGGCCTTCGTGCTCACCGCGATAGTCATCGCGTTCTCCATCACCATCGTCATGCTCGTCCTGGCCGTCACCGGCCGAGGGGACGACGACACCGCCGACGTCCTCGACAACGACGGCACCGAGCCGGACCTCGAGCCCGCCCGGACCCCCACCTCGACGGAGGCCTCCGCATGACCGGCTCCGCGCTGCCCCTCTTCGTCGCCGTCCCGCTGCTCACGGCCGCCGCCCTCGTCCTCCTCCGAGGCCGACCACGCCTCGACGGCGTGGTGCTCGGCGCCGTCCTGCTCGCCTCGACCGCCGGCGGCGTCCTCCTCGTGCTGGGGGCGCGTGACGGGGACGTCCTCGCGCACGGCGTGGGACTGTGGCCAGTCGGCGTCGCGATCCCCTTCGCCGCCGACATGCTCACCGCCCTCATGCTCACCGTGACGGGCCTGCTCAGCGCCACCTGCGCCGCCTTCGCCGTCGCGTCCGGACATGCGCGGGCGCCGTTCTTCGCGCCCCTCGTGCTGGTCCTCACCGCCGGGGTGAACGGCGCGCTGCTGACGGCCGACCTCTTCAACCTCTTCGTCTTCATCGAGGTCATGCTGCTGCCCTCGTACGCGCTCTTCGTGCTCGCGGGCCCGGGCCGAGGACGCCTCCGGCAGGTCGCCGGGGCACGGCTGTACGTCACGGTGAACCTGCTGACCTCGACGGTGTTCCTCGCCGGGGTCGCCTTCGTCTACGGCGTCGCCGGCACGGTGAACCTTGCCGAGCTCGCCGGAGCGGCCCGAGAGTCCGACGCCGTCGCGACGGCTGTGGCCGTGTGCCTGTTCGCCCTGGGGATCAAGGCCGCGGTCGTCCCGGTGCACGGGTGGCTGGCTCGCGCCTACCCGGCGACCTCCCCCGCGGTCACCGCCCTGTTCTCGGGCCTGCACACCAAGGTCGCCATCTACGCGATCTACCGGGTCTACGCGGTCGTCTTCGACGGCGACGAGCGCTACCTCTGGGTCGGTGTCGCGGTCTTCAGCGTGACGATGGTCGTCGGTGTCCTCGGCGCCGTCGGCGAGACCACGACCCGGTCGATCCTCGCCTTCCACATGGTCAGCCAGATCGGGTACATCTTGCTCGGGGTCGCCCTGTTCACGCTCGCCGGGCTCACCGCCGGGATCTTCTACCTGCTCCATCACATGATCGTGAAGGCCTCGCTGTTCCTGTCGACGGGCGCCGTCGAGGAGCGCTACGGCACGGGGCGACTCGACCGGCTCGGCGGTCTCGCGAGACGTGAGCCGTGGGTCGCGGTGGCGTTCTTCGCCGCAGCGCTCTCCCTGGCCGGGCTGCCCCCGTTCTCCGGCTTCGTCGCCAAGCTCAGCCTCCTCGTCGCGGCGCAGGACGCCGGGCAGGTCGTCGCGGTGGTCGTCATGGTCCTCGTCAGCCTGGTGACCCTGCTGTCGATGCTGAAGATCTGGTCGGGGGTGTTCTGGGGGTCTCCGACGCCTCCCGAGACAGACGACCCGTCGCTCACGCAGGACGGCACCGGTGCCGGTCCGTCGTCGACCTCGAGCGGCACCGCGGCACCCGCCGCCACGGCGACCCTCGCACCCGCGGTCGACGCACCGGCCCGCCGGATCGGCGCAGCCCTCCTCGCGCCGTCGCTCGTCCTCGCTGCCATCACACTCGGCCTGGGCCTCGGCGCCGAGCTGCTCCTCGGCCTCGCCGAGACGGCGGCCGCGGGCCTGCTCGACCCGAGCGCCTTCGTCGAGGCGGTGACGGGATCGTGAGCACGCTCACCTGGCCGCTGCGCCTCGCCTGGTTCGCCGCGTGGTACCTCAAGGAGATCGTCGTCTCCAACGTCACGGTCCTCCGGGACAACCTCACGCCGGGCCAGGCCGGGACCCCGGGCATCGCGCTCTTCCCCACCCGGTGCCGCACCGACACCGAGCTCACCCTGCTGGCAGCGCTCATCACCCTGACCCCCGGGACGCTGACCCTCGGGACCGCCCCGCACGGCGCCCCCGAGGACCCCCGGGTCCTCTACGTGCACGGCATCTACCACCCGGACGCCGACGCCCTGCGCGCCGACCTCGCGGTGATGGAGTCACGGATGCTGCACGCCCTCCGACGCGAAGGAGTCGCACGATGACCGGCATCGACGTCGCGCTCGCCCTGCTGGTGGTGGCCTGCCTGGCCAGCACCTACCGCATGATCGCCGGACCGGCCGAGGCCGACCGGGTGGTCGCCGCCGACCTGCTGCTCTTCGGCATGGTCGGCATCATCGCCCTCGTCGGGGTGCGGACGGCCTCCGCCGCGACCTTCGACATCGTCCTCGTGGCGAGCATGATCGCGTTCCTCGGTGCGCTCTCCCTCGCCCGCACCCTCACGCGGGGGAACCGATGAGCGCCCTCGAGATCGTCGGCCAGGTCCTCGTGGTCCTCGGGGCCCTCGTGTTCGTCACCGCGGCGCTCGGCGTCGTGCGGTTCCCGGACGCCTACACCCGCATCTCCGCGGTGGGCACCGCGGGCGGGGCGGGCATCGTGCTCGTCGTCGTCGGCGCCCTCCTGCTGCAGCCCGGCGTCTCCGCCGCGGTGAAGGTCGCGCTGATCGTCGCGCTGCAGCTGGCGACCTCGTCGGTCGGCACCATGGCCGTCGCCCGTTCCGCCTACCTCGCGGGCACGCCGCTGCGCCGTAAGCACTACGACGACCTCGACACCGAAGGAGCACCACGATGACTCTCACCACGGCACGGCAAGCGCTCCACGACCGGTGCGAGGCCCTCCCCCGGAGCCAGGCGACAGGAGACGGGGGTCTGACGGTGGCCGAGCTCGCCACGCACGGTCTCTGGGTGGGCCTTCACTCGGGCGTGGTCCCCGGCGACGAGGACGTCGTCCAGCCGGTGCTGGCGCAGGTCCTCCGGCTCGCGGGTCTCGACAGCGCACCCGTCCCGCTCGCAGCAGCGGTGACGGGCACCACCGACCCGGTCGTCGACCTCGACCGACCGATCCTCTGCGCGTCCCTCGAGCTCATGGAGGAACCCGGCGCGACGACCATCACCCTCGACGACGTCGCCCACCGCGCCCACGTCTCCCTGGCGAGCCTGCGCAGCACCTTCGTCGACGTCCAGCAGCTCCTTGCCGACCAGATCGCCTTCGTCGCCGACGACGCCGCCGTCGATGCTCTCCCACCCGACCTCCCCGCGGCCCAGGCAAGAGTGGCCGACCAGGTGAACGCCTTCCACAGCGATCCGCGCGCGACGGCGACGCTCCGCCTCCTCACGCTGACGGGACTCACCCGTCAGGCTGCCCGGTCGTGCGTGGACACCGACCTCTACGACGCGGTGGCAGCCGTGGAGGACCCGACGCAGGCGGCTCCCCTGCGGGTCGCGCTGCTGGCGCTCGACGCCCTCGCGCTGTCCGGCGAGACCAGTCTCCCGGCGGACGCGCACGACATCGTCGTCAGGCTCGTGAACCAGGCCGGCTGACCTGCCGCGGCCCGGCTCACGACAGACCGAGCCGGCCTGCGGTCCGGCAGCCCGTCGTGCCGCCACGAGCCGCACGGGCGTATCCTCGTCGGGAACCTCCGCCGTCGCACAGCCCTCGACCGCGCCGCACCGGCCCGCTGCCTCCCGCGCGCCCCGCGTGCCCCGCTCTCCCGGACCGACGGTCAGCCGCCGACCGAGAACGGGCCTCATGACGTCTCCCCACCCCGCAGCCGAACCGCTACCGCAGCAGACCGCCAGCCGGACGGACCGGGTCCGGAGGTGGGTCTCGAGCGAGACCACCGGGGGGCTCCTGCTCCTGGGGGCGGCGCTCGTCGCGGTGCTCTTCGCCAACTCCCCCTGGCGCGAGGGCTACACCCGTCTGTCCGAGTCGCGACTCGGTCCCGCGGCGCTGCACCTCGACCTCACGCTGGCCCACTGGGCGTCGGACGGCCTGCTCGCGGTGTTCTTCTTCGTCGTCGGGCTCGAGCTCAAGCGCGAGCTGGTGACCGGCTCCCTGCGGCACCCGAAGGAGGCCGCCGTCCCGATGCTCGCGGCCGTCGGCGGGATGCTCGTCCCGGCCGCGTTCTACACCGTGCTCGTGGTCCTCACCAGGGACACCTCCGCGCTGTCCGGGTGGGCGATCCCCACGGCCACCGACATCGCCTTCGCGCTGGCGGTGCTCGCCGTGTTCGGGCGGGGCCTCCCCGCGGCGGTGCGGACCTTCCTGCTCACGCTCGCCGTGGTGGACGACCTGCTCGCGATCGTCGTCATCGCGATCTTCTACACCGAGACCGTCTCGTGGGGACCCCTCGGGCTCGCGGTCGTCGGCCTGGTGCTCTTCCGTCTGCTCGTGCGGGCACGCCGGGTGCTCTGGTGGGTGCTCCTCCCCCTCGCCGTGGTCATCTGGGCGCTCGTCCACGCCTCGGGGATCCACGCCACGGTCGCCGGGGTCATGATGGGCTTCCTCGTGCCCGCCCTCCTCGTCCACGGCGAGCGGGACAGCCGCACGCACCGCTTCGAGGACGTGTGGAACCCGCTGTCGTCGGGGATCGCCCTGCCGGTCTTCGCCTTCTTCGCGGCCGGTGTGACCGTCGTCGGCATCCCGCTCGCGGACGTGTTCGTCCAGGGAGCCACCCTCGGGGTCCTCGCCGGGCTGATCGTGGGCAAGTGCATCGGGGTCCTCGGCACGACCTGGCTCGTCACCCGCCTCACACCGCTGCGGCTCGCGCAGGGCATCGGCATCCGTGACCTGCTGCCGGTCGGTCTGCTGGCCGGCATCGGGTTCACGGTCTCGCTGCTCATCGTCGAGCTGTCCTTCGAGCCCGGGAGCGAGCACGGCACGGGTGCCAAGATCGCCGTGCTGCTCGGCTCGGTGGTCTCCGCGGTCGTCGGCGCCCTCGCCCTGCGGCACGACGCGCGCCGCACGGACCGGACCGACGACATGAACCTCGACGGCATCCCGGACGACGTCACCGACCACATCGGCGACGAGCGCTGAGACGTCCCGACCAGCGCTCGTGACGGGTCACCACCGGTCCCACCTGCGGTGGCGCCCTTCCCGCTAGAGTCACGGCCATGGAGCACTCCACGGCCGGGCCCGACCAGCAGGACGTCCCCTCAGCACGCCCGTCCGGCGTGGCGGCGCGGCTCGAGCGCTTCGGCCGGAGTCTGTCCCCGACCGGCCTGGTGCTGGCGCTGACCTGCTACTGCATCTCGATGACGCCGTCCCTCATCCCGCGGGGCTGGCTCTTCCAGGGCCTGCTCACGGGCCTGTCGATGATCGCGGGCTACGCCTTCGGGGCGTTCCTCGGCTGGGTGACCCGACGCCTGGGCTTCCAGCGGCCGTGGGACGCGAGCACCTCGCGCACCCTGTGGTTCGTGCTCGGCGGGCTGACAGCCGTCCTCGTCCCGTGGTTCCTCGTGCTGGCCTCGCGCTGGCAGGGCGACCTGCAGGCGCTGTTCGGCATCGTCGAGTCGCCACCCGCCCACGTCATGCTGGTGGTGCTGGTCGGCTTCGGGCTCGCCCTCGCGCTGCTGCTCGTCGGGCGCGGCCTGCGGTGGTGCAGCCGGCGCGCCGCCCGCCTGCTGGGCCGCTGGGTCCCGGCGCGGGTCGCCGGGCTGGTCGGCGCGGTCGCCGTCGCCACGATCACGGTGCTCCTCGTCAACGGGACGCTCATCAACGGCGCGATGACGGCGCTCAAGAACATCAGCGCGGCGACCGACGCCGGCACCCCGGACGGGGCGGTCGCGCCGACCTCGGCGCTGCGGTCCGGGTCGCCGGACTCGGTGGTCGACTGGGAGGACCTCGGGTTCCAGGGCCGTGCGTTCGTCAGCTCGGGTCCGAGCGTCGAGCAGATCGCCGACTTCGCCGCCGGTGGCGACGTCGTGGACCCCGCGGACGTCGTCGAGCCGGTCCGCGTCTACGCCGGGCTGCAGTCGGCCGACGACGTCGACGCCGTCGCGGCGCTCGTGGTCGACGAGCTCGACCGGACCGACGCGTGGGACCGCGAGATCCTCGTGGTCACCACGACCACCGGGACGGGGTGGGTGGACCCGTCGATGTCGCAGACCCTCGAGTACATGCACGGCGGGGACACCGCGATCGCCGCGATGCAGTACTCGTACCTGCCCAGCTGGGTGAGCTTCCTGTCCGACCGCGAGACCCCGCCCGCCGCCGGCAAGGCACTGTACGAGGCCGTGTACGACGCGTGGCTCGAGCAGCCGGAGGGCTCCCGGCCGTTCCTCGTCGCCTACGGGGTGTCTCTCGGCAGCTTCGGGGCGCAGGGTGCGTTCAGCGGCCTGCAGGACATGACGGCCCGCACGCAGGGCGCGCTGTTTGTCGGGACGCCGAGCTTCACGCCCAACTGGGAGTTCTTCACCGAGAACCGCGACCCCGGCAGCCTCGAGTACAGCCCCGTCTACGACGGCGGCCGCCAGGTCCGCTTCGGCACCGACCCGGGCAGCGGCGCGAACGCCTGGGACCTGCCAGGCCCGTGGGAGACACCGCGCGTCGTGTACCTGCAGCACGCCTCCGACGCCGTGGTCTGGTGGTCCCCCGACATCCTGTGGCGCGAGCCCGACTGGGTGTCCGAGCCCGGCCCCGACCGCCTCGAGATGACGTGGGTGCCGGTGGTGACCTTCTGGCAGGTCACCTTCGACATGTTCGTCGCCGGCAACGTCCCCCAGGGCCACGGCCACGCCTACCACCTGGCCTACACCGACGGCCTCGCGGCGCTCGGTGCCCCGGACGGCTGGGACGACGCGGAGACCGCACGGCTCAAGGCGCTCATGTCCGGGATTCCCGACGAGAGCTGAGCGCCTCACACCTCGAAGACGTACCCCATGCCGGGCTGCGTGATGATGTGGACCGGCGCTGACGGGTCGGCCTCGAGCTTGCGGCGGAGCTGGGCGGTGTAGACGCGCAGGTAGTTGGTCTCGGCGGAGTACGACGGGCCCCACACCTCGTGGAGGAGCTGCACCCGGCCGACCATCTTGCCGCGGTTGCGCACCAGCACCTCGAGCAGCGACCACTCGGTGGGGCTGAGCCGCACGTCCTCCCCCGCGCGCTGCACCCGGCGCCGGGCGAGGTCGATCACCAGGTCTCCGGCCTCGACGACGGGCGTCTGCACCTCGTCGACCGGCGCGGCCCGGCGCACTGCCGCGCGCAGCCGGGCGAGCAGCTCGTTCATCGCGAAGGGCTTGGTGACGTAGTCGTCGGCACCGGCGTCGAGGGCGTCGACCTTGTCGTCGCCGAGCTGGCGGGCCGAGAGCACCACGATCGGCACGCGGCTCCACCCGCGGATGCCCGCGATGACGTCGAGGCCGCTCATGTCCGGCAGGCCGAGGTCGAGCAGGACTACGTCGGGCTGGCTGCTCGCGGCCGCGTCGAGGGCCTCGGCGCCGGTGGTCGCGGTCGTCACGACCCACCCGTGGGTGCGCAGGTTGATGGCGAGTGCCCGGACCAGTCCGGCGTCGTCGTCGACGACGAGCACGGCGGTGCCGGGCACCGCGGCGGCGGTCACGCCCCGCCCCTGTCAGAAAGGCTCTCCGCCGTCGGCACGGCCGGTGCCGCGGTCGATCCCTCCGCAGTCGGCACGGTCAGCACCATGGTCAGCCCACCTCCCGGGGTGTCGTCGACGACCACGGTAGCCCCGACGGCCCGCACCAGGCCCTGCGCTACCGCGAGCCCGAGGCCCAGCCCGTCGGGCGACGTGTCGCCGAGCCGCTGGAAGGGCTCGAACATGCGCTGCTTGCGGTCGTCGTCGAGGCCGGGTCCCCGGTCCACCACCCGGATCTCGACCTCCCCCGGCCGCGCCGACGCCGTGACGAGCACGGGCACCCCGGCGGGCGAGAAGCGCACGGCGTTGGCGACGACGTTCGCGACGGCGCGCTCGAGCAGCCCGGCGTCGGTGAGCACGAGCGGCAGGTTGTCGGGGACGTCGAGGTCCACCTGTCCGGGGGCGAAGCCGTCGACGGCCACGGGCACGATCTCGTCGACCGACCGCGCCACGAGCACGGCCCGCACGCTGCCCGTCTGGATGCGGGACAGGTCGAGCAGGTTCGCGATGAGCGCCTCGAGGCGCGCGGTCGACCCGCCGATGGTGTCGAGGAGCGCGGCCTGGTCCTCCGCGTCCAGCTGCACGTCGGCGGCGCTGAGCCCGTCGATGGCGGCGCGGATCGACGCGAGCGGTGTCCGCAGGTCGTGCGAGACGGCGGCGAGCAGCGCCGTGCGGGTCGCGTCGGCCTGCTCGAGGACGGCAGCCTGCGACGCGGCCTCACGGAGCCGGCGGTACTCGAGCACGATCCCCGCCTGGGCGGCGAAGGCCTCGAGCACCTGCTGGTCGCTCGCCGGCAGCGTGCGGCCGACCACCACCAGCCGGCGGTCGTCGTCGATGCGGACCGTCGACGCCTCGGCGTCGACCCCGCCGCGCTGGCCGGCACGGTGCGTCTGCGCCACCGTGACCCACGGGGCCTTCGCCCCTGTGCGCTCCTCGAGCCGTACCTCGGACACCGCGAAGGTCTCGGCCAGCCGCGACACCACGGCGTCGGCCGAGTCGTCCCCGGAGAGCACCGACCGCGACAAGGCGGCGAGCGTCGACGCCTCGGCCCGTGCCCGGTACGCCTGGGCGGTGCGCCGGGCCGCGAGGTCGACCACCGAGGCGACCGACACCGCGACCACCACGAAGACCACCAGCGCCAGCGCGTTCTCCGGGTTGGAGACCGTGAGCATCCCGGTGGGCGGCGTGAAGAACCAGTTGACGCACACGAAGGACACCAGCGCCGTGACCACCGCGGGCCACAGACCGCCGACCAGCGCGACACCGACGGTCCCCGCGAGGAACAGCATGAGCTCCGTGGTCAGCGACACGTCACCCCGGAACCACCAGACGAGACCCGTGAGGACCGCGGGCAGCACGACCGCGAGCGCCCACCCGCTCACCTGCCGCGTCCTCGACAGCGCCGACCACCGGCGGCGCAGCGGTGACCCCGACCTCGCGTGGTCGTGGGTGACGAGGTGCACGTCGATGCTCCCGGCGAGCTGCGCGGTCTGCGCGCTCGACGAGCCGAGCAGCGCCTCGCGCACCCGGGAGTGCCGCGAGACGCCGACGACGATCATGGTGGCGTTGACGCCGCGGGCGAAGTCGACGACGGCCGACGGGACGTCCTCGCCGACGACGGTGTGGAAGGTGCCGCCGAGCGCCCGGGTGAGGTCACGGTCGGAGGCGATCGCGGCGGGTGGCGCCGACGGCAGGCCGTCGGTCGCCAGGACGTGCACGGCGAGCAGCTCGGAGCCCGCGGTGCGCTGGGCGATGCGGGCACCGCGGCGCAGCAGCGTCTCCCCCTCGGGGCCACCGGTGACAGCCACGACGATGCGCTCGCGCGCCGGCCACGTGCCGTCGATCGCGTGGTCGGAGCGGTAGCGGGTGAGGGCGTCGTCGACGCTGTCGGCGAGCCACAGGAGCGCGAGCTCGCGCAGCGCGGTGAGGTTGCCGACGCGGAAGTACGACGAGAGCGAGGCGTCGATCTGCTCGGCGCGGTACACGTTGCCGTGCGCGAGGCGGCGGCGCAGCGCGTCGGGCGACAGGTCGACGAGCTGCACCTGGTCGGCGGACCGCACCACGTGGTCGGGCACGGTCTCGCGCTGGCGGACGCCGGTGATGGCGTGGACGTCGTCGCCGAGGGACTCGAGGTGCTGGACGTTGACGGTGGTCACCACGTCGATGCCGGCCTCGAGGAGGTCGGCGACGTCCTGCCAGCGCTTGGGGTGCGTCGAGCCGGGGGCGTTGGTGTGCGCGAGCTCGTCGACGAGCACCACCTCGGGTGCTCGGGCGAGGACACCGGCGACGTCGAGCTCGCCGAGCTCGGTGCCGCGGTACGGCACGACCGCACGGGGCAGCACCTCGAGGTCGCCGACCTGCTCGGCGGTCGCCTGCCGCCCGTGGGTCTCGACGAGGCCGACGACCACGTCGGTGCCGCGGGCGCGGCGGCGCCGTGCCTCGTCGAGCATCGCGAAGGTCTTGCCCACGCCGGGGGCGGCCCCCAGGTACACCGTGAGCCGCCCCGTGCGCGTGTCACCCATCGTTCGACCTCATGAGGACATCATGCCCAGCGCGAGGTTGAGCTCGAGGACGGAGACCCGCGGCTCGCCGAGGAACCCGAGGTCGCGGCCCTGCGTGTGCTCGGCGACGAGGTCACGGACGACCGTCTCGTCGAGCCCTCGCTCCCGGGCGACCCGGGCCACCTGCTGCTCGGCGTACTCCGGCGAGACGTGCGGGTCGAGGCCCGACGCCGACGCCGTGAGCGCGTCCGCGGGGACGTCGGACGGGTCCGTGCCGTCCTGCGCGGCCACGACCGCACGACGCTCCTCGATCGACGCGACGAGGTCGGGGTTGAGCGGACCGAGGTTCGAGCCGGCGGAGGCGAGCGTGTCGTACCCGTCGCCCGCAGCCGACGGGCGCGGCTGGAACCACTCGTCCCCCGCGAAGGACTGCCCCACGAGGGCCGAGCCGACGGCCTCGGAGCGCGAGGTGGTCCGCTCCCCCGTGGCGGTGAGCAGCGACCCCTCGGCCTGCCAGCGGAACGCGACCTGCCCGACGCCCCACACTGTCAGCGGGTAGACGACCCCGAGGAGCACCGTGAGGACCACGAGGACCCGCAGGCCCGCGAGGCTCTGCCGGGCGAGAGAGACCGCACCCCGGCGGGCGCTGAGCGAGCGCGCCCCGGCAGGCCTGTGCGAAGAGATGTTGTCGTGTGCCATGTCAGCCGATCCCGGGGAGTAGCGAGGCGAGCAGGTCGATGAGCTTGATGCCGAGGAACGGGGCGACCAGGCCGCCCAGCCCGTAGACGAGGAGGTTGCGGCGCAGCATGGTAGAGGCCGACGCGGGCCGGTACGCCACACCCTTGAGAGACAGCGGGATGAGCACCACGATGATCAGCGCGTTGAAGACCACCGCCGAGACGATCGCCGACTCAGGGCTCGAGAGCCGCATGACGTTGAGCACCTCGAGCTGAGGGAACACCACCATGAACATGGCGGGGAGGATCGCGAAGTACTTCGCGATGTCGTTCGCGATCGAGAAGGTCGTCAGCGCCCCGCGCGTGATGAGCAGCTGCTTGCCGATCTGCACGACCTCGATGAGCTTGGTCGGGTCCGAGTCGAGGTCGACCATGTTGCCGGCCTCCTTGGCCGCGGACGTCCCCGTGTTCATCGCGACACCGACGTCGGCCTGCGCGAGCGCCGGGGCGTCGTTCGTGCCGTCCCCGCACATCGCCACGAGGTGACCGCCCTCCTGCTCCCGGCGGATCAGCGCCAGCTTGTCCTCCGGGGTGGCCTCCGCGAGCACGTCGTCCACGCCCGCCTCCTCGGCGATGGCCCGCGCGGTGATCGCGTTGTCACCGGTCACCATGACGGTCCGGATGCCCATCGCCCGCAGCTCGTCGAAGCGCTCGCGCAGGCCCGTCTTCACGACGTCCTTGAGGTGGATCACACCGAGCACCTGCGCCGGTCCCGCCCCCGCCTGCCGCGCGACCACCAGCGGCGTGCCGCCCGACGCGCTCACCCCGTCGACCAGCGTCTGCACCTGGTCGGGCGTGCTGCCCCCGGTCGAGTGCACCCAGGCGCGCACGGCGCTCGCGGCGCCCTTGCGGATGCTGGTCTGCGGGACGCCTCCCGAGGTGCTGACCTGGGTGCTGACGTCTCGTACGTCGATGCCGCTCATCCGCGTGCTCGCGCTGAAGGGCACGAGCTCGACGACGGTGTCGTCGTCGGTGCTGGTCGCGACGTGCTCGGCGTAGCTCTCGTCGACCAGCGTGACGACGCTGCGCCCCTCGGGCGTCTCGTCGGCGAGCGAGGCGAGACGCGCTGCCGAGGCAAGGTCCGCGATCGTCGCACCGGGTGCGACGAGCAAGTCGCTCGCCTGCCGGTTGCCGTAGGTGATGGTGCCGGTCTTGTCGAGGAGCAGCACGTCGACGTCGCCCGCAGCCTCGACGGCCCGGCCGGACATCGCGAGCACGTTGCGCTGCACGAGGCGGTCCATCCCGGCGATGCCGATGGCGGAGAGCAGCGCGCCGATGGTCGTGGGGATGAGGCAGACGAGCAGGGCCGTGAGCACGAGCAGCGACTGCCGGGACCCCGAGTAGACCGCGAAGGGCTGGAGGGTGACGACGGCGAGCAGGAAGATGATGGTCAGCGAGGTCAGCAGGATGTTGAGCGCGATCTCGTTGGGGGTGCGCTGACGCTCCGAACCCTCGACGAGGGAGATCATGCGGTCGACGAAGGTCGACCCGGCAGCCGCGGTGATGCGTACGACCACGGTGTCGGAGAGCACCACGGTCCCGCCGGTGACGGCCGAGCGGTCACCGCCCGACTCGCGGATGACCGGTGCGGACTCCCCCGTGATGGCCGACTCGTCGACCGACGCGGCACCCTCGATCACGTCGCCGTCACCGGGGATCACCTCGCCGGCCCGGACGACGACCACGTCGCCGACCGCGAGCGAGGACGACGCGACCTCGACCGTCGGGAGCGACAGCAGGTTGCCGGTGTACCGGGTGGTCTCGACCGGCGCGTCGACGCGGCGGGCGGTGGTCTGGGTCTGCGTGGCACGCAGCGACGACGCCTGCGCCTTGCCGCGGCTCTCGGCGATGGACTCGGCGAGCGTCGCGAAGAGCACCGTGGCCCACAGCCACACGACGATGGTCGCGGCGAAGACCGACGGGTCGGCGACGGCGAGGACTGTCGACGCGACGGCGCCGATCTCGACGATGAGCAGGACCGGCGACCCGAGCAGCTCGCGCGGGTCGAGCTTGCGGAAGGCGCCCGGGAGGGCGGACCGCACCTGCGGCCAGGACAGGCGGTTCATGAGAGCGACTCCACGATCGGACCGAGGGACAGGACGGGGATGAAGGTGAGACCGACGACGACCAGCGCGACAGACCCGAGCAGCCCTGCGAAGAGCGGCTGGTGCGTGGGCAGGGTGCCTGCGGTCGCGGGGACGGTCTTCTGGCTGGCGAACCTGCCCGCGAGCGCCAGCACGAGGGCGATGGGCACGAAGCGCCCGACGAGCATGAGGACGCCGAGCAGCGTGTTGTAGAAGGGCGTGGCGGTGGTGAGACCGGCGAAGGCCGAGCCGTTGTTGTTCGCCGCCGACGTCATCGCGTAGAGCACCTCGGAGAGACCGTGCGGACCGGCCTCCTGGATCCCGGCCTGCCCGGCGGGCAGCGAGATCGCGAGGGCGGTGCCGACGAGCACCAGCAGCGGCACGGTGAGGATGTAGAGGGCGACGAGGGTGATCTCCTGCCGCCCGATCTTCTTGCCGAGGTACTCGGGCGTGCGCCCGACCATGAGCCCGGCGATGAACACCGCGACGATCGCGAGGACGAGCATGCCGTAGAGGCCGGACCCGACACCTCCCGGCGCGATCTCCCCCAGCAGCATGTTGAAGGTGGCGATCCCACCGCCCGGCGCGGTGAGCGAGTCGTGCATGGCGTTGACCGCGCCGGTCGACGTGCCGGTGGTCGCTGCGGCGAAGAGCGCCGACCCGGCCGTGCCGAAGCGCAGCTCCTTGCCCTCGAGCGCACCACCCGCGGCCTGGGCGGCGAGGCCGGGGCCGGACATCTCCGCCCAGGTGAGCAGCGCCGTCCCGGCGAGGAACAGCGAGCCCATCACCGAGACGATCGCGAAGCCCTGACGGGTGTCGCGCACCATGAGGCCGAAAGCGCGCGGCAGCGTGAAGGGGATGACGAGGATCAGGAAGATCTCGAGCAGGTTGCTCACCGGGCTCGGGTTCTCGAGCGGGTGTGCCGAGTTAGCGTTGAAGAATCCACCACCGTTGGTGCCGAGCTCCTTGATCGCCTCCTGCGAGGCGACCGGGCCGCCGAGCAGGTGCTGCGAACCGCCCGAGACCGTCTGGACCGCGGTGTGCGGGTCGAAGCTCTGGATCACGCCGGTCGCCAGCAGTGCGACCGCAGCGAGCAGCGACATCGGCAGCAGGACGCGCACGCAGGTGCGGGTGAGGTCGGACCAGAAGTTGCCGACCCGCCCGTCCGTCCCCGACCGCGCGAAGCCGCGGACCAGGGCGATCGCGACCGAGATGCCGACCGCCGCCGAGACGAAGTTCTGCACGGCGAGGCCGACCATCTGGAAGACGTGCCCGGCCGCCGCCTCACCGGAGTACCACTGCCAGTTGGTGTTCGCCACGAAGGACACCGCGGTGTTCCACGCGCCCGCCGGGTCGAAGGCGCTGACGCCGAGGTTCATCGGCAGGTGCTCCTGCAGGCGGCCCATCGCGTACAGGGCGAGCAGGGACACGAGGGAGAAGCCCAGCAGCGAGAAGAGGTACGAGGTCCAGCGCTGCTCGGCGTCGGCGTCGACGCGCATCACGCGGTAGCCGAGGCGCTCGACCCGCAGGTGGCGCGGCGAGGTGTACACGTGGGCCAGGTAGGCGCCGAGCGGCAGGTGCACCGCGGCGAGGGCCGCGACGAGCAGGGAGATCTGCCCGACGGCTGTCCAGGTCTCGCTCATGGTCATCGCCCCCGACCGGCGCGCAGCAGCACCGTGAAGAGATACCCGAGGACCACGACGGCAACGCCGAGCGCCACCCAGTCGACGGCTCTCACGACGGGTCCCGGTCGCCGGAGCGGCGGGCTAGGAGCGCGACCGTCGCGAAGAACGCGACGGTCAGGAGGATGAAGGCCACGTCGGCCATGTCTGTCACGCCTTCAGACGTCAGGACGACCGCCACGGACGACGGCCGGTGCACCCGAGAGGTGCACAAGACCGGTCTATCCGCGCTGGTGGGCGTCGGGCAGACGCGTTGACGGTTCTCTGACGCGCGCCGACGAGTCCCTGACGGATCGCTGACGCGAGGAGATCGGGGAGCTGCGCCTCACACCGTGACACTCAGCATCACGGTGACATAGACTGCACGAGTGTCAACCTCGCATGCCTTGTCATCATCTTTCGCCACTGTCAACGCGCAGGGTCGCATCGTCGTGCCTGCAGGGGTTCGCCAGGCCCTCGGCATCGCCAGCGGCGACCGGGTGGAGTTCCTCGTCGACGAGACAGGAGTCCGGCTGATCACGCCCCGCATGCGAGCGATGACGTTGTGGGCGAAGAACCACGGTGGAGACGCCGGAGACTCGACCCGCGCTGTGCGTGCGTCCCGCTCGGACGACCAGCGCACAGCCTCCGAGGCAGAGCAGCGCGTCGCCGACCGCGTCGCTGCGGAGACTCGGGACCACGACGAGATGGCGGCTGTCCTCTTCGCCGATCTCGGCCTGTGACCGCCGTCTGCCTGGACACCTCGGTCGTGGCGACCTGGGTGCTCCAGGAGCGCGGATGGCAGGTCGTCGACGCGCTGCTCGTCAGGCCCGATGTCGAACCAGTCCTGCCGGGTCCCGTCCTGACAGAGCTCGTCGAGCTCGTCCGGCGCAAGGGGAACGAGGCGACGGGCGCCGAGATCCGCGACGCCCTCACATCCTTCGGGGCGCGTGTCGAGCACCCGACCGACGACGACCTGCTCCGCGCCGCCGAGCTCATCGAGGTCGGCAAGGCCCACCCCGGGCCCCAGGGCGAGACGCTCTCGCTCGGAGACGCACTCGTCCTCGCCGTGACAGAGCGCCTCGGGACGAGTGTGGTGACCCGAGACACGTACTGGCACCTGCTCGCGTCAGACGGGCAGACGACCGCCAAGGTCGCGACTCTCTGAGCCCTCGTCCGACCGGCGAGAGCGCCCCGAGCCTCGTCTGACCTCGAGACCCGCGTCGGCCGTCAGCCCACGGCCTCCGGGACCTGCGCCGGTTCGACGGTCAGGACGCTCACCTCGACGGAGCCCGGCACGTGGCCGTGCTCGACGACGAGCCTGCGGACGGCCGCGCGGGCGCGGTGCGCGACGAGTCGCGCCTCCTCGCCCTGGACGGCGAGGTGGACGGCCACGTCGACCGTCCCGCCGGTCGTGGTGACCCGGACGAGCTCGTCAGGGGCGGGAGCGGTGGACCAGGCGCGGACCATGGTCGCCAGGGTCGGCTCGAGGCGCAGCACCCCGGGCTCGGCGAGGAGCGCGGAGGCCACGTCCCGGCGGACACGGTCGACCTGGTCGTCCCGGGGCGCCGACCCCGCGTCGGGTGCGCTCCCCAGCGGCGGCGTCGTCTGTGCAGGGCTCGTCTCAGACATCGTGCGTGTCCCTCACCTCGATGTCGACGCGGACCACGTCGACTCCCACCTCTCGGCTCACTCTTCTCCTCACGCTGCTGCGGATCTCGGCGGCGACCGACGGGATCGAGGCCGTCACCGGGACGGTGATCTGCAAGGCCGCCTCGACCTGCGACGGTCGGGTCTGGCGGTAGCTGTCGGGACCCGTCACGGCGAACCCTCCGGTCGGTCCGGTGGACCGCGGTCGAGGACCGTCGGCCACCAGCGTGACCACGCACCGCTCGACCTGGACGCCCGCGACGGCGTCGCCGGCCCGCCTGGCGCTCGCCGAGACAGCCTGCTCGCTCACCGTCAGCTCGGGCGCCGGCTCGTCGTCCGCCGGCTCGTCCAGCGGGAACCGACGCCCACGGCGGACCTCCGCGCGGGCCACGTCCATGATGCGGCCGAGCACGGCGGGGTCAGGCTCGAGGGCGGGGTCGTGGAGCTCGGCGTCGCGCTCGAGCGCGGTCAGGCTCGCCAGCTCGCCGAGGTCTCTGCGGGCCTGCCCGCAGTGCGGGCAGGTGCGCTCGTGCTCGTCGGGCGGTGACCCGATCCTGTCCCAGACCGCGTCCATGTCGCGACCGCAGGCCAGGCGGGAGGACGGATGCTCGCTCATCGCCATGCTTCCATTCCTTTCGCCAGGTTCTGCCGGGCCCGCGCGATCCGACCTCGCACGGTCGACAGCGGCAGGTTCGTCGCGAAGGCGATCTCGGGGTACGAGAGCTCGTGCAGCTCCCGCAGCACCCAGCACGCCCGTTGCTCGTCGGGGAGCCTGGCCAGCTCGGCGTTCAGACCGCGCAGCTGCTCGGCGTACTCCGTGGCGGCGGCCGGGTCTTGACCGCCGGTCCCCGACCCGAGCCTGCCACGGCCTACGCCGTCGAGGAAGGTGTCGTCTCCCGAGGGGTCCGTGCTACGGCGCGCGCGGGTGCGCAGGACCGACATGCACCGGCGCGTCATGATCTGGTAGACCCAGCCGTGGAACGCTGGCAGGTCCGTCAGGGAGGGCAGCTTGCGCCAGACCGTGATCATCGTGTCCTGGAGGGCGTCCTCAGCCTCGCCGCGGTCGCTCAGCAACCGCACCGCGAGCCTGAAGAGCGGACCCTGGTACCGACGGCTGAGCTCCTCGAAGGCCGCGAGGTCGCCGTCCTGCGCACGGCCGACGATCGTCGCCTCCGACAGGCCCGGGGGCTCCCCGGGATGCCTCGGGTGCTCGCCGTGCGAACCGCTCACCATCACTCTCCTCGCCCGTCGTGGGTCTCACTGTCTCCTGTCTCGCGCCTCCCGGCATCCGGGCCGGTGCCCGGCCACGGCTCACCGCCCGCTCGGCGCGCGCCCTCCCGGCTGCTCGGGACGGCGCCCGGTCCTGCGGACGAGGTGTCCCGCCCGGTTGAGAACGGTCCCGAGGCCGCGGAGGCCCCAGCTGACGAGTCGGGTGATCACTCTGGCGAACATGGTCGTCCTGCTCTCTCGAGGTGAGGGGGTGGGTGGTCCAGACGTCGTCAGGACCGGAGGCGGTCGGGTCAGACCGTGATCTGGTCGTTCGTGCGGCGCGTGCGCTGGACGTCGACGAGCACGCCCAGCCGGGCGAGCCGCGTGTCCAGCGCCGTGACGACCGAGGCGGCGAGGACCGTGTCGGCCTCGCGGAGCACCTCGCCCAGGTCGGCGCGGTCGTCGACCACGAGGTGGATCGTCAGGTCGGGGGTACGGACGCTGCCGCGCAGCACGGCGCTCGCGCCGCTCACCCCGGCGAGGGTGCGTGCCTGCTCCTCCACGGCGTCGGTGACGACCGACGGGGCGCAGGTGGTGAGGCCCGTCAGCGACGAGCCGTGCAGGCGCAGGTCCTTGGCCTCGCGTCGGCGCGGGACCTGCGCGAGCAGCCAGAGTGCGCTGGCCACGGCGACGACGAGCGCCACGAGACCGACCACGACGGCCACCCACGAGACGTCCCAGCCGCCGGGGCTGGCGATCACGGCCTCGTCCTGACCGGGGAGCCGGTCGACGACGTCTGCGGGCAGCACGGACGACGGCACCCCCGTGGCGACACCGGTCACCAGGGCGCCCAGGACGACGAGGACCAGGCCGACGACCGCCAGCCACGTCCGGTTGAGACGAGAGGGTGCGTGACGCATCAGGACTCCTTCACTCGGACACGGGTCTCGACCTGGCAGACCGGACCGGTCCCCAGGACGTCGAGACGCGACTGCACGGACTGCTGGACGGCGGCGCTCACGGCGTCGACGTCCTCGCGCAGGGAGGTGGAGACCACGACCCGGACGGCGCCCTTCGAGGCGCTGACGTCGACGCGCTCCACGCCGTCGACCTCGTCCGCGGCGGCGGCCGCGAGGCGCGCGACGCCACGGGGCGTGATGACGACCTCCGACGCCTCGGCGTTCTCCACCGTGTACGCGACGGAAATCCCGCTGCGGCGGCCCGGCAGGACTGCCGCGAGCAGCAGGACCACCCCGACGACCAGGAGGACGGCACCGGTCGTGACGACCACGGCCGAGCCCCACGTCTGCCGGGCGACAGACCCTGCGGGGTCGAGCGCCCACGTGGGCCAGGTGCCGTCGAGCAGACGGGACACGCTGGCGACGGTGATCGCGGCGGTGACCACGAGCAGGACCAGGGCCACGACCGTGGCCGGGACGGTGCGGCTGGGACGACGACGCAGCTCGACCTGGCTCATCGCAGACCCTCCTTCGAGGTGCGGGACCCGGCCGAGGCCGGACGGAGGCTGGCGATGCGGACGTCGACGCGTCGGACCTGGACACCGGTCAGCTCGGAGACCCGGCGCTGCACCCGGTCCCGGATCGTGTCGGCTGCCGACCGGAGCGAGACGGGGTACGCGAGACCGACCGTCACCCGCAGGTCGGCGAACCCTCCGTGCAGGTCGACCTCGACCGAGGGGCGCACGTGGCTGCCGACCCGGTCACGCCAGCCCAGCAGGCCGCGCGAGGTCCCGAAGGTCTCGCTGACCTCGTCGACCACCTGCGAGGCGATCTTCTCGACCACGGTGTCGGACATCGTCAGGCTGCCGCGGGTGCGCGGCTCGTCGACGCGCCCGGGCTCCGTGGGAGCCGGCGCGCTCATCGCTTCTCGTTGGCTCGGCCGACGAGGCCCTGGACGTCGATCCGCCCGTCGAGGGCGAGTCCGACGACCAGCCCGACGGCCCCGAAGGCGAGGACGGTGACGAAGGCTGCGAACGAGCCGAAGGCGGCCGTGAGCCCGAGGACGAGCCCGACGGCGAGGCCGATCATGGTGCGCGACATGAGAGTTCCTTCTGTTGGCATGAGGGTGGTGGCCGGAGCCGGTGTGTCAGCGGTGCGGGTGCCAGAGGGGGGTCAGGCACCCGCACCGCCGTCGTGGGGCGACGCTTCAGCGCGCGTCGGTCAGCGCAGGGTGGTCCGACGCTGGCTGGGCCAGCGCGGTCGGACCACCGCGGTGGGTCAGCGCAGCTCGGTCGACTCGAACGAGGAGGAGGTCTCCTCCGCGTCGTCGTCCGGGAGGTGCACGTCGGTGACGTTGATGTTCACGGCGACGACCTCGAGGCCGGTGCCGTACTCGACGGCCTGGATGACGTTCTCGCGGATCTGCTCGCTGACCTGGACGACGGACTCGCCGTAGTCGAGGACGATCGCGATCTCGATCGCGGTCTGGGCGTCGCCCTTCTCCACGGAGACTCCGCCGGTGACGTTGGTCTGGCTGCCGGGGATGCGCTGGGCGAGGGCGTTCACGGCACGGCGTGCGGCGTTGCCCATCGCGTAGACGCCGGGGACCTCGCGGGTCGCCATGCCGGCGATCTTCGCGACGACGCCCTCGGCGACGCTGGTGTCTCCGCGCACGGTGTGCAGGGCGTCGAGCTCACGCTGCTCGGTCTCGTCCTGTGCGGCCTCCTGGACGCGACGCTCTTCGCCGGTGGCGGGGATCTGGTCCTGCGACATGGTGAGCTCTCCTTCGTGGTGCTCTGTGAAACACGGTCACAGGTAAGGACGCCACGACGTCACCGATCGTCACGGACGACCGTGAACTTTTTTCTCGGCACGCCTGAGGGCCCCGAGACCGGTCGGTCTCGGGGCCCTCAGGGTGCTGCAGGGGCGGGGACGGTCAGCGCTGGACGCGTGCGCTGCCTCCGCCGGCGAGCTTGGCGACCTCGGCGAGGCTCGCGGTCGAGGTGTCACCGGGCGTCGTCATGGCGATGGCACCGTGCGCGGCGCCGTACTCGACGGCCTGGTGGATGTCGCCGAGCTCCATGAGCCCGTAGGCGAGGCCCGACGCGAAGGAGTCGCCGCCGCCGACGCGGTCGAGGATCTCGAGGTTGGGGCGGTGCGTGGCCTCGGCGAAGCCCTGCTCGCGGCTCCAGGCGATGGCACCCCAGTCGTTGTCGGAGGCGGAGTGCACGCCGCGCATGGTCGTGGCGATCACCTGGAAGTTCGGGTAGGCCGCGGCAGCGGTCTCGATCATGGCGCGGAAGGCACCGGTGTCGAGGTCGGTGAGGTTCTCGTCGACGCCCTCGACCTCGAAGCCGAGGCTCGCGGTGAAGTCCTCCTCGTTGCCGATCATCACGTCGACGTACTGCGCGAGGCGGGTGTTGACCTCCTGCGCGCGGGCCGAGCCGCCGATGCCCTTCCACAGGGACGGGCGGAAGTTGAGGTCGTAGGAGACGATCGTGCCGTGCTCGCGGGCCGAGCGCATGGCCGCCTCGGCGACGTCTGCGGACGACTCGGAGAGCGCCGCGAAGATGCCGCCGGTGTGCAGCCAGCGCACGCCCCGGCGTCCGAAGAGGTCGTCCCAGTCGACGTCGCCGGGCTGCATCTGCGAGATGGCGGTGTTGCCGCGGTCGGAGACGCCCACAGCACCGCGCACGCCGAATCCGCGCTCGGTGAAGTTGATGCCGTTGCGGACCGAGCGGCCGATGCCGTCGTAGTCGACCCAGCGGATGTAGCTCGTGTCGATGCCGCCGGTGAGGATGAAGTCCTCGACGAGGCGGCCGACCTCGTTGTCCGCGAGCGCGGTGACGACGGCGCCGCGCAGGCCGAAGCAGCGGCGCAGGCCGCGGGCGACGTTGTACTCGCCGCCGCCCTCCCAGGCGTCGAAGCTGCGGGCGGTCTTGATGCGGCGCTCGCCCGGGTCGAGGCGGAGCATGACCTCGCCGAGGGACACGACGTCGAAGTCGCAGTCGGCGGCGGGGCGGACGGTCAGGGCGGGGCTGGTGGTCTCGGTCATGTCAGGCTCCGGTCGTGGCGGGGGTCTGGCCGGCGAGCTCGACGGCCTCGGCGGTGCGGCGGGTGATCTCGGCCCAGTCCTCGGCCTCGATGAGGCTGCGCTCGACCATCCAGGAGCCGCCGGCGGCGATCACGGACGGGAGGGCGAGGTAGTCGCCGACGGTGGCGGCGGAGATGCCGCCGGTGGGGACGAAGCGCAGGCCGGGGAACGGCGCGGAGAAGGCCTTGATGGCGGAGGGGCCGCCGAGGGTGGCCGCGGGGAAGAGCTTGACGATGTCGAGGCCGAGGGCGAGGGCCGCCATGATGTCGCTCGGGGTGGCGACGCCGGGGAGGATCGGGACGCCGACGGCCTGGGCGCGCTCGACGACGGCGGCGCTGAGGCCGGGCGAGACGAGGAACTGCGCTCCGGCGGCGACGGCGCTGTCGACCTGCTCGGGGCGGACGACGGTGCCGGCCCCGACGACGAGCTCGGGGAGCTCCTTGAGGGCGGTGAGGGCGGCCTGTGCGCCTGCGGTGCGGTAGGTGACCTCGATGACGTCGAGGCCGCCGGCGAGCAGGGCCCGTCCGAGCGGCACGGCGTGGTCGGGGTTGTCGATGACGACGACGGGGACGATCCGTGCCGCAGCGAGGGACTCGGTGATGGTCTTCTCTGACATGTCCGCTGAAACCTCTGCTATCGTTTCGTATGAGCAAACGGTCATTCCCGGTTGCGAAACGAGCCTAGCAAAGGAGTCGCGCCGTGCCCAGCACCTCACGCGAAGACGGACCTCGCGACGACGCCTCACACGACGACGCAGCGGCACCGACCTCCTCCCCCATGGGCAGCGTCGACAAGGCCTTGCTCGCGCTCCAGGAGCTCAGCGCGGCCGGGGCCGACGGCATCGCCCTCCACGACCTGGCCCAGCGGCTCGGCCTCAACAAGACCTCGTTGCACCGCACCCTCGCGGCTCTGCGCTTCCGCGGCTTCGCGGACCAGGACCCGGCCAGCGGCAGCTACGTGCTCGGACCGGCGGCCACGGCCCTCGCCACGAGCTATCACGCCGACGAGAACCTGCCCCGCCTCATGCAGAACGCCCTCACGGCCCTGTGCGCGCTCACCGACGAGCTCGTCCACCTCGGCGTGCTGTCCGGCGCGGAGATCCTCTACCTCGACAAGGTCGAGCCCGCCCGACCCGTCAGGGTGTGGTCTGCCGTCGGGCGCCGGCAGCCCGCCGCGACCACGGGCCTCGGGCGCGCGATCCTGTCCCGGCGCACCGTCGACCCCGCGTCGCTCGCCTGGTTCGCCGGCGACCGGCTGCCGGCGGACCGGCTCGCCGGGATCCTCGCGGCGGCCCGCGCCGACGGCTACGCGACCGAGACCGAGGAGAACGAGGTGGGCATCAGCTGCCTCGCCGTCCCGCTGCTGCGAGACGGCGCGGCGATCGCCGCCGTCTCGATCACCGCCCCGTCCGACCGCATGACCCCTGCCCGGCGCACCGCACTGGCCGCGACGGTCGCCCGCGAGCTCCCGGCGCTGCTGCCCGCCGGCGTGTCGCTGCCTGCAGAGCTCGGATGAGCCCCTCCGCGTCTCCGAGCCCGACGTCGGGCGATGACCGTCGACGACGGACCCGCACGTCGGACGGCCACAACGCGCCGGTGGCCCTAGGCTGTGACCTTCAGGACCTGCTCGCGACACGCGGGCGGGCCCAGACGTGCGCAGGGACCATCGGTGGCCGCTGCGAGCGGCTCGACACTTCGCACTGACACAGGAGTTCTGCGACATGACGGTTCTGGTGGCCTACAACGAGACACCTCAGGGCGAGGCGGCCTTCGCGGCCGCCGTGTCCGAGGCCTCCCGCCGCGGCACGACGGTGACGATCCTCGTGCTCACCCCGCAGCCCGAGTCGGCGCCCGTACCCGCGCACCTCGCACACCTGCTCGAGACCGTGGGCGACCAGGAGGTCGAGGTCGCCTTCCGCCTCGACACCATCGACGTCGCCGACGCGATCCTCGACCACGCCGAGCGCTCCGACGCGCAGGTCATCGTCATCGGGTCGCGCAAGCGCTCGAGCGTCGGGAAGTTCCTGCTCGGCAGCACCACCCAGCGGGTCCTGCTCGACTCCGCCGTCCCGGTGCTGGTCATCAAGGCGAAGCACTGAGCAGGATCCCTGCACCCTGAGGTCGCCGCAGCGCCCTCAGGGTGGTGGCGTCCCGAGTGCGACCGCCGAGTACGCGCCGTCACGCTCGACGCCCGACACGCTGAAGCCGATCGCGGTCACGTCGTCGGCCTCGAGAGTCAGCTCGCTGTCCTCCCCGCAGGGGAGGTCCGGGAACTCGGTCGACGTGTCGTACGTGATCTCACCGGACACGGTCGCCACGTGGACCGTGAGGTCGACCGTCCCATCGCCGAAGCACGACGCGAGGACGCCCTCGAGGACGACCGGCGTCTCGTAGCTCAGAGTGACGCCGGGCGTCTGTCGCCCCGCCTGGTCGTGCGGGACCTCGTCCAACGGGGAGACCAGACCCGCGCCCGCACCGAGCGTCCCCGCGACACCCCCCTCGTTGCGCGCACCCATCCATTGCTGGATCTCTCGAGCCCGCTGCTCGACCTCTTCTGAGGTGGGCTCAGCCGAGCACGCGGAGAGGACGAGGGCGATGCTCAGGGCACCAGCCCACCGGACGGCAGTGTCTGTCGAGGCCATCCGACGACCCTAGCCCGTGCTGTCCTCCGGGCCACGCGCGCCGCGCGCGCACCCTGCGCGAGGCGCCGGACGACCGACCCGACCGCCGCTTGCCCACCATTTGTCACACCCTCGGTGCCCCTTCACCCGGGTGGAGTCCGCAGATGTGCTCACGCTCACCCCATCCCTACCGACTGGTAGCGACGAAGAGATGAGTGAGCGGCAACCGGCCGTCGCAGCAGACTCGAGAGACGTGGACCATGCCCGCCCCCCTCCCCGCACCACACCGAATCGGTGCTGTCGTCGTCACGACGGCACTCGCCGTCGGATGGATCACCCTCCCCGCGCACGCCCAGACCTCCGACGCCGTGCAGCCGACCGCGACGCAGGGCGAGACAGCACCGGAGACGGGCTCGCCCTCCGACACCCCGCTCGACCCGACCGCCCCGGAGGCCGCGCTCGAGCCCACCGAGCCGTCGGAGCCGACAGAGCCCTCGACCACGGACGAGACTGCGCCGCTGGCGGACCCTGAGGTCACGGCGCCCGCTGCGGACGACGCCCCGGCGGCACCGACCGACGCGTCGCCGTCCGAGCCCACCCCGCGCGAGGTCACGGCTGACGAGGCCGACCCCGCGCCGAGCGACGCCCCGGCACCCGGCACGGACCCCACCGACGTCCCCACGCTCCCCGCCGCGGGTGACGACGAGGTCACCACGTGGCTCGTCGAGGTCGACCCGGCCCACGACCCGGTCCCGGCAGAGCTCGCGACCGAGGACATCACCGCCGTCCACGAGTACGAGGACGCGCTGCAGGGCTACGCCGTCGAGGCCACCGCGGACCAGATCGAGGCGCTCGCCGACGTCGAGGGCGTCCTGAGCGTCGAGCCCGACCTGCCCGTGTCCATCGACGAGAACTCGACGCAGGACCGTGCCCCCTGGGGTCTCGACCGCGTCGACCAGGCCACCCTCCCCCTCGACGGACGGTTCACCTACCCCCGGACCGCCGGGTCCGGCGTCCGCGTGTACGTGGTCGACACCGGGGTCGAGCGGACCCACACCGAGTTCGGCGGGCGGGTGACCGCCGGGTTCAACGCCCTCCCGGACGGCGTCGCGACCGCAGACTGCAACGGGCACGGCACCCACGTCGCCGGGACCGTCGCGTCGCGCACCTACGGGGTCGCCAAGTCCGCGACCATCGTGCCGGTGCGGGTGCTCAAGTGCGGTGGGTCCGGGAGCGTCTCGGACGTCATCCGCGGGCTCGACTGGATCGTCGCGAACCACCCGAAGGGCACCCCGGGCGTCATCAACATGTCGCTCGGCGGCGGGACCAGCTCCGCGCTGACCCGCGCCGTCGAGGCGGCCACCGCCTCCGGCCTGCTCGTGGTCGTCGCCGCCGGCAACTCGAACAGCGACGCCTGCCTGTCGTCGCCCGCGTCGGCGCCCTCGGCGCTCACGGTCGCCGCGACCACCATGACCGACACCCGCGCCTCGTTCTCGAGCTGGGGTCGCTGCGTCGACGGCTTCGCGCCCGGCGCGCGGATCGTCTCGACCATCCCCGGGAACGGCACCGGCACCAAGTCGGGTACCTCGATGGCCGCCCCGCACGCTGCCGGCCTCGCGGCCCTGCTGCTGTCCGACACCCGCACGCTCACGCCGAGCCAGGTGACCGAGCGTCTCGAGGCGAACAGCGGGCGTGGCGTCAAGGACGCCGGCCCCGGCAGCCCGAACCGCATCTTCGGCGTCGGCTCCGCGCCCTCGACCACGCGCCCGGGAGCACCCGCACCCGGCGTCCCCACGAAGATCGTCGCGTCGAAGGTCGGGACCACCGCGGCGACGGTGACCTGGACAGCACCCGCGGGCACCGCACCGACCGGGTACAGCGTGCAGCACTCGACGAACGGCACCACGTGGTCGAAGGCCGTGACCGTCACCAACAGGTCGATCCGGCTGACCGGCCTCAAGGCGAGCACCACCTACACCGTGCGCGTCAAGGCGCTCGCCGGCAGCGCCACGAGCGCCTGGGCCAAGGCCAGCATCAAGACCGCTCCCCGCCCGTCGGCCGTGCGGTCGCTCAAGGTGACCTCACGAGCGCCGTCGACCGTCGGCCTGAGCTGGGGCGTCCCGGCGACCTCCGCGGCCCTGGTCGTGGACTACACGATCGAGACGTCCCGCGACGGCAAGACGTGGACCACCTACGCCGACGGCGTGAGCACGAAGACCTCGACGACCGTCCGCAAGCTCGCGCCCGGGGTGGCGTACACCTTCCGCGTCACCGCGGTCGCCGACGGCAAGACCACCGGAGCCGCGACGACGGTCCGCGCGAAGACGCTGGCGGCCCCCTCTGCGCCGCGCTCCGCCAAGGTCACCGCACGGGCGGCGACCACCCTGTCGCTCTCCTGGCAGGCCCCGAAGACCTCGGGCGCGCAGGTCACCGGTTACCGCGTGCAGGTCTCGCGCGACAAGCGCACCTGGACCACCGTGACCGACGGCAGCAGCTCGGCCCGCACCGCCAAGGTCACCGGCCTGAAGAAGGGCACGCCGTACACCGTGCGCGTCCTCGCCAAGTCCGGCACCTCCTGGGGCACCGGCTACGCCACCCTCTCCACCTCGACACGGAAGTAGCGACGCCCCCCAGCAGTACTGCTCCCGAGGCTCGAGAGCGCTAGCATTCGGGCCATGTCCACGACAGTGTCGCTCGCGCTCGCGAAGGCGCGCCTGCCCTCCATCGTCGGCTCGGTGGAGGCCACGCACGACCGCGTCATCATCACGCGGGCCGGCGAGCCCGCCGCCGTCCTCGTCTCGCTGGACGACCTCGCAGCCCTTGAAGAGACGATCGAGATCCTCTCCGACGGCGCGGCCGTCGCCGAGCTCGTCCAGGCCCGATCGGAGATCGACGCCAAGACGACCATCGAGCTCTCAGAGCTTCGCCGAGGATGACCCGCCGCTCTCGGCACAGACGGCTCGGTGGATCGCGGGCTGCCGCCTGCGGTCGCCCCTCCGCCCCTACTCCCCCGTGACCCCGTCGAGGAGCTCGCGGAGGATGTCGACGTGGCCGAGGTGGCGCGCGGTCTCCTCGATGACGTGGACGAGCACCCAGCGCAAGGACGGGTACTCCGGGTTCTCCGGCGCCTCGTCGAGGTCGTGCCGGAGCAGGACCTCGTCCGCCTCGGCCCACGCAGCCCGGTAGTCCTCGACGATCTCGGCGAGCGAGTCCGCCCCGGTGACGCGGAACTCGCCGTCCGGGTCGTCGTCCCCGCCGAACCGGCGGTCGTAGGGCCGCTGCTCGACGGCCTCGACGAACCACGAGCGCTCGACGTCGGCGAGGTGCCGGATGATCCCGGACACCGTGGTCAGGCTCGGGACGAGACGCCGCGCGGCGTCCTCGTCGGACAGCCCCTGGGCCTTGATCACCACGGTCTCGCGGTTGAGCATGAGGAACCCCATGAGGGTGCTCTTCTCGTCGCCACGTCCCGGAGGCTGCGTCCTCGGGGTGCCCTGCGTCACATCGCCCATGGGGCTGAGTGTAGGAGCCTCACCCTCGGACCGGAAGGGCGCGACGTGACGTCCCCAGACCGGCGCAGAGACGGCCAGGCCCGGCGCGCCGTGGTGGCGCACCGGACCTGGCCGGGAAGACCTCGAGACGCCTCTGGGCGCCGTCGGCTCAGAGCACCGTCGGCTCAGAGTGCGGCGCGCAGCGCCTCGACGAGGCCGGTGGTGGGGCGGCCGAGGAGGGTCGAGAGGTCGTCCGTGGCGGTCGCGAGCTCGCCGTCGCGGATGTTGCCGTCGAGGGCGACCACGAACCCGACGGTCCCCTCGTCCAGGCCGAAGCCGGCGAGCGTGGCCGCGTGCTCCTCGGGGGTGGCGCGGTGGTAGGAGACCTCGCGGCCGAGGACCTCGCCCGCGGCGGCGGCGAGCTCGTCGAAGGTCCAGGCGACATCGCCGGTGAGCTCGTAGACCTTCCCGGCGTGCGCGTCGTCGGTGAGGACGACGGCTGCGGCCTCGGCGAAGTCGGAGCGCGGTGCGCTCGCGACCCGGCCGTCACCGACGCTCGCGAGGATCTGGCCGGAGTCGGCGGCCTGCTTGACGGCGTCGAGGTAGTTCTCGGTGTACCAGTTGTTGCGCAGGACGGTGGTCGCGAGGCCAGAAGCCGCGAGGTACTCCTCGGTCGCCTTGTGGTCGGGGGCGAGGATCAGCGAGGACGTCGTGGCCTGCGGGGCGCTGGTGTAGACGACGCGGCCGACGCCGGCGGCCTTCGCGGCGTCGATGGCGTTGACGTGCTGCGGCACGCGCTGGCCGACCTCGGAGGAGGAGACGAGCAGCAGGGTGTCGACGCCGGCGAAGGCGGTCGCGAGGGTCTCGGGGCGGGAGTAGTCGCCCTCGCGGACCTGGACACCGCGCTCGGCGAGGTCGGAGGCCTTGGCGGGGGTGCGCACCACGGCGACGACCTGGTCGGCGGCGACGCCGCGCTCGAGCAGGGCGTCGACGACGAGGCGTCCGAGGTGTCCGGTGGCTCCGGTGACAGCGATCATGGCGATGTGCTCCTTGGTTCGTGGGCCACAGGTCTGGCCTGCGGCGAGGTCGGCTATCCGCTGAGCATGGCACTAACTTTTAGAAAGTGCAATCGAATGCACAGTGCGTTCTGCATCACAGCACTGTCTGAATTGCCAGCGTGAGCGTAGACTCGTCCCATGCCCAGCACCGAGACCTCCTCGCTCACCACTACGGCCACCGAGCCGACGAGCCCCGCGAGCGCCTCGGTCGACCTCGCCCTCGACGACGACCTCTCCGCCTTCGCGCCTGACGTCTTCCAGCGCGGCTGCAGCTCGCGGCAGACCCTCGAGATCGTCGCGTCCAAGTGGGGGGTGCTCGCCGTCGCCGCGCTGCGCGACGGCTCGGTGCGCTTCAACGCGCTGCGCCGCAAGATCGACGGCGTGAGCGAGAAGATGCTGTCGCAGACCCTCCAGGCGCTCGAGCGCGACGGCCTCGTGGTGCGCGAGGTCCGCGAGACCATCCCGCCGCACGTCGAGTACAGCCTCACGACGCTCGGCGTCCAGGTGTCCGACAGGCTGGCCGCGCTGATCCGCGTCATCGAGGACGCGGTCCCCGAGGTGGTCGAGGCCCGCGAGACCTACGACGCCCGCCGCCCCGCCTGAGCAGCCTGCTCCAGCCCGTCGGCCGGGAAGCGGTCGACGCCCCTCAGCGGACCGCTGCGCACCTCAGGACCCCGGGGACGTCCGTCCCCCGGCCGAGGTCCTCGCCGCGGGCGAACGCACCCCAGACGGCGCGCACCTCGCGGCCCGCTGACTGGATCTGCTCCCAGGTGGCCCCCTCGACGAGCTCGGCGCGCGCCCAGGTATTCTCGTCGCCGAACAGCAGCGGCAGGTCGACCGTGTGCGCGGCGCCCCACGGGTTCCCGGGTGCCGCCCAGGACAGGACGTAGTGGTGCGCCCGCCCGCCTGCCCGTGCGTGGCGCCGGGCGAACCGCCGTGACGAGCGTCCGTAGACGGCGGCGGTGAGCGCGGCGACCAGCCCGCGCTGCACGAGGCGCCCGACCACAGGGAGCGCGACCGCCCGACGGACGGCGGGGACCTCGCGGACGAACAGCCGCGCCTCCTCGGACGTGTGGCCGACGAGCACGTCGATGTCAGGTGCCACCGCGTCCCAGACCGCGTCCACGTCGTCCTCCGCGGGCAGCGGCGCGTGCCCGTACTGGGTGCCGAAGGGCATCGCCGCCCGCAGCCCGGAGCCCTTGGCCGCCCCCGCGACCCTCGACTGCTGTGCTACCACCTCTGCGACCGGCGTCTGCGCGGTGACGTCGCCGGCCGCGGCGAGCATCGCGTCGTTCATCGCCCGGCGTCCGCGCGCGATGCCGAGCGGTGCGCTCTGGACGATCGCCCGGCCGAACAGCTCGCTCGCCCCCGGGGTGGCCATGAGGTGCGCGACGGCGTCGCCGCCCGCCGACTGGCCGAAGGCGGTCACCCTGTCCGGGTCTCCACCGAAGGCGGCGATGTTGCGCTGCACCCACCGGAACGCCTCGACCTGGTCGAGCAGGCCGAGGTTCGCGGGCCGGCCCGAGCCGCCGCCGAGGTAGCCGAAGAGCCCGAGCCGGTAGGTCACGGTCACCACGACCACCCGCTGCTCCGCGACGAGCGGCGCCGGGTCCATGACCGAGACGTCTCCGGCTCCCGAGGTGTAGGAGCCGCCGTGGATCCACACCATCACGGGGAGGCCCTCCCCCGGGTGCACGTCCTCGGGGAGGGTGACCGAGAGGTTCTGGCAGTGCTCGTCGGTGGCCAGCGCACCGAACTCGCTGCCCAGGACGCGCTCGAGGAACACGACGGGGGCCTGCGGGCAGGCCGGCGCCCACTCCGACGCCTCGAGCGGCTCAGACCAGTCGGCGGCGGGACTCGGGGCCTGGAAGCGCTCGGCGCGCGCGTACGGGATGCCGGTCGCCCGGACCACCCGCGCGTCGGCGTCGGTCCACCCGACCACGGGTCCGCAGGGCGGGGCGAAAGCAGGTCGGTCGGTCATGGGTGCCCCTCTCGGCGTCGGCCTGCGCCACGTCGGGTCACCCCGCGAGCGCGCACTGGTTCGAGACTATCGCCTCGATCCGTATTCTAAAGAAGTCTTGCGCAAGACTTCTTGATGTTGCTACCGTCCTGGTCATGCCCGACACCCCGCCCCGCCCTGCTGCAGGCTCCCGCCATGTCGTCACCTCCGACCCCGAGCGCATCCGGGCCCTCGCCCACCCCCTGCGCCTGCAGCTCCTCGACCTGCTCGACGAGCACGGGCCGTCCACGGCGACCCGCTGCGCGGGGCTCACCGGGGAGTCCGTGGCCAGCTGTTCCTTCCACCTGCGCACGCTCGCGCGCCACGGCTTCATCGAGCCTGCGGAGCGAGTAGGACGCGAGAAGCCGTGGCAGGTCGTCGGGCAGGGACGCCGGACCCGGTGGGACGCCGAGGAGCCCGGGTCGCTGCGTGCCGTCACCGAGCTCGCCCGGATCACCGTCGAGCGCGAGTCCGCGAGGATCTCCGCGTGGCTCGACCGGGCGAGCACCCTGCCGCCCGAGTGGCTCGACGCGTCGACCATGACGCGGGCCACCTTCTGGGCCACCGCCGAGGAGATGGCTCAGCTGACCGCCGAGATCGAAGGGCTCGCGGCGCGGTTCGACGGCCGGGCAGAGAACCCTGCGCTCCGCCCCGAGGGGGCACGCAGCGCCCACCTGTGGGCGGTCGCCCACGGCGACGTGGACGTGGCGTCCAGCGACGGGGCCGTGGCGCCGGTCGCACGGGACGACGCGTGAGGTCGACGCCGACCCCTGCCTCGACGACAGCCCGATCGGCGCTGCGCTCCCCCGGGTTCCGGCTGCTCACCGTCGCCTGGGGCTTCACCAACTTCGCCGACTCGGTCCTCGCGCTCATCCTCGCCGTCTGGGTCAAGGACCTCACCGGGTCCGACAGCCTGGGTGGCCTCGTGTTCGCCGCGCTCGGGCTCCCGGCGCTCGTCTCGCCGCTGCTCGGCCAGGTGGCCGACAGGGTCTCCCGTCGCCGGATGATGACCGCCACCTACACCACCGGCGCCGTGAGCCTGCTCGCCCTCTTCGCCGTACAGGGCCCGCGCGACGTGTGGGTCGTGTTCGCCGTGACCGTCATCTACTCCCTCGTCGGCTTCGCGACGACCGCCGCGCAGTCGGGTCTCGTCCGCGACATGCTGCCCGACGAGGCGCTGGCCGCGGCCAACGGTCGGCTGACCACCATCGACCAGGTGTTCCGGCTGACCATGCCGCTGCTCGGCGCCGGCGTCTACGTGGCCACCGGACCGCTGCCGCTCGTCACCGCGGCAGCCGCCTCCTTCGCGGTGGCCGCCGTGGTGGTCGCCAGGATCCGTCTCGTCGAGACCCCGCCGACCGCACGCGACGAGCGCGAGCCGTTCCGCACCGAGGTGACGGCCGGGTTCCGGCACCTGCTGCGCACCCCGCCGCTCGGCGCGCTCACCGTGGC
The DNA here is from genome assembly GCF_000024925.1 of Sanguibacter keddieii DSM 10542. Lineage (NCBI taxonomy): Bacteria > Bacillati > Actinomycetota > Actinomycetes > Micrococcales > Sanguibacteraceae > Sanguibacter > Sanguibacter keddieii. The sequence goes on from NC_013521.1 coordinate 3,037,567, forward strand.
GCTCCTCGTGGCCTGCGGCGCGGTCGGGCTGCTCAACGCCTCGAGCTTCGCGATCATCGACCAGGGGCTCGGGCTCGGTCCAGAGATGCTCGGACCGGTGTCGAGCGTGCAGGGCGCCACCGCGATCGTGGCGGGTCTCACCGCGGCGCGGCTCGTCGCCCGGTGGGGGTCACCTCGCCTGGTGACCGTCGGGCTCGGGGCCGTCGCGCTCGGGGTGCTCCCGGCGCTGGGCAGCAGCCTGGTGGGCGTGCTGCTCGGGCTCGGCCTCGTGGGCCTGGGCATGACGTGGGCGATCGTCGGCTTCGTCACCGAGCGGCAGCTGAGGACGCCGCCCCGGCTCCAGGGGCGCGTCTCGGCCGCGACCAACATGCTGCTCAACGTGCCTCAGCTCGCGCTCACCGTCGTGGGGGCCTCGCTCCTCGGCCTCGTCGACTACCGCGTGCTGCTCGTCGTCACCGTGCTGGGCATCACCGCGGGTGCCGCGGTCGCGCTCCGCGAGGCCGCGCGGACGCACCGGGCTCCCCCCTCGGTCGCGGCCGACCCGCCCGCGACCGACCCACGCACGACGCCCGCCACCCCCGACCGG